>NZ_JBFBAV010000001.1:0-397723 GCF_040689505.1 Streptomyces sp. NPDC051211
CTTCGGTCGCGTCGCTTCGCGATGTCGCTGCGCTCCACCCTTGACCGCCCGGCCGGCCCCGGAAAGACAAGGACTGTCGGGAAGCCCCGAAGGAATGGCATGGAGGGACAGGACCCCATGCGGCCCCGCCAGGGAGGTCGGGCGGCGGCTGCCGCCCGACCGGCCGCCCTGACGGGCGGACAGCTCCGATTCACCGAAGCCAGACCCGGGCAGCAGGCCCAGAGCCCCGGGGGGGCTCCGATTCACCGAAGCCAGACCCGGGCAGCAGGCCCAGAGCCCCGGGCAGGCTCCGATTCACCGAAGCCGGACCCGGGCAGCAGGCCCGGAGCCCTGGGCGCGCCAGATCGCTACGCGCTCCTCTCGGCATAGCGTCACCAGACCGTCTGGGGCCGGGCATAAGCCGCCCCACCGCCCATCACGGTGCAGGCCGTCAGGCGACCGACGGACCGGCCGTGGTGGCGGAGGTGGCGGAGGCCGGGGAGGTGATGCGGGCGGGTGCGAGTCACCAGGGGGAGCCGGGGAGCCTGGTCGGGCGGGAGCGGGCGGAGACGCGGGGCGCGCGTGGCGAGCGGGTGAGTGGTCTGGTGTCGGCGGCAGCAGGGCGTGCTCCGGTGGGTACGGTCGCGCAATGCGGAGCCTGCCCGTGGGCTCGCGCCGTAGGAGGCGCTGATGACCGATCACCCACACCTCGCCGTGTTTCGCCGCGTGATGGATGCCTTCTCGGCGGGTGACATGGATGCGCTGGCGGAAGGCTTCCACCCCGATGTGGTCTGGCACATCGGCGGCAGGAATCAGCTGGCAGGAGATCACCGAGGACGCGAGGCCACGTTCGCCCTGTTCGGCCGGGAGGCCCAGCTGACGGGCGGTACGTACCGTCCACGGCTCCACGACGTACTCGCCAACGATGACCACACGGTCGCCCTGCTCCATGTGACGGCGTCACGTGAAGGCAAGGAACTCGACATGGACTACGCCATCGTCTTCCACATCAGGGACGGGAGGATCACCGAGGGGTGGGTGCTGGCCACTGATCCGCCCGCGTACGACGCGTTCTGGTCGTGACCGTCGGAAACGGCGCATCGGCCGCCCGGACTACAGCTGGATCGCCACATCCCACAGGTCGCCATAGGTTTCGCCGAAGATGCGGGCTTTCGCCCGCTTTTCGCCGAAAGGTCTCCCTGCATGATGCGCCGTTTCCTCACATCCGCCCTGTGCACGGTCCTGCTGCTCGCACCAGGGTCGTTCACCGCGGCCTCCGCAGCCGAGCCCTCAGCCCCTTTGCGGGTCCTGACCCGCAACCTCTACCTGGGTGCCGATCTCGCGCCCGTCCTCGCCGCCACCAGCCAAGAGACGCTCGTCCAGGCGGTGACCACGGTGTACGCGAACGTTCAGGCGACGGACTTTCCCGAGCGTGCCGAGGCGCTGGCCGACGAGATCGCCGACAGCGACCCCCACCTCGTGGGCCTTCAGGAAGCCGTGCTGTGGCTCAGCCAGACGCCCGCCGGACCGGGCCGTGCCACCCACGTCGAGTACGACTTCCTGCAGATCCTCCTCGACGAGCTCGCCTCCCGGGGCAAGCACTACGAGGCCGTGGCCAGCGTCACCGTAGGCAGCGACTTCGAGGCCCCGCGGGCCCTGCCCGGCGGCGGCCTGCAGGACATCCGGCTGACCGACCGCGACGTGCTCCTGGCCCGCACCGACCTGCCCGCCCGTGCGTTCTCCGTGGACAACGCGCAGTCCGGCGTGTTCCAGAACCACGTGGAAATCTGCCGGCCGGCGTTCGGCTGCCCGGACGTCACCGCTCCCCTCCGGATCCGACGCGGCTGGGTCGCCGCCGACGCCACCGTGCGCGGCCGCACCGCCCGGGTGGTCAGCACCCATCTGGAGCCCTCCTCTCCCGCGGTCCAGGAAGCACAGGCCGGCGAACTGCTCGCCGGCCCGCTGGACACCAAACTCCCCACCGTGCTCCTCGGCGACCTCAACTCGGCCGCCGGCGGAGTCGGCGCAACACCGGGGACCAACACCCAGACCTACAACCGCCTCCTGGCCGCCGGCTTCACCGATGCGTGGACCGCCACCCGGGGCCGAGACCCCGGCTTCACCTGCTGCCAGGCCGCCAACCTGCGGAACGCGGCCTCGAGCCTCACGCAGCGCATCGACTACGTGCTCTTCCGCGGCAAGGTCACCGCACTGAAAACGGATCGAGTGGGCGCCGAACAGGCCGACCGCACCCCGTCGGGCCTGTGGCCCTCCGACCATGCCGGTGTCAGGAGCGTGCTCAAGCTGCGTTGAGCGACCGCCCCGCCCGCCCGGTAGCTCGGAACGGGATGCCGGGCGGGTGACTCCACAAGTACCTCGTGGTCGAGGCCGTTGGGCCAATAGGATCACCGGTATGACTGCCTCAGAGCCCACGATTCTCGCCACTTCCGGTGGGCACCGCGCGGGAGGCCGGACCATGGTGTCGTTCGGCGGATTGGTGCATCACGCCGTCGAACTGTCGGGGGTCCACGGCCGCCGTCCCCGGGTCATGTACGTCGGCACGGCCATCGGCGACGCCGAACACTTCACCGCACGCATGCACGAGGCCGGCCGGGTGGCCGGGTTCGATCTGACGCCCCTGCAGCTCTTTCCGATGCCCAACCTCGATGACGTGGAGGGCACGGTTCTCGAGCAGGACGTGATCTGGGTGATGGGCGGCTCGGTGGCGAACCTCTTGGCCGTGTGGCGGGTCCACGGGCTCGACGACGTCTTCCGCCGCGCCTGGGAGGCGGGCGTCGTGCTCAGCGGAGTCAGCGCGGGATCGATCTGCTGGTTCAGGGGTGGCACGACCGACTCCTTCGGACCCGAGCTGCGGCCCCTCACCAACGCCCTGGGCCTCCTGCCGTACGGCAACGGAGTGCACTACGACACCGACGCGGGCCGGCGCCCTCTGGTCCACCGGCTGGTGGCCGACGGCACCCTGCCCGAGACCCACTGCTCCGACGACGGAGTGGGCCTGGTCTACCGCGGGACCAAGCTGGTCGAAGCCGTCACGGAAGTGCCCGGCAAGGGGGCATACGTCGTCGCGCGCCAAGGCGATTCCGCCGTCGAGGAACGCATCGAGCCGCGCCCGTTGTTCCGTTGAGGGTTCCTTCTCGGGCTGCGCCGCCGCCACGGCCGGGCCGTCGTCGCCCGGTGGCCTACAGGTAGTCCTCCAAGCGGCCTATTTTGAAGCCCTGTTCCTGGATCTTCTGCAGCATGCGGATGGTCATCTGCGTCTCCGTCGAGCCCTTCAGCTCCGACGGGCCACGGAAGTGGGCCAGGATGATGTCGCCGGGCTTGAGGGCGGAGCCCTCCGCGTACTGGAGGTTGCGTATCTGCATCGACGCCCGCCACAGGACCACCGCCTCCGCACCGCAGTCCTTGGCCGCGCGGAGGGTGTTGTCGTTGTAGTTGCCGTACGGCGGGCGGAACAGGCGGGGGCGGGTACCGAAGCGGGTCGTCAGGCGGGCCTGCTGGCCGCATATCTGGGCCTTCTGGGCCTCGTACGACAGGGTCCGCATGTTGGGGTGGGTCAGCGTGTGGTTGTGGATGACGCTGCCGTTGCCCAGGTCGCGGAGCTTCGCGAAGTAGTCGTAGCCCCCGGAGGCGACGCTGTCGGTGAGGAACATGCTGATCGGCAGTTCGAGGTCGGCCGCCAGCTTCAGGAACTCGGGATCGCGTTCGGCCCCGTCGTCGAAGGTGAGGAAGACCGTCTTCTCCCCCGCCGGCACGGGTATTCGGTCCACGACCGGCACCCGCCCGGGCCCTGCCTTCGGCAGCGGCGGCCGGTGCGCCGGCTTCGACGCGAACTCCACCGGCCGGGACAGGCCCCAGCGTTTGTACGCCTCCGAGGACGGCGACGGTTTCGCAGACACGGACCCGGAGGAGGCGGACGGGGGCGGGGAGGTCGGGCCGTCGCCCTGGACCTCCTCCGTCGCCTTCCGGCCGAGCCGTTCGATGGGTTCCACGCTGTCCCCGCACGCCGCCAGGGAGAGCGCGAGCGCGCCGGCCGCCAGGATTCCGGCCGTCAGCCGGCGCGCGCTCATCACAGGTAGTCCTCCAGGCGGGCCACGGCGTATCCCTTCGCCGTGACGGTCTTCATCACCTGACGGATCATGTCAGGCATGGTTCCCTTCCAGTCCTCCCGCCCCCGGAAGTGCGTGAGGATGATGTCGCCGGGGTGCAGGTCCCGGTCCCATTCGCGGTAGTCCATCTTGTCCGGGAAGGCCTCGGCGTTCCACAGCGGAACGTGCTTGATCCCGCAGGACTTGGCCGCGCGCAGGGTGTCCTCGTTGTAGTTGCCGTACGGCGGGCGGAACACGGTGGGCCGCTTGCCGAACTCCTTCTGGATCGTCGCCTGCTGCCCGCAGATCTCCTGCCGCTGCTTCTCGTACGAGAGGGCCGGCATGTAGCGGTGGTTGAGGGAGTGGTTGTTGAGGGTGACGCCGGCCGCCTGCATCTTCTTGAAGTACGGGTAGTTGTCCCGCACCAGGTAGTCGCTGAGGAAGGCGGTGTACGGGATGTCGAGCTCCTGCATCATCCTCAGGAACTCGGGGTCCTTCTCCGCACCGTCGTCGACCGTCAGGAAGACGACCTTCTCCTCGGTGGGGATGGTGGTGAACACCGGCGGGAGGCCCTCGTGGTCCTCGACCTCGAACCCTTCACGGGTCTCGATCTCGGGCTTTTCCTTCGGTGCCGCCGGGGCGATCAGCGGGGTCTTGGCCAGTCCCCACTTCTTGACGGCGGCGAGCCGGGCCAGTTCCTTCTGCTTGCGCTGGGCCGCCGGGTTGACGGGCGCGCCGCCTGCGCCGGCCTCGCTGCCCGCCTTGAGCTTGTCGTGCTTGCCCGGCTGCTTGTCCGTGTCGCCGGATCCGCAGGCGGTGCCGAGGGCGGCGACCAGCAGCGCGGCCAGCGCCACCCCGAACCGGCCGCGCGAACCGACGATCCGATGGGTCTTTTGTTCCTTTTTTCCTACTAGCTGCATAGCTGGGCATATTGTCAGCCCGCCGCGCCGCTCCTCGGACGACACCTCGACCGGATCCGCACCTTCCACCGGCTGGCGCACAATGAGCCGGTGAACCAGCACGATTTCGCCGCCCTCCTCACCCCCGAGGGCCGCGCCCTCCTCGACTCGCTGCGCGACTACGACCCCTCCCAGGAGCTCGCCGTCGCCACCCGGCTGCGCCGAGACCACCCGGCCGGACTAGTCTCCGCGGCCCTGGGACAGGCCCGGCTGCGGCAGCGCGCGGTGGCGAAGTTCGGTGCCGAGGACGCGTACCGGATGTTCTTCACGCCCGGCGGGGTCGAGATGGCCACCCGGGCGAGCGTGGCCGCGTACCGCGCCGAGCGGCTGTCCGCGCTCGGCGTGCGCAGCCTGGCCGACCTGTGCTGCGGCATCGGCGGGGACGCGATCGCGCTCGCCCGGGCCGGCATCCGGGTGCTGGCCGTGGACCGCGATCCGCTGACCGCCGACGTGGCCCGGGCCAATGCCGAGGCGCTGGGGCTGGAGGGACTGATCGAGGTCCGCGAGGCGGATGTGACGGAGGTCGGGACGGACGGCTACGACGCCGTCTTCCTGGATCCGGCGCGGCGCGGCGGACGCGGCCGGACCTTCGATCCGGAGGCGTACTCGCCGCCACTGTCCTGGGCCGTCCAGGCCGCCCACAGGGCGCGGTACGCAGCCATCAAGATCGCCCCCGGTATCCCGCACGAGGCCGTCCCGGCCGAGGCGGAGGCGGAGTGGATCTCCGACCAGGGGGACGTGAAGGAAGCGGTGCTCTGGTTCGGGACGGCGCCCGGGGCGGTCCGCGCGACCCTGCTGCCCGGCCCGCACTCGCTCTGCCCCGAGGTCCCGCTGCCCGATCCCGAGCCCGGCCCGGTCGGCCGCTACCTGTACGAGCCCGACGGCGCCGTCATCCGGGCCCACCTGGTCGCCGAGGTCGCGGCCGCGCTCGACGGCCGGCTGATCGACCCGACCATCGCCTACATCACCGCCGACGAGCTCCGCCCGACCCCGTACGCCACCGCGTACGAGATCACCGATGTGCTCCCCTTCAACCTGAAGAAGCTCAAGGCGCTGCTGCGCGAGCGCGAGGTGGGGGTGCTGACCGTGAAGAAGCGCGGTTCGGCGATCGAGCCGGAGGAACTCCGCAGGAAGGTCAAGCCTCAGGGCCGGAACGCGGCAACGGTCATCCTCACCCGGGTGGCCGGGGCGCCGTCCATGCTCATCGGCTCGCCCGCCGGCCCGGCCCGGTGAAGGCGCGCAGCGCCCAGCGGTAGTGGGCGGCGGCCTTCCCGGCGCCCAGCAGCCCGGTGATCCAGAGGATCATGCCGAGGCCGATGTAGTAGGCGACCTCGCCGTACGTGTCCCCGTCCGGCCGGGCCGAGGCCGCCGACCCGAAGGACACCCACAGGCCGGCCGCGCACAGCCCGAAGGAGCTCAGCAGCCAGCCCAGGCTGCGGCCCGGGGCGCGCAGCCGGGCCTCCGCCGCCGGGTCGTTGCCCGCCGGCTCCGAGTCGGCCCAGGCGCAGAGGAGTTGCCGCACCTCGCGGTCCCGCCGGGCGCCCCAGGCGAACCAGAACCCGGCCGGCACCAGCACGCCGAACCCGAGGGCGGCGAAGGCCCCGCCGATCAGGAGGCCGAGGCCGTCGCCCTGCTCGAAGGACATCAGGGCCATGCCGAGGAAGGACCAGCCGAAGGCGAAGACCGCGGCCGCCGACCACAGCAGCAGCAGCCGGGTGAGCCCCAGGCTGTGCCGCGCCAACTCCGTCAGGAACCGGGCCCGGTCGTCCTGCAGGACGGCCGCGTCGTGCCATGCGCGCAGGTGCGCGGGCGGCGGTGGGGGCGGCAGGTGACGGCGAGGCATGCGCATGACGATAGCCGGAGCCCCGTCCAGGACCGCCGGACTCCCCCACGACGGCGTCATGTTGCGGACTCTCGTGACCGCGTCGGCCTAGGAGACCGCCTCGAAGCGCCAGCGGTGGACCGGGCGGGTGATCAGGTCCGGTGCGGGTTCCGGGAGTTCGGGCAGTTCCGCCGTGATGGAGTCCGCCTCCCACCAGGTGATGACGAGGACCCGGTCCTGCGGGGCGCGGAACACCTCGCGGCGCACCGGCTCGCTCGCCAGGACCCGCGAACGGGCCCATTCGAGCAGTTCGTTGCCCCGCCCGTCGACGGCCCGGGCCTCCCACATCAGCGCGACCGTGATGCTCATGAGTAGAGGTTGTCCTTGCTCGACTCGTGGACGTGGTCGTGCCCGTGCGAGCTCCCGTGCCCGTGGCCGTGCCCGTGCCCGTGCGAGGTGCCCGGCACGTGCGGGTCGGTGACCGGCAGGGAGGAGTCCGCGGACAGGTCCCAGTCCGAGGCCGGCCGGTTCCGGGCGACCATCTCCGCGCCCAGCGCCGCCACCATCGCCCCGTTGTCCGTGCACAGCTTGGGACGCGGCACCCGCAGGACGATCCCGGCGTCGTCGCAGCGCTCCTGCGCCAGCGCGCGCAGCCGGGAGTTCGCCGCCACCCCGCCGCCGATCATCAGGTGGTCGACGCCCTCGTCCTTGCAGGCCCGGATGGCCTTGCGGGTGAGGACGTCCACCACGGCTTCCTGGAAGGACGCGGCCACGTCCCGCACCGGCACGTCCTCCCCCGCGTTGCGCTTCGCCTCGATCCAGCGGGCCACGGCCGTCTTCAGCCCGGAGAAGGAGAAGTCGTACGCCGCGTCGCGCGGCCCGGTCAGCCCGCGCGGGAAGTGGATGGCGGCCGGGTCGCCCTCCTTGGCGAGCCGGTCGATCACCGGGCCGCCGGGGAAGCCCAGGTTCAGCACCCGCGCGATCTTGTCGAAGGCCTCGCCGGCCGCGTCGTCGATGGTCGCGCCGAGCGGCCGTACGTCGGAGGTGATGTCCGGTGCCAGCAGCAGCGAGGAGTGTCCGCCGGACACCAGCAGGGCCATCGTCGGTTCGGGCAGCGGCCCGTGCTCCAGCTGGTCCACGCAGATGTGCGAGGCCAGGTGGTTCACCCCGTAGAGCGGCTTGCCCAGCGCGTACGCGTAGGCCTTGGCCGCCGAGGTGCCGACCAGCAGGGCGCCGGCCAGGCCGGGGCCGGCCGTGACCGCGATGCCGTCCAGGTCGCGGGCGGAGACCCCGGCTTCCGCCAGGGCCCGCTCGATGGTCGGAACCATCGCCTCCAGGTGGGCGCGGGAGGCGACCTCGGGGACCACGCCCCCGAAGCGCGCGTGCTCGTCGACGCTCGACGCGACCGCGTCCGCGAGCAGCGTGGTGCCGCGGACGATGCCGACGCCGGTCTCGTCGCAGGAGGTCTCGATGCCGAGGACGAGGGGTTCGTCAGCCATGGTTCTCACTTCGTACGGAGCCTTCGGGGCTCACAGAGCTTGCGGGGTCGGAAAGGCGCATGACGAGCGCGTCGACGTTGCCGGGCTGGTAGTAGCCGCGCCGGAAGCCGATCGCCTCGAAGCCGAAGCGCTCGTAGAGCTTCTGGGCGCGGGTGTTGTCCACCCGCACCTCCAGCAGCACCTCGGCGCATTCGAAGGCGGTGGCGGCGCGCAGCAGGTCGGTGAGCAGCCGGGCGCCGAGCCCGGTCCCCCACTGGTCGCGGGCGGCCGCGATGGTCTGTACGTCGCCCAGGTCGCCGGCGGCGGCCAGTCCGGCGTAGCCGACGATGCGGCCCGCGCCCGCCCCGGCGCCCGTGGCGGGGCCGTTGCCGGGGCTGCTGTCGGGAACCGTCTCCGCCACCACGTAGCGGCGGGTGGCCCGGGGGCCGCGCGCGTGGGCCAGTTCGGACCAGAACATGCCGGCGGACCAGGCGTCCTCGGGGAACAGCTCGTGCTCCAGTTCCAGCACGGGCTCGATGTCCCACCACCGCATCTCGCGCAGCACGACGGCCTCGGTGGACACGGTCACTGGGGGGTGACCACCTTGTAGTTCTTGGGGACCTGCGCGTCGGGCCGGCGCAGGTAGAGCGGGGTCGGCGGGAGGAAGCCGGGGGATTCGTCGCCGGCCGCGAGCCGTTCCGCGGCGAGGGAGGCGAGGGCCGCCGCCGACTGGTGTTCGGGGCCGCGCGCGTCCGGGAAGACCTCGGGGTAGAGCAGTGCGCCCGCACCCACCGCGGGCAGCCCGGCGACCTGCTCGGCGATGTCGGCCGGCCGGTCCACGGCGGGCTCGCCGACGCGGGTGCGCGGGTCCTCGTACCGCGCCCAGTAGACCTCCTTGCGGCGTGCGTCGGTGGCGACGACGAAGGGGCCTTCGAGGCCGGCGGACCCGGCGGCGTACGCGAGGCCGTCGAGGGTGCACAGCCCGTGCACGGGGACGCCGAGCGCGGAGGCGAAGGCGGCGGCGGTGACCAGGCCGACGCGCAGCCCGGTGTAGGGGCCGGGGCCGGTGCCCACGACGATGCCGGTCACGGCGTCGAGCTTCAGGCCGGCCTCGGCGAGGACCGCGTCGACGGCGGGCAGCAGGAGCTCCCCGTGGCGCCGGGCGTCGACCTGGCTGGACTCGGCGAGGACGGATTCGCCGTCGTGGAGGGCGACGGTGACGGCGGGCGTGGCGGTATCTACTGCGAGCAAGAGCACGCGAACAGCCTACGACTCCCGGGACGGCGGCCGCCTGCGCCCGTTGCGGCCCGATCCTTCACGCCCCGGCTGCTACCGTCGACCCAGGATTGGATCAGGGGAAGCACCGGGGAAGGTGGAGCAAGGTGGCACGCAGCAGCTCGGGAATCGTGGCCGGGCTCACGGCGGCGGCGATCGCCGTGGTCGGCTTCCTCGCCTACCAGGCCTCGGCGAGTGCGCCGGAGCGGCCGGCCGCGCAGGCCCGGCAGCCCGCGAACACGCCGGCGAGCCAGTCCACCGCTCCGCAGGACCCGGCGAAGCCGGCCGCGGTCCCGGAGAACTCGGGCGTCGGCAAGCGGGTCGTCTACTCGGTGGGCCAGAAGCGGGTGTGGCTGGTGGAGACCACGGCCGGGGCCCAGCCCCGCACGTTCACGGTGATGCCGAGCACGGTGCACCCGAAGCCGGGCAGCTATGCGGTCGGCTCGCGCTCGGGTTCGGTGACCGGTTCGGACGGGGTGCCGATCGAGCACGTCGTACGGTTCACCAACAAGGACGGCGTGGTGATCGGTTTCAGCGCCCGGGTGGACGGGTCCCTGCCGGAGCCGGACGCGCGGAAGAAGACCGGCGGCATCCGCATGACGCGTGCCGACGGTGACGCGATGTGGGCGTTCGCGACGGTCAACTCGAAGGTCGTCGTCGTCCCTTAGACCCCGTGGGACCCGTGGGCCCCGCGCGTCGCTCAGGTCCCGCATCCCGCCCGTTTCCCCCACCGCGCCACCTTCACCCGTACGGAGGACGAGGCGCCGTACGAGGACAGGACACCCGGCCGGCTCAGGCCGCCGCGGGCTCCTCCCCGGTCTCGCCGCCCCCGCCGTCTTCGCCGTCCTCGTGCTGCTCCGACTTCGGTGGTGTGGAGACCGCCGTGGCCGCCGCGCAGGAGGCGAGCAGCGCCTGCATGGTCAGGCCGAAGGGGACGAGGGCGGGGCCGGTCTGACGGGGCGCGTCTCCCCGCTCTGCTGCCGACATGGCCGACATGGCTGCCTCCTGCATCCGGATACGCCGAAGTTAGGTAGCCCTAACCGGTGCTCGATACCATGTCATCACGCTGCCCGGCACCCGCGCAATATCTTGCCGACGCAATGTCGGTACGTTTCGGCGCGGCCGACCCGCCGGCCAGCCCGCCGGTCGACGGGCGAGTCGGCCCACAGGCCCGCCCGCAGGTCAGACCGCGGGCTCGGTCAGCGTCTTGAGCTGCGCCGCGTCCCAGCGGGCGCCGACGCCGCGCACCGAGACCTCCCGGACGTCGTCGAGCACCTCCTCGTGGCCCACCGCCCGCGCGATGACCACGTGCAGCCGGTCCTCCGACAGGTCCTCGACCTTGCCGTCGCCCCACTCGACCACGACCACCGATTCGGGCAGCGACACGTCGAGGTCCAGGTCCTCCATCTCGTCCAGGCCGCCGCCGAGCCGGTACGCGTCCACGTGCACCAGCGGCGGGCCACCGACCAGCGACGGATGGACCCGGGCGATCACGAAGGTCGGCGAGGTCACGGCCCCGCGCACGCCCAGGCCCTCGCCCAGGCCCCGGGTCAGCGTGGTCTTGCCCGCGCCGAGCTCGCCGGTCAGCAGCACGAGGTCGCCGGGGCGCAGCAGAGCGGCGATCCGGCGGCCCAGGTCCTGCATCCGCTCGGGCGAATCGACGGTGACGGCGACAGCGGCGGCGGTCTCAGCCGCCTGGGTGTGCGGTGCTTCCATAGGAGCCAACGGTAGTGGCTCCGGGCACCGCACCGCTGCGCGCCAGCAGGTCGAGCAGCAGACCGGTGACGGTCTCCGGGTGCTCCAGCATCAGCAGGTGGCCGGCGTTCTCCAGCACCACCAGCTCGGCGTCCGGGAGTTCGGCCTTGATGTCCTCGCTGTGCTCGGGCGGGGTGACCATGTCCTTGTCGCCGGCGATCACGGTCACCGGGAGCCCCACGAACTGCTGCAGGGCGGCCGTCTTGTCGTGGGCCGCGAACGCCGGGTAGAACTCGGCGACCACGTCGATGGGCGTGGCCTCGATGAGCCGCTCCGCGAAGCGCGCCACGCCCGGGTCCACGTCCCGGGAGCCGAAGGAGTACCGCTTGATCATGCCGGCGAAGAGGTCGGCGGTGGCCCGGCGGCCCTTCTCCACCAGCTCCACCTGCGAGCCGAGCGCCCGCAGCACGCCCG
The DNA here is from genome assembly GCF_040689505.1 of Streptomyces sp. NPDC051211. Lineage (NCBI taxonomy): Bacteria > Bacillati > Actinomycetota > Actinomycetes > Kitasatosporales > Streptomycetaceae > Streptomyces > Streptomyces sp. NPDC051211. The sequence continues at coordinate 11,789 of NZ_JBFBAV010000001.1, forward strand.
GCAGCACGCGGCGCACCGCGGTCATGCCGACCGAGGGGAGTCCGTACGTGACCTCGTCGAGCCGGCCGCTGGAGGTGCCGGCCAGCAGCACGGCGCGCACCCGGTCCCGGAGCAGCTCCGGGAACTGCTCGGCCAGCGCCATGATCGTCATACCGCCCATGGAGTGGCCGACGAGGACGAGCGGGCCCTCGGGGGCGGCTGCGTCGATGACGGCCTTCAGATCGCGGCCGAGCTGGTCGATGGTGACGGGCTCGCCGTCGGCCTGGGCCAGGCCGCGGTCGGACAGGCCGTGGCTTCGCTGGTCCCAGTAGACGCTGCGGACGACGCCCCGGAGCGCGGCCCGCTGGAAATGCCAGGAGTCCTGGCTGAGGCAGTAGCCGTGGCAGAAGACGACGGTCACCGCGGTTGCGGACGCGTTGCGGCGCAGCGGGCGGCGGCGTCGGGTGTCCGCGGGCAGTTCGTCGACCTCGTAGTGGAGCTCGGTGCCGTCCTCGGCGCGGGTGGTGCCCTCCAGGCCGCGCAGCGAACCGTAGGGGCCGGCCGCGTCCAGGGCCACCCGGGCCTTCATCCGCATGCCACGGCCCACCGTGAGCCGCTCGACCGCGACTCCGGCGGCCGCGCCCGCGGCCATGACGCCGATCGCGGCCCCTGCCCAGCCGGCCTTCCGCCAGTTCTCGCCCACGCCGCCCGTCCTCACTCGGCCGCCAGTCAGCCGTTGCGGTACACCCGGGGCACCCGCCCCCCGATACGGGTGACGATCTCATACGCAATCGTGTCTGCCGCTTGAGCCCAGTCCTCGGCGGTGGGTTCGCCGTGCTCGCCGGTCCCGAACAGAACGGCCTCGTCGCCGGGCCGCACACCGTGCTCGCCCGGCCCCAGATCGACCACGAACTGGTCCATGGCCACCCGCCCGGCGGCGGTCCTGATCTTCCCGCCGACCAGGACCGGGCCGCGCCCGGAGGCGTGCCGGGGGATCCCGTCGGCGTAGCCGGCCGGAATCAGCGCGAGGCTGGTTTCGGCGGTGGTGGTGTAGTGGTGTCCGTAGCTGACGCCGTGTCCGGCCGGCACGTTCTTCACCAGGGCCACCGAGGCCTTGAGGGTCATGGCGGGGCGCAGGCCGAGCTGGGCGGGGGTGCCGAGTTCGGGGGCGGGGGACACGCCGTAGACGGCGAGGCCGGGACGGACGAGGTCGAAGTGGCTCTCGGGGAGGGTCAGGGTCGCGGGCGAGTTCGCGATGTGCCGGACCTCGGGCTCCGCTCCCTCCTTCTCGGCGTACTCGACCATGTCCCGGAAGGCGCCGAGCTGGAGCTGGATGGACGGATGGCCGGGCTCGTCCGCGCACGCGAAGTGCGACCAGAGGCCGGTGATCCTGACGGTGCCCTCCGCCTGGGCGGCGACGGCCGCGCCGACGAGCTCGGCCCAGTCGGCCGGCTGGCAGCCGTTCCGGCCGAGGCCGGTGTCGGCCTTCAGGTGGATCCTGGCCGTGCGCCCGGCCGCGCGGGCGGCTTCCCGCACCGCGTCCAGGGCCCACACACCACTGACCGAGACGTCGACATCCGCCTCGACGGCCTCCCGCCAGGGCCCGCCGGGGGTCCACAGCCAGCACATGATCCGGCCGTCGACACCGGCCGCACGCAGCTCCAGGGCCTCCTGGGGCGTGGCGGTCCCGAGCCAGGAGGCGCCGGCCTCCCGGGCCGCACGGGCGCAGGGGACGGCCCCGTGCCCGTAAGCGTCTGCCTTGACGACGGCCATCAGCTCGGCCCGGGGCGCCCGGTCGCGCAGAGCGCGCACGTTCCCCCGTACGGCGTCAAGATCGATCTCGGCGTGTACGCGCGGTGTCTCGTTCATCCCGGTCAGTCTCTCAGACACCCTTCCCCCCACGCCCCCGAAGCGCCCACCCCCACCGGTGGCCAGCACTTTCCCCACCAGGCCTGTGTCACCTCAGCCACCGGCCCACCGCCGCTTGAGGCCCCGCCTCCACCCGGCCACCCCACTCACCCGCCAAGGCCGGCGCCCCCTCCCAGCCCCACCGCCGCCCGGCCACCCCACCCACCCGCCGGGGTCGGAGCCCCACCCAGCCCCGCCAGCGTTTGAGGCGCGGGGGGCCGGGGGCGGAGCCCCCGAACGGGTCCGGGGCGGAGCCCCGGGGGCCCGGGGGCGGAGCCCCCGGTTACGGGAAGGGGCGGGGTGGGGGATCAGCCCCGCAGGGCCCCAGCACCCCCACCCCCACCCAGCCCCCGCCAAACCCCCGGCACCGCCAACGCCACCTCGTACGCGGTAACGGGCGCCCCCGCAGCCGCGCCACCCCCACCCCCGCCCCGGCCCCTGCCCCCCAAAAACCCGGCAGCCGCAAACCCCGCCAACCCGTGCAGATACGCCCCCACAGCCCCCGCATCCCGCGCCCCCACCCCCGCCGCGAGCAGCCCGCCCACCAGCCCCGACAGCACATCCCCGCTCCCGGCCGTCGCCAGCCACGGCGTCCCCGTCGGGTTGACCCGGACCGCGCCGCCCCCCGGCCCGCACACCAGCGTCGTCGACCCCTTCAGCAGCACCGTCGCCCCGAACCGCTCCGCCAGCTCCCGCACCGCCGCCAGCCGGCCCCGCTCGACCTCGTCCCGCGACACGCCGAGCAGCGCCGCCGCCTCCCCCGCGTGCGGGGTCAGCAGGGTCTCGGCGGTCCGGGCCCGGACCGCCTCCGGGGTGAGCCCGCGCAGCCCGTCCGCGTCGATCAGCAGCGGGACGTCCCCCGCAGGCAGCCGCACCGGCCCGCTGCCCAGCCCGGGCCCGAGCACCCACGCCTGTACCCGGCCCTCGCCGATCAGCACCTCGGGGTACCGGGCCAGCACCGCCTCCGCCGCCGGCCCGACGTACCGCACCGCGCCCGCACCGCCCCGCAGCGCACCCGCCACGGTGAGCACGGCCGCGCCCGGGTACTGCGCCGAGCCGGCGACCAGGCCGACGACCCCGCGCCGGTACTTGTCGCTCGCGGCGGTGGGTGCGGGCAGCAGCCGCCGCACGTCCTCGTCCTCCAGCGCCTCCACGGCCGGTTCCCCCGGCAGCTCCAGCCCGATGTCCACCAGGCGCACCTCGCCCGCCCTGGACGCCCCGGGATCGATCAGCAGGCCCGGCTTGTACGCGCCGAAGGTCACGGTGAGTTCGGCGGTGGCGGCCCGTCCCGCCAGCTCGCCGGTGTCCGCGTCCACCCCGCTGGGCAGGTCCACGGCCACCACGGGCACGCCGGCCGGAACGCCGTCCACCAGCGCGGCCGCCGCTTCCCGCAGCCCGCCCCGCCCGCCGATGCCCAGCAGACCGTCCAGGACCAGGTCCACGCGGTCCGGGATCCGGTCCGCGATCCGCCCGCCGGCCCGCCGCAGCGCGGCGAGCCCGCCCGGATGCATCCGCTCCGGGTCCATCGGTACGGCCCACACCCCGGCCCCGCGCCGGGCCAGCCGGGCCCCCGCGTACAGCGCGTCGCCCCCGTTGTCCCCGGGCCCCACCAGCAGGACCACCCGGGATCCGGAGACCCGTCCCAGCCGCTTCGCGCACACGGCGGCCAGTCCGGCCGCCGCGCGCTGCATCAGGGCGCCGTCCGGCAGCCGGGCCATCAGCTCGCGCTCGGCGGCCCGTACGGTCTCCACGCTGTAGGCAGTACGCATGGGGTCAGCCTTCCGCGATCACCACCGCCGACGCCACCCCGGCGTCGTGGCTGAGCGAGATGTGCCAGGTGGCCACGCCCAGTTCCTCGGCCCGGGCCGCGACCGTGCCGTGCACCCGCAGCCGGGGCCGGCCGCTGTCCTCGACGTACACCTCGGCGTCCGTCCACAGCAGGCCGGCCGGTGCGCCCAGCGCCTTGGCGAGGGCCTCCTTCGCGGCGAACCGTGCGGCGAGCGAGGCGATTCCGCGCCGCTCGCCGCTGGGCAGCATCAACTCGGTGTCGACGAACAGCCGTCGCGCCATGCCGGGCGTCCGCTCCAGCGCGGCCTCGAACCGGTCGATCTCCGCAACGTCGATCCCCACGCCGATAATCACAACAACCCCAAGTCCCTCTTCGACTAGACCTATTCCACGGTCACGGACTTGGCGAGATTACGCGGCTGGTCCACCTCGTTGCCCCGCGCCGTGGCCAGCTCGCAGGCGAAGACCTGGAGCGGGACCGTGGCCACCAGCGGCTGCAGCAGGGTGGGCGTGGCGGGGATGCGGATCAGGTGGTCGGCGTACGGGACCACCGCCTCGTCGCCCTCCTCCGCGATCACGATGGTCCGCGCGCCCCGCGCCCTGATCTCCTGGATGTTGGACACGATCTTGTCGTGCAGGACGGACCGGCCGCGCGGCGACGGTACGACCACCACCACCGGCAGGTCCTGCTCGATCAGCGCGATCGGCCCGTGCTTCAGCTCCCCCGCCGCGAAGCCCTCGGCGTGCATGTACGCCAGCTCCTTCAGCTTCAGCGCACCCTCCAGGGCCACCGGGTAGCCGACGTGCCGGCCCAGGAACAGCACGGTGTCCTTCGCGGACAGCGACCGGGCCAGCGCCCGCACCGGCTCCATCGTCTCCAGGACCACGTCCACGGCCTGTGCGATGTCCGACAGTTCACGGATCACCGCCTGGATCTCGTCGCCCCACTTGGTGCCCCGCACCTGCCCGAGGTACAGCGCGACCAGATAGCAGGCGACGAGCTGCGTCAGGAACGCCTTCGTGGAGGCGACGGCGACCTCCGGCCCGGCGTGCGTGTACAGCACCGCGTCCGATTCCCGCGGAATGGTGGAGCCGTTGGTGTTGCAGATGGCCAGCACCTTGGCGCCCTGCTCGCGCGCGTGCCGGAGCGCCATCAGGGTGTCCATCGTCTCGCCGGACTGCGAGATCGCCACCACCAGGGTGCGCTGGTCCAGGATCGGGTCCCGGTAGCGGAACTCGCTGGCGAGCTCCGTCTCGCAGGGGATCCTGGTCCAGTGCTCGATCGCCAGCTTCGCGATCATGCCCGCGTGGTAGGCCGTACCGCACGCCACGATCACGACCTTGTCGACCTCCCTGAGCACCGAGGCGGGGATGCGCACCTCGTCCAGGGTCAGCGAGCCGCTCCCGTCGATCCGGCCCAGCAGGGTGTCGGCGACGGCCTTCGGCTGCTCGGCGATCTCCTTGAGCATGAAGTAGTCGTAGCCGCCCTTCTCGGCCGCCGAGGCGTCCCAGTCCACGTGGTACGCCCGCACCTCCGCCGGCGTGCCGTCGAAGTTGGTCACCGTCACCCCGTCGCGGCGGAGCTCGACGACCTGGTCCTGCCCCAGCTCGATCGCGGACCGGGTGTGGGCGATGAACGCGGCCACGTCCGAGGCGAGGAAGTTCTCGCCCTCCCCGACGCCCACCACCAGGGGGGAGTTCCGGCGGGCCCCCACGACCACGTCCGGCTCGTCGGCGTGCACGGCGACCAGCGTGAACGCCCCGTCCAGACGCCGGCAGACCTGCCGCATCGCCTCGGGCAGGTCCCCCGTCGAGGAGAACAGCTCCCCGAGCAGGTGCGAGACGACCTCGGTGTCCGTCTCCGACTCCAGCCGGTGCCCACGCTCCGTCAGCTCGGCGCGCAGCGCGGCGAAGTTCTCGATGATGCCGTTGTGGACGACCGCGACCCGCCCCGAATTGTCCAGGTGCGGATGGGCGTTGGCATCGGTCGGCCCGCCGTGGGTCGCCCACCGGGTGTGCCCGATCCCGGTCGACCCGGCCGGCAGCGGCCGGGAGACCAGCTCCTTCTCCAGATTGACCAGCTTGCCGGCCTTCTTGGCGGCGGCCAGCCCGCCGTCGGCGAGGACGGCGACCCCGGCCGAGTCGTAGCCGCGGTACTCCAGCCGCTTGAGTCCGGCGATGACCACATCGAGCGCAGACTGCGCTCCCACGTAACCCACAATTCCGCACATAGGCCGCAGCGTACGCCGCGGAGCGCCTCCTGCCGGGTACCCGAACGGACGAAAAACCCCGCTCCGGCGAATACGCCGGAGCGGGGTTGACGTTCGTCGGCCGTGACGGCCGCGGCCTCAGCCGAGCTTCTTCACCTGGGCCTCGACGACGGCCTTCGGCTGCTCGGCCGTGCCGGTCAGGCTCAGCGAGGAGAAGGTGGCCAGGGTGTTGCCCTTGCGGACCGCCACCAGCTGGGTGGTCAGCTTCTCGCCGTCCGCGTCGCCGACCACGGTGTAGGCGAGCGACTCGTCGCCGGCGGTGACCGCCGCGCCCGGGGCCACGCTGGTCATCTTGGTGGTCTCGCCCGCCTGGGTGGCGGAGTAGCCGCCGGCGCAGGCGGTGCCCGCGGTCTTCAGGGAGGCGAAGGCCTCCTCCGCGCCCTTGCCGTCGTACGAGGTGAGGGTGACGGCGGTGGCGGTGGAGCCGAGCGCGCCCATCGCGGCCGCCAGCTTCTCCTCGTCCGTGGCGTTGGGGCCCGGGGCCTTCGGGTTGGCGACGATCTTGGTGCGGGCCGCGCCGGCCGGGGTGCCGATCGCGGCGAAGGCCTGCGCCTGGACGAGGACCTTGCACTCGGCCTTGTCGCTGGTGGCAGCGGCACCGGCGGCGGCCTCGGCCTTCGTGGCCTCCTTGACGGTGTGGTCGGCCACGTCGCCCTGGACCACGATCAGCTTGGCCAGCTCGGCGTCCGTCTTGGCCTTGGCCGCCGGGGCCTCGGCCACCGCCGACGAGGAGGCCTTGGCGTCGGTCTTCGGCGCGTCCTTGCCGGAGTCCGAACCGCAGGCGGTGGCCAGCAGGGCCAGGGACACGGCGGAGGCGGTCATGACGGAACGGCGGACCAGGGTGCTGCGCATACGGGTTTTCCCCCCAGAGGAACATGCGGATGAAGGCCGGCCGGGCCGCCCGGGCCGCAAGGGACGGGCGCACACACGCAGCCGAAGCTGTTGATCAATGTACGTGGGCAGCTCGGCCGCGCGCCGCCGAATAACGCGATCGTGACGACCGTGATACCGGCCCTCCCCCCAATCGAGATCAAGAACTGCACAACCATCCGGAACCGGCCGTTCACGCCCCGCCCACGTGACCGACCCCACCACCCACAATCCAGCCGGAGCGCCGACAATGGCGGTGTGATCACTTCGCCGCCACGAAGCGCACCCGGCAACCGGCACCGCACTGCCGATGTCTCGCCGTACGTCGACCTCACCCGCGCCGAGTGGAGCGCACTGCGCGAACGGACCCCGCTGCCGTTGACCGCCGAGGAGGTGGAGCGGCTGCGCGGCCTCGGCGACGTCATCGACCTGGACGAGGTCCGGGACGTGTACCTGCCGCTGTCCCGGCTGCTCAATCTGTACGTGGGCGCCACCAGCAGCCTGCGCGGCGCGCTGAACACCTTCCTCGGCGACGCCGGCAACGGCCACGGCGCGCAGACCGGCACCCCCTTCGTGATAGGCGTGGCCGGCTCGGTGGCCGTCGGCAAGTCCACCGTGGCCCGTCTGCTGCAGGCCCTGCTGGCCCGCTGGCCCGAGCACCCGCGGGTGGAGCTGGTCACCACCGACGGGTTCCTCTACCCGATGAAGGAGCTCCAGGAGCGCGGGCTGCTGTCCCGCAAGGGCTTCCCGGAGTCGTACGACCGGCGCGCGCTCACCCGCTTCGTCGCGGACATCAAGTCCGGGAAGGACGAGGTCACCGCCCCCGTCTACTCGCACCTCATCTACGACATCGTGCCGGGCGAGCAGCTGGTGGTGCGCCGCCCGGACATCCTGATCGTGGAGGGGCTCAACGTCCTCCAGCCGGCCCTGCCCGGCAAGGACGGCCGGACCAGGGTCGGGCTGGCCGACTACTTCGACTTCAGCGTGTACGTGGACGCGCGCCCCGAGGACATCGAGCGCTGGTACCTGAACCGGTTCCGGAAGCTGCGCGAGACCGCGTTCCAGAATCCTTTCTCCTACTTCCGGAAGTACACCCAGGTCTCCGAGGAGGAGGCCATGGAGTACGCGCAGACCATGTGGCGCACGATCAACCGCCCCAACCTGCTGGAAAACGTGGCCCCCACCCGCGGCCGGGCCAACCTGGTCGTCCGAAAGGGCCCGGACCACAAGGTGCAGAAGCTGAGCCTGCGCAAGCTCTAGCGTTTACAGTGCGTCAATGCTGCATCTGCGGATGATCACCCCGCCCGACCGGACGGAGGCGGTGGTCGCGGCCGTCGAGTCGACGGTCGGCACCACCCATCTGGTGGTGCTGCCCGGCGCCGCCCGGGACCCTCGGGGGGACCTGGTCCTCTGCGACGTCGCCCGGGAAGCCGGTGACGAGCTGTTGCACGAGCTGCGGCAGCTCGGGATCGACAAGGACGGCTCGATCGCCGTCGAGAACATCGACCTGTCGCTGTCGAAACGCGCCGAAGAGGCCGAGGAGGAGGCTCCCGGCGAGCCCGCGGACGCGGTGGTGTGGGAGCAGCTCGCCGAGTCTACCCACGAGGAGTCCACCCTCACCATCACCTACGCCGCGTTCATGATCATCGCGACGATGATCGCGGCCTGCGGTGTGGTGCTGGACAATGCGGTCCTGATCGTGGGCGCGATGGCGGTCGGTCCCGAGTTCGGACCGCTCGCCGGGGTCTGCACCGGGCTGGTGCAGCGCGCGCCCAGGCTCGCCACGCGCTCGCTCGCGGCCCTGCTGATCGGCTTCGCCGCTGCGATCATCGCCACCACCGTGTTCAGCCTGGTGATGGACGCGCTGGGTCTGTTCAGCCAGGCCCAGCTCGACAATCCGCGCCCGAACACCAGCTTCATCTGGCAGCCGGACCCGTTCTCCTTCGTCGTCGCGATGCTGGCCGGCGCCGCCGGGATGCTCTCGTTGACCTCGGCGAAAGCCGGAGCGCTGGTCGGCGTGGCCATCTCGGTGACCACCGTCCCGGCGGCCGCGAACGCCGCCGTGGCCCTCAGCTACGGCGAGTACGGGCAGATGTGGGGTTCGGCGAACCAGCTGCTGCTGAACCTGGGCGGCATCATGCTCGCCGGGGTGCTGACCCTGTACGCGTGGAAGCTGCTGTGGCGCACCCAGCGCCACCGCTGGAAGCGCGTACTCCCCGGGCGCGAGGGACCGCTCTGATCCCTGGCACCGGGGGAGTTCACTCGGACGCCCTTCAGCCGAGCGCGGACTTCACCACGTCCGCCAGGCGCCCGGCGACCGACTGGGCCTGCTCGATGTCGGCAGCCTCGACCATCACCCGAACGAGTGGCTCCGTACCGGACGGACGGAGCAGCACCCGTCCGGTGCTGCCCAGCTCGCGCTCCGCGTCGGCGACCGCCGCGGCGAGTTCGGCGGAGGTGCCGACCCGGGACTTGTCCACGTCCGGGACGTTGACGAGCACCTGCGGCAGCCGCCGCATGACGCGCACCAGATCGGCCAGCGAGCGGCCGGTGGCGGCGACCCGGGCCGCCAGCATCAGGCCGGTCAGCGTGCCGTCGCCGGTGGTCGCGTGGTCCAGGATGATCACGTGGCCGGACTGCTCGCCGCCGAGGGCGTAGCCGTTCTCCTTCATCGACTCCAGCACGTAGCGGTCGCCGACGCCGGTCTGCACGAGCTCGATGCCCTCGGCCTCCATGGCCAGCTTGAAGCCGAGGTTGGACATGACGGTGGCCACGACGGTGTTCTTGCGCAGCTGGCCGGCCTCGCGCATGGCGAGTGCCAGCACGGCGAGGATCTGGTCGCCGTCGATCTCCTCGCCGGCGCCGTCCACGGCCAGGCAGCGGTCGGCGTCGCCGTCGTGCGCGATGCCGAAGTCGGCGCCGTGCTCGATCACGGCCTGCTTCAGCAGGCCCAGGTGGGTGGAGCCGCAGCCGTCGTTGATGTTCAGGCCGTCCGGCTCGGCGCCGATGGTGACGACCTCGGCCCCGGCGCGGGCGAACGCCTCCGGGGAGACCCGGGCAGCCGCGCCGTGCGCCTCGTCCAGGACGATCTTCAGGCCGTCCAGGCGGTTGGGAAGGACCGCGATGAGGTGGGCGATGTACTTGTCGAAGCCCTCGTCGTAGTCGCTGACCCGGCCGACGCCGGCGCCCGTGGGGCGCTGCCAGGGGGCACCGGTGCGGTGCTCCTGGTAGATGGACTCGATCTTGTCCTCGAGCTCGTCGGCGAGCTTGTGGCCGCCCCGGGCGAAGAACTTGATGCCGTTGTCGGGCATGGCGTTGTGGCTGGCGGAGAGCATCACACCGAGGTCGGCGCCCAGCGCGCCGGTGAGATACGCCACCGCCGGGGTGGGCAGCACACCGACGCGCAGGACGTCCACGCCGGCGCTGGCGAGGCCGGCGACGACCGCCGCTTCCAGGAACTCGCCGGAGGCCCGCGGGTCGCGCCCGACGATCGCGGTGGGCCGGTGGCCCTCGAACGTGCCCGCCTCGGCGAGCACATGGGCTGCCGCCACGGAGAGGCCGAGTGCAAGCTCAGCCGTCAGATCCGCGTTGGCGACACCGCGTACACCGTCCGTGCCGAAGAGTCGTCCCACTTTTGTCCTCCGAGTTCGCGCTGGGTACTTCTTTGTACGTATACGTGACCGCGTGTGACAGATATGTGCCGCGTAGGGCGGTAAACGAACCGCCCCGGCAGCACAGAGCGTGCCGCCGGGGCGGATTCGTGCAGAGCAGCAGGCGAGATTAGCGCTTGCTGTACTGCGGAGCCTTGCGGGCCTTCTTGAGACCGGCCTTCTTGCGCTCGACCGCACGGTCGTCGCGGGAAAGGAAGCCGGCCTTCTTCAGCGCCGGGCGGTTGTTGTCGACGTCCGCCTCGTTGAGGGCGCGGGCCACGCCGAGGCGCAGGGCGCCGGCCTGGCCGGACACGCCGCCACCCGCGATGCGGGCGATGACGTCGTAGCGGTTGTCGAGCTCGAGCACCTTGAAGGGCTCGTTGACTTCCTGCTGGTGCACCTTGTTGGGGAAGTAGTCCTCAAGGGTGCGACCGTTGATCTTCCACTTGCCGGTGCCCGGAACGATCCGGACGCGGGCAATGGCGTTCTTGCGACGGCCCAGGCCGGCGGCCGGCTGGGGGTCGCCGAAGCGACCGGCAAGGGACTCGGAGGTGTAGTCGCCCTCGACGACGACCTCAGACTCGCTGGTGTACTCCTCGACGTTGCCCTCGAACTCGTCGACGGGGGTCGTCTCGGCGGTGGTCTCGGCCACGATGCTCCTCAGATTTCTTTACGTCTTAGGGGGTGGCCGGAACTACTGCGCGACCTGGGTGATCTCGAACGGCACCGGCTGCTGGGCAGCGTGGGGGTGCTGGTCGCCCGAGTAGACCTTCAGCTTCGAGAGCATCTGACGGCCCAGGGTGTTCTTCGGGAGCATGCCCTTGACGGCCTTCTCCACGGCCTTCTCCGGGTTGTCCGCGAGGAGGTCGCTGTAACGGACGGCACGGAGACCACCCGGGTAGCCCGAGTGGCGGTACGCCATCTTCTGGTTCGCCTTGTTGCCGGACAGGTGGACCTTGTCGGCGTTGACGATGATGACGAAGTCGCCCATGTCCATGTGGGGGGCGTAGGTCGGCTTGTGCTTGCCCCGGAGGAGGGCAGCGGCCTGGGTCGCCAGACGGCCGAGGACAACGTCCTGGGCGTCGATGACGAGCCACTGGCGCGAGATGTCGCCGGGCTTGGGGCTGTACGTACGCACGGTTCGTAGCCTTCGCTTCTTCAGTGATGGGTCCTGACAAGGGTCACCACGGAACGATCACGACAGCCCTGGTTCACGACGGGGACGCAACCCGTGTGTACCGCTGGTCATCGGCCCCGGTGGACCGGCGTAAGGGCCCTTTCACGTGAGAATGAACAAGCCAATACGCATAACGAACCAGCAGGATACCTGTGCTGACCCGGACGGGTCAAAACGCCGGTCGGGATCCCGCATCGACGGGCTCCTCGGCGCGCACGGATCCTGCAGTTCGTACGCTCACCAGGTTACCCCGGCCCGGTCGGGTGCACCCGACCATCAGGGTGACGGCCAGCACGCACAGCGTGAAACAGTCCTTGAAGGCCCGCCGCTCCCCGCCCAGGAACCAGTTCCACGGCATGCCCACCAACTGGGGCACCACGGCCACCCAGAACCACGGCGAACACGGTGCCGACCCCGCCCGCACCGCCGAGGCGAACAACAGCGGAAGCACCACCAGCAGGTAGTGGTCGAAGGACGGCCGGGACACCAGAAATGCGGCGAGCATCACCATGCAGGCCGTCTCCGCCAGCCGCATCTCCTCGTCGCCCCCGGGCCGGCTCCAGCGCCGCCACACCGCCCACAGCCCGGCCAGCGCCAGCACCCCGGCCGCGAGCACGGCGGCCGGCTCCGGCACCCCCAGCCTGGGCAGCACCGCGATCGGCGAGGCGTCCCACGGCAGCGCGTACGAGTCCTGGCCCTTCAGCAGGAACGGCAGCGTCTTGGTGAAGAACAGCGTCGGGCTGGGCATCAGCAGCGCCCCGGCCAGCGACAACCCGACCGGCACCAGCACGGCGGCGGCCAGTCCCCGCCACTGCCGGGCCAGCAGGAACAGCAGGGCGACCGGCACCAGCATCGGCTTGGCGGCGATCGCCAGCCCGATCACCACCCCCGCGGCCACCCACCGCGCGCGGTGCGCCAGCAGCAGCGCACAGGGCAGGGCGGCGGCCGAGATGGCCGTCCAGTTCCCGATCAGGACCAGGTTGACGTACGGCTTGTAGGCGATCGCGAAGGCGGCGAAACCGAGGACCGCGAACCGCGAGCGGGTGGGCACCGAGAACAGCCGCATCGCGCACCACCAGCCGAAGGCCAGCAGCCCGGACAGGACCACCGGCAGCACCCAGCGCAGCACCCCCGTGGGCAGCAGCGCCTCCGGCACCGCCATCAGCACCGCGCTGGGCAGGTACAGGAACCGCTTGTCCTCGTACGGGGAACCGCCCGCCAGCAGCGTGTCCGCGGCCTTCACCACGAAGGCGTTGTCCGAGCCCCAGTTGTGCCGGAGGCTGGTGGACACGCAGATGCCCAGCACCACCGCGAGCGAGACCGCCTGCCAGGGCCGCGAGGCGGGCCGCAGCAACCATCCGAGAAGGGCGAGCCCGCGCCCCGCGACGTCCAGCCTCACCACGTGCTCCCCCTCAAGGCGTCCCTCGGGCTACCGCTTGCGCTCGACCCTACGTTCATCCCATACCGGCTCGGCAGTTTCCCGCACCACGCCGTCCGAGCCGAAGACCAGATAGCGGTCGAAACTGCGCGCGAACCAGCGGTCGTGCGTGACGCACAGCACAGTGCCGTCGTACGACTCCAGGCCGTCCTGCAGCGCCTCCGCCGACTCCAGGTCCAGGTTGTCGGTCGGCTCGTCCAGCAGCAGCGCGGTGGTGCCGGCCAGCTCCAGCAGCAGGATCTGGAAACGGGCCTGCTGGCCGCCCGAGAGCTTCTCGAACGGCTGGTCGGCCTGCCGCTCCAGCTCGTAGCGGCGCAGGGCGCCCATCGCCTGGCCCAGCGGCTTCGCCGCCTCCGTCCACAGGATGTCGACGAGCGTGCGGCCGAACAGCTCCGGGTGGGCGTGGGTCTGCGCGAAGTGGCCGGGGACCACCCGCGCGCCCAGCTTCCACGTACCCGTGTGCTTGACGTCCTCGCCCGCCATCAGCCGCAGGAAGTGCGACTTCCCGGAGCCGTTCGAGCCCAGCACCGCGACCCGCTCCCCGTAGAAGACCTCCAGCGAGAAGGGCTTCATCAGGCCGGTCAGTTCGAGGTTCTCGACGGTGAGCGCGCGCACGCCCGTACGGCCGCCCTTGAGCCGCATCCGGATGTCCTGCTCCCGCGGCGGCTCCGGCGGCGGGCCGGCCTCCTCGAACTTCTGGAAGCGGGTCTGCATCGCCCGGTACCGCGAGGCCATGTCGGGGCTGCTCGCGGCCTGGTTGCGCAGCCGCAGCACCAGGGCCTTCAGCCGTGCGTGCTCCTCGTCCCAGCGCCGCTTGAGCTCCTCGAAGCGCGCGAAGCGCTCCTTCCGGGCGTCGTGGTACGTGCCGAAGCCCGCGCCGTGCACCCACACGTCCGTGCCCATGGGGCTCGGCTCCAGGCTGATGATCTTCTCGGCGGCCTGGGTGAGCAGCTCCCGGTCGTGGCTGACGAAGAGCACCGTCTTGCGGGTGGCCTTCAGCTGCTCCTCCAGCCACCGCTTGCCCGGGACGTCCAGGTAGTTGTCCGGCTCGTCGAGCAGCAGCACCTCGTCCGGCCCGCGCAGCAGCGCCTCCAGCACGAGCCGCTTCTGCTCACCGCCCGACAGCGTGCGCACCTCGCGGAACTGCGCCTTGTCGTACGGCACGGCGAGCGCGGCCATGGTGCAGACGTCCCAGAGGGTCTCCGCCTCGTAGCCCTGGACGTCGGCCCAGTCGCTGAGCGCCTGCGCGTACGCCATCTGGGAGGACTCGTCGTCCACCGTCATGATCAGGTGCTCGGCACGGTCGACGGCCTTCGCGGCCTCCCGAATGCGCGGCTGGGACACCGACACCAACAGGTCGCGCACGGTCGTCTCGTCCCGTACGGACCCCACGAACTGCGACATCACGCCGAGCCCGCCGCTGACGGTGACCGAGCCGCCGTGCGGCTGGAGCTCCCCGGAGATCAGCTTGAGCAGGGTGGTCTTGCCGGCCCCGTTCGCCCCCACGAGGGAGACCACCGACCCCTCGCCCACCCGGAAGGAGACGTCGGGGAGCAGTACCCGCCCGTCGGGAAGGTAGTACTCCAGGTGGCTGGCTTCGAGATGTCCCATGCGGGCATTCAACCTCCCCGCACGGGACTCACCCAAACGGATTCCCGTTCCGGCGCTCGGATCAGGAGTTGCGGCGCTTGCGGGCCAGGGCCCACAGGGCGGCGCCGAGCACGATGGCGGCGGCGGCGATCCCGCCGGCGGTGAGGGCGGTGGAGCCGGTGCGGGCGAGGCTGCCGCGGGTGTCGACGCCGCCGTCCGGGCCGGTGGCGGTCGGCGCGGGGGCCGGGACCGTGGTCGGCGTGGGCCCGGGCGTGCCGGTCGGGGTCCCGGTCACCGTCGCGGTGGGGGTCGTGGTCGGGGTCGGGCTGCCGGTGGGCGCGGTGGTCGGTGCGGTGCTGGTCGTCGGGCTCGGGCTGGGAGTCGGGCCGGGGCCCGGGTTCTGGCCGTCGTCCGCCGTCACCGTGATCGTGATCTTCGCGGAGTTGTTGGCCGGGGTGATGTCCCACAGGTGCAGCGGGTACGTACCGGGCTCCTGCCAGCTGACGAACGGCCGGCCCTCCGGGTCGAAGCGGAATTCGCCCTCGTAGACACCCGGCCTCACCCAGGAGGCGATCTTGAAGACGGCGTTGACCGGGCCGCTGCCCGGGGTGAGGTGCTGCCCCGCCGGCGGGCAGTTCCACCGGGTCACGCCCTTCCGGGTGACCGGGTCACAGTCGCCCTTGACGTAGGTGAACCCCTCGCCGAGCAGGAACTCGGTACTGGCCACCCGGTAGGCGGGGTTGAACGTGTGGATCGACCCCGGCCCGCGGTTGTGCCAGCGCGCGCTCAGCCGCACCTCGCCGCCGGCCTTCCCGGTGGCGGAGGCGCCGGTGACGCCGAGGTCGGGCCGGCCGGCGGGGTTCGTCAGGCTGACCGTCTCCGCGAAGGAACGGTCCTCCTCGAAGCGGTCCGTGGCCGCGATCTTCAGCTCGGGCCCCTTGCCGGGCTGGAGAGAGAACCCCGGCCACCGCTTCCGCTCGTCCGGCCCGTCCGGGAAGACCTCGACCGAGTGGACGGCCTTCCAGAAGTCCGCCTTGGCGGTCAGCTCCATCCCCTCGGGCAGCCGGTAGGACGCCCCGGGCAGGAACGGGCCCGTGAGGGTGCAGGCCACGAGCCGGCTGCGGTGCACCTGGTGGGTCGCGTACTCACAGTTCGAGAACCGCTGCTCGTACGACAGCCCCGGCTGCGTGTAGAGGTACAGGCGTACGCGCTCCACCGGCTGCTGACCCGCATGGGTGAAGCCGAACCGGATCTTCTGCTTCTGCCCCGCCTTGATCTTCGTCGGAATGCTGTAGCCGCCCAGGGCCAGGTCCGAGGTGGCGGGCGGCAGGCCCGCCCGGGCCGGCGCCGCCGCCCCGAACAGCATCAGGCCCACCGCGGCCGCCGCAACCGTCACACGCTTCATGAAGTACCGCTCCCCCGTTGTTCGTCCGTCTCAGGAACAGACCAACGGGCGCCGCCCGGGTTGCCCCGGACCAAGATCACGAATCGGCAACGGCGATCAGCAGCAGCCGGAAGACACGGCCCCGGCCCCCGGCAGGGTCCGCATGTTCCGCGCCGCCTTGTTGCGGGCGGCGAGCAGCTCGTCGGCCGGGTAGCCGACCTCTTCGAGGGTCAGCCCGTGCGGCCGTACGACGTGCACGGCGGAGTCCCGTACGCCCGCGGCCAGCACCTTCCCGGGCCAGTCGGCGGGCCGGTGGCCGTCGCCGACGTGCAGCAGGGCGCCCACCAGGGACCGCACCATGTTGTGGCAGAACGCGTCGGCCCGCACGGTCGCGGTCACGATGCCGTCCTCCGCCCGCTCCCAGCTGAGCTGCTGGAGGGTCCGGATGGTCGTGGCGCCCTCGCGCTTCTTGCAGTACGCGGCGAAGTCGTGCTCGCCCAGCAGCGCCTTGGAGGCCTCGTTCATCGCGGCCACGTCCAGCGGCCAGTCGTGCCACAGCACGTGGCCGCGGCGCAGCGGGTCGACACCGCCCTTGTGGTCGCCGACCCGGTAGGCATACCGGCGCCAGATCGCCGAGAAGCGCGCGTTGAAGCCCGCCGGCGCCTCGGCCACCCGCCACACCCGGACGTCGTGCGGCAGCCGCCCCGCCAGTCGCCGCAGCAGCTTGTCGTGGTGCTCGGCCCAGACCTCCTCGGTCAGGTCGACGTGGGCCACCTGGCCGCGGGCGTGCACGCCCGCGTCGGTCCGCCCGGCCACCGTCAGCTCCACCGGCTCCGGCAGCCGCATCACGGTCTTCAGGGCCGACTCCAGCTCGCCCTGGACGGTCCGCCGCGCCGTCTGCTTCGCCCAGCCGGAGAAGTCCTTGCCGTCGTACGACAGGTCCAGCCGCACCCGGACGTGCCCGGGCTCCACCTCGTCACTCACGCATGAATCCTCTCGTACATCGAGAACACGAAACGGGCCCGCCCCCGCGAGGGGGACGGACCCGTTCCAAGCCTTACGGCCGACCGGAAGGCTTAGGCCTCCTTGGTCTCCTCGGCCGGAGCCTCGGTGGCCTCGGTCTCGGTGGCGTCGGCCTTGGCCTCGGCCTCCTTCACCGCACGCTTGGTGGCGGCCTCGGCCTCACCGGTGGCCTGCTGGGCCACGGTCAGCGCCTCGACCAGCTCGATGACCGCCATCGGGGCGTTGTCGCCACGACGGTTGCCGATCTTGGTGATACGGGTGTAACCACCGGGGCGGTTCTCGTACCGGGGGGCGATCTCGGTGAACAGCGTGTGCACGATGCTCTTGTCCGTGATCGTCGCCAGGACGAGGCGACGGTTGTGGATGTCGCCCTTCTTCGCCTTGGTGATCAGACGCTCGGCGACCGGACGCAGGCGGCGGGCCTTGGCCTCGGTCGTGGTGATGCGGCCGTGCTCGAAGAGCGACTTCGCGAGGTTCGCGAGCAGAAGCTTCTCGTGCGCGGCGGAGCCGCCGAGGCGGGCGCCCTTCGCGGGACGCGGCATGGTGTTTCTCCTCTGTGCTGCACCGGCCGTGTCAGGTACCGGTGTCAGTCCCTTCCGACGGTTGCCGGAGGGTGTGCGGGGCGTACGGAGTACGCCCCGCAAGCCTTGCTAGTACTGCTCGGTCTCGACGAAACCGGCGTCCGCGTCGTCGTCGGCGCCGAAGGCGTCGGCGGCGGCGGTCGGGTCGAATCCGGGCGGGCTGTCCTTGAGGGCCAGGCCCATGCCGGCCAGCTTCGCCTTGACCTCGTCGATCGACTTCGCACCGAAGTTGCGGATGTCGAGCAGGTCGGCCTCGGAGCGGGCGACGAGCTCACCCACGGAGTGGATGCCCTCGCGCTTGAGGCAGTTGTAGGACCGAACGGTGAGCTCGAGCTCCTCGATCGGCAGCGCCAGGTCGGCGGCCAGGGCGGCGTCGGTCGGGGACGGGCCCATGTCGATGCCCTCGGCGTCGATGTTGAGCTCGCGGGCCAGACCGAACAGCTCGACCAGGGTCTTGCCGGCGGACGCCATGGCGTCGCGCGGGCGCATGGCCTGCTTGGTCTCGACGTCGACGATCAGCTTGTCGAAGTCGGTGCGCTGCTCGACTCGGGTCGCCTCGACCTTGTAGGTGACCTTGAGGACCGGGCTGTAGATGGAGTCGACCGGGATGCGGCCGATCTCCTGGCCCAGCTGCTTGTTCTGGACGGCGGAGACGTAGCCGCGACCGCGCTCGACGGTCAGCTCCATCTCCAGCTTGCCCTTGCCGTTGAGGGTGGCGAGGACCAGGTCCGGGTTGTGCACCTCGACACCGGCCGGGGGCGCGATGTCGGCAGCGGTGACCAGGCCGGGACCCTGCTTGCGCAGGTACATCACGACCGGCTCGTCGTGCTCCGAGGAGACGACCAGCTGCTTGATGTTGAGGATGAGGTCGGTGACGTCCTCCTTGACGCCCGGCACGGTGGTGAACTCGTGCAGGACACCGTCGATGCGGATGCTGGTGACAGCGGCACCCGGGATCGAGGAGAGGAGCGTACGGCGCAGGGAGTTGCCGAGGGTGTAGCCGAAGCCCGGCTCCAGCGGCTCGATCACGAACCGCGAGCGGTACTCGTCGACGACCTCTTCGGTCAGCGAAGGACGCTGAGCGATAAGCATGTCTTCATTCCTTCAGTCGTGGACGCCCACTATTTGACGCCCGACTCACCGGGCGGTAGCCCGATATGTACTACAGCTACAGAGTACGGGCGGCACGTCCCCCGAAGGGGTCGTACCGCCCGGACACTCAAAGACGCACAGGTGCGTCCGCTGCGTCAGACGCGGCGGCGCTTCGGCGGGCGGCAGCCGTTGTGCGGGGTGGGGGTGACGTCCTGGATCGAGCCGACCTCGAGGCCGGTGGCCTGGAGGGAGCGGATCGCGGTCTCGCGGCCGGAGCCCGGACCCTTGACGAAGACGTCAACCTTGCGCATGCCGTGCTCCTGCGCGCGGCGGGCGGCCGACTCGGCGGCCATCTGCGCGGCGAAGGGGGTGGACTTGCGCGAGCCCTTGAAGCCGACGTGGCCGGCGGAGGCCCAGGAGATCACGTTGCCGGACGGGTCCGTGATCGAAACGATGGTGTTGTTGAACGTGCTCTTGATGTGCGCGTGGCCGTGAGCGACGTTCTTCTTTTCCTTGCGGCGCACCTTCTTGGCAGCGCCCTGACGACCCTTGGGGGGCATCTCTTACTCCTACAGGGAGGTGGTCGGTCCTACAGCGCAAGACCGCTGGAAAGCGTGTCCGCTGAGGACTACTTCTTGCCCGGCTTCTTCTTGCCGGCGATGGCGCGACGCGGGCCCTTGCGGGTACGGGCGTTCGTGCTGGTGCGCTGACCGTGGACCGGCAGGCCACGGCGGTGGCGCAGACCCTGGTAGCAGCCGATCTCGACCTTGCGGCGGATGTCGGCCTGGATCTCGCGGCGGAGGTCACCCTCGGTGCGGAGGTTGGCGTCCACGTACTCGCGGATCTTGACCAGGTCCTCTTCGGCCAGGTCACGAACGCGGGTGTTCGGGTTCACGCCGGTGGAGTCGAGGATCTCCTTGGACCGGGTGCGCCCGATACCGAAGACGTAGGTGAGTGCGATCTCCACACGCTTTTCGCGCGGGATGTCAACACCGGAAACGCGTGCCATTCAATGGCTCCTGTGTGTTCGGGGGTCTTCAACAAAGCCGCTCCCGGCACGCCGACCCCTCTGGACAGAGGAGTGGTACGACCGGGTCCCCGGCCCCCGCCGGAGGTGCCGCCGACCCTTGCGGGCTGGGCGGGCTTTGCCATGTGTACGTATACGTGCGTCGCGCGAAGAACTGCGAAATTGCAGGTCGGTCGGCGTGCGTCAGCCCTGGCGCTGCTTGTGGCGCAGGTTGTCGCAGATGACCATGACCCGACCGTGACGGCGGATCACCTTGCACTTGTCGCAGATCTTCTTGACGCTCGGCTTGACCTTCATGTGTCTGAGGTTCTCCGGGTCAGTGCCACCACCCCGCGGGAAGCGGGATGCGGGGGCAAGATCTACTTGTATCGGTAGACGATCCGGCCACGCGTCAGGTCGTAGGGAGAGAGCTCCACCACGACCCGGTCATCCGGGAGGATACGGATGTAGTGCATCCGCATCTTGCCGCTGATGTGCGCGAGGACCTTGTGACCGTTCTGGAGTTCCACCTTGAACATCGCGTTCGGGAGGGACTCGATCACGGTGCCCTCGATCTCGATGGCACCTTGCTTCTTGGCCACGCTTCGCCTTTCGAATCGGCTACCTTGATCGGCTCGGTGCGCCATGCAGGCATGGGTATGCACGTGAGCCGACGAGTCAGTCTACGTCAGGGCACCCAGAAAGACGAATCCGGAAAGTTTGCCCATGAGTCTAGATCATTAACCGAGGGGATCCGGCGCGGTGGTCACGCCGTACTCCGCCAGCTTCGCCTTGCCGCAGTCCGGGCTGGTCAGGACGATCGGGCCGGCCTCCGTCAGGGCGATGGAGTGCTCCCAGTGCGAGGACCAGGTCCCGTCCGTGGTGATGACCGTCCAGTCGTCCGCCAGCACCTCCGTCTGGGCGGTACCCAGGGAGACCATCGGCTCGATCGCCAGGCAGACGCCCGGCACCAGCTTGATCCCCTTGCCCCGCTTGCGCGAGACGTAGTTCAGCAGGTGCGGGTCCATGTGCATCTCGGAGCCGATGCCGTGGCCGCCGTAGTCCTCGATGATCCCGAACTTCCCGAGGCTGTGGTCACCGGCGGCCGGACGCGGCTGGCGCCTGATGTACGTCTCGATCGCCTTCGAGATGTCCACCAGCCGGTTGCCCAGCTTCATCGCCGCGATACCGGCCCACATCGACTCCTCGGTCACCCGGGAGAGCTCGACCAGCTCCGGAGCGTGTCCGTTGCCGACGAAGGCGGTGTACGCCGCGTCACCGTGCCAGCCGTCCACGATCGCACCGGCGTCGATCGAGATGATGTCGCCGTCCTTGAGGACCGTCTTCTCGTCCGGGATGCCGTGGACCACGACCTCGTTCACCGAGGTGCAGATCGTGGCGGGGAACCCGCCGTACCCCAGGAAGTTCGACTTCGCACCGTGGTCGGCGATCACCTTGCGGGCCACCATGTCCAGATCCCGCGTCGTGGCGCCCGGTACGGCCGCCTCACGGGTCGCCGCGTGAATGGCGGCGACGACCAGCCCCGCCTCGCGCATCTTCGCGATCTGCTCCGGGGTCTTGATCTGGACCATGCCTGCCTTGCCTCTCGTACGGGACCTGTGTGCTCAACGTGCTCAACACTACGGCCGCGGCGTCCGGAGGACACCGCGGCCGTGTGTACCGACTGGCGGGTTACTTCTTCAGCGCTTCCATCGCGCGCCGGGTGACGTCGTCCACCTTGCCGAGCGCGGAGATCGTCACCAGCAGGCCCTGGGCCTTGTAGTAGTCGATGATCGGCTCGGTCTGCGTGTGGTAGACCTCGAGGCGACGGCGGACCGTCTCCTCGGAGTCGTCACCGCGCTGGTAGAGCTCGCCACCGCAGATGTCGCAGACACCCTCGGTCTTCGGCGGGGCGTACGCCACGTGGAAGACGTGCTTGTCCTCGTTGCGGCACAGCCGGCGCCCGGCGATCCGCTTGACGACCTCGTCCTCCTCGACCTCGAGGTCGAGGACGGCGTCCAGCTTCATGCCCTCGGCCTTCAACATCACGTCGAGGGCCTCGGCCTGCGAGACGTTGCGCGGGAAGCCGTCGAGCAGGAAGCCGTTCTCGGCGTCCGGCTGCTCCATGCGGTCCTTGGCCATGCCGATGGTGATCTCGTCGGGGACGAGGTCGCCGGCGTCCATGTACGCCTTCGCACGCTTGCCCAGCTCTGTTCCCTGGCTGATGTTGGCGCGGAAGAGGTCCCCCGTGGAGATGTGCGGGATGGCCAGGTTCTTGGCGAGGTACGCGGCCTGCGTACCCTTGCCCGCACCCGGAGGCCCGACGAGGACGATTCGCATCAGCGGAGGAACCCTTCGTAATTGCGCTGCTGGAGCTGGCTCTCGATCTGCTTCACGGTTTCCAGACCCACACCCACGATGATCAGGATGCTCGTCCCGCCGAACGGGAAGTTCTGGTTCGCCCCGAAGCCGGCCAACGCCATCGTCGGCACAAGGGCGATGAGACCCAGGTACAGCGACCCCGGCCAGGTGATCCGGTTGAGCACGAAGCTCAGGTACTCGGCAGTAGGTCGACCGGCCCGGATGCCCGGGATGAAGCCACCATACTTCTTCATGTTGTCGGCCACTTCCTCCGGGTTGAACGAAATCGCCACGTAGAAGAACGCGAAGAAGACGATCAGGAGGAAGTACATGGAGATGTGGAACGGCGCGTTCGTGTCCGCGAGGTGGCGCTGGACCCAGGCGGCCCATGGTGCCGTGGAACCGCTGAACTGAACGACGAGAGCCGGGATGTAGAGCAGCGACGAGGCGAAGATGACGGGAATCACACCCGCCTGGTTCACCTTGAGCGGGATGTAGGTAGACGTCCCGCCGTACGCGCGGCGCCCGATCATGCGCTTCGCGTACTGAACCGGAATGCGACGCTGGGCCTGCTCGACGAAGACCACCAGGGCCACCATCGCCAGGCCGACGAGGATGACCACGCCGAACTCGACCCAGCCATCGGCGATCTTGCCCTGGAGCTTGATCTGCCACAGAGCGCCGATGAAGCCGGCCGCGATCGAAATGAACATCAGGATGGACATGCCGTTGCCGATGCCGCGGTCGGTGATCAGCTCACCGAGCCACATGACGACGGCGGTACCGGCGGTCATGGTGACCACCATGACGACGGTCGTGAAGATCGAGCGGTTCGGAACGATCTGGCCGGCCACCTGGCAGCCCTGGAACAGGGCGCCGCTGCGGGCGGTGGCGACGAGGCCGGTGCCCTGGAGGATCGCCAGCGCGATCGTCAGATAGCGCGTGTACTGAGTGATCTTCGCCGTGCCGGACTGCCCCTCTTTTTTGAGGTTCTCCAGCTTCGGGATGACCACGGTCAGCAGCTGCAGGATGATGCTCGCCGTGATGTACGGCATGATGCCGAGCGCGAAGATCGTGATCTGCAGCAGTGCTCCACCGCTGAACATGTTGACCAGGCCGAAGAGGCCGCCGTTCGAGCCGGCCTGTGCCTGGTCGACACAGAACTGGACGTTCTTGTAGCTCACGCCGGGGACCGGGATGTGGGACCCGAGTCGGTACAGCACGATGATGGCGAGCGTGAAGAGCAGCTTCTTGCGCAGGTCGGGCGTCTTGAACGCCCGGGCGAACGCGGTGAGCACGGTGCCTCCTGCGACCCCCGCGCTACTGCGTCAGAGGTGACGGTCTAAGGATTCGAGGATTACGACAAAGCAAAGGTGCAGGCCACCTTACCGGCGACTGCGCCCCCCGTGGAACGACCAACCGGGGATGCCCCATATGTGAGGCATCCCCGGTCGATTTCACTCGCTATGAGCCACTGAACTCGTCTCAGACGAGCTCGGTGACGGTGCCGCCGGCGGCGGCAATCTTCTCCTTGGCGGAGCCGGAGACGGCGTCAACCGAAACCTGCAGTGCCACGGAGATCTCGCCCTGGCCCAGGACCTTGACGAGGCTGTTCTTGCGAACAGCGCCCTTCTCGACGAGACCGGCCACGGTGACCTCTCCACCCTCGGGGTAGAGCTCGGCCAGCTTGGCCAGGTTCACGACCTGGTACTCGGTGCGGAACGGGTTCTTGAAGCCCTTGAGCTTCGGGAGACGCATGTGGAGGGGCATCTGCCCACCCTCGAAGCGCTCCGGAACCTGGTAACGCGCCTTGGTGCCCTTGGTACCACGACCGGCCGTCTTACCCTTCGACGCCTCACCGCGACCCACACGGGTCTTCGCGGTCTTGGCGCCCGGGGCGGGACGGAGGTTGTGGATCTTGAGCGGGTTGTTCTCCGCCATGATCAGTCGACCTCCTCAACCGTCACGAGGTGGCGGACGGTCTGCACCATTCCGCGGAACTCGGGGCGGTCCTCCTTGACGACCACGTCGTTCAGGCGCTTGAGCCCGAGCGAACGCAGGGTGTCGCGGTGGTTCTGCTTGCTGCCGATGTACGACTTCGTCTGCGTGATCTTGAGGCGAGCCATTACGCACCCGCCCCAGCACGCGCACGAAGGAGAGCCGCGGGGGCGACGTCCTCGAGCGGCAGACCACGGCGAGCCGCGATCTCCTCGGGACGCTGCAGGCCCTTCAGGGCCTCCACGGTCGCGTGCACGATGTTGATCGCGTTGTCGGAGCCGAGCGACTTCGACAGGATGTCGTGAACGCCGGCGCACTCCAGAACGGCGCGCACCGGGCCACCGGCGATAACACCGGTACCGGGGGAAGCAGGCTTCAGCAGGACGACGCCCGCAGCCTTCTCACCCTGGATCGGGTGCGGGATGGTGCCCTGGATACGGGGGACCTTGAAGAAGTGCTTCTTGGCCTCCTCAACACCCTTGGCGATGGCGGCCGGCACCTCCTTGGCCTTGCCGTAACCGACACCTACGGTGCCGTCACCGTCACCCACCACGACGAGCGCGGTGAAGGAGAAACGACGACCACCCTTGACAACCTTGGCGACGCGGTTGATCGCGACAACGCGCTCAACGTACGCGGTCTTCTCGGCGGCAGCAGCGCCACCGTCGCGACCCTTCCGGTCCCGCCGCTCGCCGCCACCGGCACCGCTTCCGCGGCGCTGGGGTCCAGCCATTGGATTACCTCTCTCTGTTACGTCCGTTAGTCCCGGAACCGGGGCTTAGAACTTCAGCCCGGCTTCGCGGGCGGCGTCAGCCAGAGCGGCAATGCGCCCGGCGTACCTGTTGCCACCACGGTCGAACACGACGGCCTCGACACCGGCGGCCTTGGCGCGCTCAGCGACCAGGGCACCGACCTGCTTGGCCTGCGCGGACTTGTCGCCCTCGCCACCGCGGATCGAAACGTCCAGGGTCGACGCGGACGCCAGGGTGTGGCCCTGGAGGTCGTCGATGACCTGAGCAACGATGTTGCGGTTGGAACGCGTCACGACGAGGCGCGGACGCTCCGCCGTACCCGACACGTTCTTGCGGATGCGGATGTGGCGGCGGGCCTTGGCGGCACGCTTGTAAGCGTCGCCCTTGGCGATCTTCACACCGTATGCCATGGCTTACTTACCAGCCTTTCCGACCTTGCGGCGGATGACCTCGCCGGCGTACTTGACGCCCTTGGCCTTGTACGGGTCGGGCTTGCGCAGCTTGCGGATGTTCGCCGCAACCTCGCCGACCTTCTGCTTGTCGATGCCCTCGACCGAGAACTTGGTCGGCGACTCGACCTTGAAGGAGATGCCCTCGGGCGCCTCCACCAGGATCGGGTGGCTGTAACCGAGCTGGAACTCCAGGTCGGAGCCCTTCGCGGCGACGCGGTAACCGACACCGCTGATCTCGAGCGCCTTCGTGTATCCCGTGGTCACACCGGTGATCATGTTGGCCACCAGCGTGCGGGACAGGCCGTGGAGGGCCTTGTTCTGACGCTCGTCGTTCGGACGGGTGACGTTCAGAACGCCGTCCTCGCCCTTAACGATCTCGATGGGGGCGGCAACGGTGTGCGTCAGGGAGCCCTTGGAGCCCTTGACGGTGACCGTGCGGCCATCGATGGTGACGTCCACGCCGGCGGGAACCGGGATGGGGAGCTTGCCGATACGAGACATAGCTTTTCCTCCGTTCCCGACTACCAGACGTAGGCGAGGACTTCCCCACCCACGCCCTTCTTCTGCGCCTGCTGGCCGGTCAGGAGACCGTGGGACGTGGAGATGATCGCCACGCCAAGGCCGCCGAGAACCTTCGGCAGGTTGGTGGACTTCGCGTACACGCGCAGACCCGGCTTCGAGATGCGCTTGATGCCGGCGATCGAACGCTCGCGGTTCGGACCGAACTTCAGCTCGAGAAC
Organism: Streptomyces sp. NPDC051211; assembly: GCF_040689505.1. Lineage (NCBI taxonomy): Bacteria > Bacillati > Actinomycetota > Actinomycetes > Kitasatosporales > Streptomycetaceae > Streptomyces > Streptomyces sp. NPDC051211. Next base: position 37,848 of record NZ_JBFBAV010000001.1, read on the forward strand.
GAGGTTCTTGCCGACCTCGGCGTCCTCGACCTTCCAGCCGGTGATGAAACCCTCCTGCTTGAGGATTTCCGCGATGTGCGACTTGATCTTGCTGTGCGGCATCACGACGGAGTCGTGGTACGCCGAGTTAGCGTTACGCAGACGCGTGAGCATGTCTGCGATCGGGTCAGTCATGGTCATGAAGTGGCCTTCGGCCTCTCTCGCCGGGGTTTCCTGTATGCGCCATCCCTCTCCCCACTCTTTGGCGGGACGGGTGCGGTGCGGGGACCTACGGCGTAGTAAGTCGACGGGCGGCGGACGCCCAACCCCACTAGCCTACGGCATGGGGGATCGGGCCTCCGCCGGCCCAGATGCTTACCGAGAGTTCCGGGGACCCCTTACGTCCAAAGGACGGAAGGGATTACCAGGAGCTCTTGGTCACGCCCGGCAGCTCGCCACGGTGAGCCATCTCACGGAGGCACACGCGGCACAGGCCGAACTTGCGGTACACGGAGTGGGGACGACCGCAGCGCTGGCAGCGGGTGTACGCACGCACACCGAACTTGGGCTTGCGGGCAGCCTTCGCGATGAGAGCCTTCTTCGCCATCTCGCTTACGCCTCCTTGAAGGGGAAGCCGAGGTGACGAAGGAGGGCACGGCCCTCGTCGTCGTTGGTCGCCGTGGTGACCACGGTGATGTCCATACCCCGGGTACGGTCGATCTTGTCCTGGTCGATCTCGTGGAACATGACCTGCTCCGTGAGACCGAAGGTGTAGTTGCCACGGCCGTCGAACTGCTTCGGCGACAGACCACGGAAGTCACGGATACGCGGCAGCGCGAGCGACAGCGTACGGTCCAGGAACTCCCACATGCGGTCACCACGGAGGGTGACGTGGCAGCCGATCGGCTGACCCTCGCGCAGCTTGAACTGCGCGATGGACTTGCGGGCCTTGGTGACGGCCGGCTTCTGACCGGTGATCGTGGTGAGGTCGCGGATGGCGCCGTCGATCAGCTTGGAGTCGCGAGCGGCGTCGCCCACACCCATGTTGACCACGATCTTCACGAGGCCGGGAATCTGCATGACGTTCTCGTAGGAGAACTCCTCACGCAGCTTGCCCGCGATGTCCTCGCGGTACTTCGTCTTCAGACGCGGAGTGGTAGCCATCAGATGTCCTCACCCGTGCGCTTGGCAACACGGATCTTGTTGCCCTCGTCGTCGAAGCGGAAGCCGACGCGGGTGACGACCTTCTTGCCGTCCTTCTCCACAACCAGCTGAACGTTGCTGACGTGGATCGGGGCCTCGGTGATCACAATGCCACCGGCCTGCGAACCACCAGCGGTCTGACCGGCCTTGGTGTGCTTCTTGACCCGGTTGACACCCTCGACCAGAACGCGGTTCTCAGCGGGGATGGCCTGAATGACCTTGCCCTGCTTGCCCTTGTCCTTACCGGTGATGACCTGAACCAGGTCGCCCTTCTTGATCTTCATGCTTACAGCACCTCCGGCGCGAGCGAGATGATCTTCATGAACTTCTTCTCGCGCAGCTCACGGCCCACCGGGCCGAAGATACGGGTGCCACGAGGGTCGCCGTCGTTCTTGAGAATGACAGCGGCGTTCTCGTCGAAGCGGATGTACGAGCCGTCCTGGCGGCGGCGCTCCTTGACGGTGCGAACGATGACCGCCTTGACGACGTCACCCTTCTTCACGTTGCCGCCGGGGATCGCGTCCTTGACGGTGGCGACGATGACGTCACCGATGCCCGCGTAGCGGCGACCGGAGCCACCGAGAACACGGATGCAAAGGATCTCCTTGGCACCAGTGTTGTCGGCGACACGCAGTCGCGACTCCTGCTGGATCACGTCTATCTCCTGTTTGTCTGCCGGTTCCCGGCGAGGGGTCCGTTACCGGAACCCCTCGCCGAGCCTGGCGGAACTGACCCGAGGGAAACCCCTCGAGTGATTACTTGGCCTTCTCGAGGATCTCGACGACGCGCCACCGCTTGGTGGCGGACAGCGGCCGGGTCTCCATCAGGAGGACGCGGTCGCCGACGCCGGCAGCGTTCTGCTCGTCGTGCGCCTTGAGCTTGTTCGTACGGCGGATGACCTTGCCGTACAGCGCGTGCTTGACACGGTCCTCGACGGCGACGACGACGGTCTTGTCCATCTTGTCGCTGACGACCAGACCCTCGCGGGTCTTGCGGAAGCCGCGCTCGGTCTTGTTCTCAGTCACGTTGCTCTCGCTCATCAGGCGCTCTCCACCGTCTCGATGCCGAGCTCGCGCTCGTGCATCAGGGTGTAGATCCGGGCGATGTCCTTGCGGACGGCCTTGAGGCGGCCGTTGTTCTCCAGCTGACCCGTGGCCGCCTGGAAGCGCAGCTTGAACAGCTCTTCCTTGGCCTCGCGCAGCTTGCCAACGAGCTCCTCGTTGCCGAGCTCACGCAGCTCGGACGCCTTGGTTCCCGTCGCCATCACGACTCACCTGCCTCGCGCCGCACGATCCGGCACTTCATCGGAAGCTTGTGAGCAGCGCGGGTAAGCGCCTCACGAGCAATCTTCTCGTTCGGGTAGGACAGCTCGAACATGACCCGGCCCGGGTGCACGTTGGCGATCCACCACTCGGGAGAACCCTTACCGGAACCCATGCGGGTCTCGGCAGGCTTCTTCGTCAGCGGACGGTCCGGGTAGATGTTGATCCAGACCTTGCCGCCACGCTTGATGTGGCGGGTCATCGCGATACGAGCCGCTTCGATCTGGCGGTTCGTCACGTACGCCGGGGTCAGCGCCTGGATGCCGTACTCGCCGAATGCGACCTCAGTGCCACCCTTCGCCATACCGCGACGCTTCGGGTGGTGCTGCTTGCGGTGCTTGACCCTACGAGGGATCAGCATGTCGGTCAGGCCTCCGTTCCGGTGCTCTCAGCCGGAGCGGCAGCGGGAGCCTCGGCCTTGGGGGCCTCGGCGCCGGCAGCCTGCTGCGGCTTGCGGCCGCCACGGCCGCCACGCTCGCCACCGCGACCACCACGGCCACCGGCCGGACGGTCGGCGCCACCACGGGCCGGGCGGTTACCCGCACGGGCGGCAGCGTTCTCAGCGCGAACCTCGGCGATGTTCTTGACATCGCCCTTGTAGATCCAGACCTTCACGCCGATGCGGCCGAAGGTGGTCTTGGCCTCGAAGAAGCCGTACTCGACGTTCGCGCGCAGCGTGTGCAGCGGCACACGACCCTCGCGGTAGAACTCCGAGCGGGACATCTCGGCGCCGCCGAGACGGCCACCACACTGGATCTTGATGCCCTTGGCGCCGGCCTTCATGGCGGACTGCATGCTCTTGCGCATGGCCCGACGGAAGGAGACGCGGGAGGACAGCTGCTCGGCAACGGCCTGGGCCACGAGCTGAGCGTCGACCTCGGGGTTCTTGACCTCGAGGATGTTCAGCTGGACCTGCTTGCCGGTGAGCTTCTCGAGGTCGCCGCGGATGCGGTCGGCCTCGGCGCCACGGCGGCCGATGACGATGCCCGGGCGGGCGGTGTGAATGTCCACGCGGACACGGTCACGGGTGCGCTCGATCTCAACCTTCGAGATGCCGGCGCGCTCCATGCCGGACGTCATCATCCGACGGATGGCGACGTCTTCCTTGACGTAGTCCTTGTACAGCTTGTCGGCGTACCACCGCGACTTGAAGTCGGTGGTGATGCCGAGCCGGAACCCGTGCGGGTTTACCTTCTGGCCCATTACCGGGTTCCTTCCTTGCTGCTGACGACCACGGTGATGTGGGAGGTCCGCTTGCGGATCCGGTAGGCACGGCCCTGAGCGCGCGGACGGAACCGCTTCAGGGTCGGGCCCTCGTCAACAAACGCCTCGCTGATGAACAGCGAGGAGGCGTCCGTGTGGTTGTAGTTGTGCGCGGCGTTGGCAATGGCGCTGTCAAGCACCTTGCCGACCGGCACAGACGCGGCCTGCGGGGCGAAACGCAGGACCGCCTGGGCCTCCGTGGCGTCCATGCCACGGATGAGGTCCACCACACGGCGGGCCTTCATGGGCGTGACGCGGATGTACCGCGCCTGGGCCCTGGCTTCCATGGTTGTCCCTTCGATGTAAGTCATTAGTCGTTCCACCCCGCGATTAGCGGCGCTTCGACTTCCGGTCGTCCTTGACGTGGCCGCGGAAGGTGCGAGTCGGCGAGAACTCGCCGAGCTTGTGGCCGACCATGGACTCGGTGACGAACACCGGGACATGGGTCTTGCCGTTGTGCACCGCGATGGTGTGACCCAGCATGCTGGGGATGATCATCGAGCGACGGGACCAGGTCTTGATGACGTTCTTGGTGCCGGCTTCGTTCTGGGCGTCCACCTTCTTTACGAGGTGGTCGTCGACGAAGGGCCCCTTCTTGAGACTGCGCGGCATCTAAACCCGCTCCTAGCGCTTCTTGTTCGTCTTGCGGCGGCGGACGATGTACTTGCTCGAAGCCTTCTTCGGCGAGCGAGTACGACCTTCCTTCTGACCCCACGGGGAGACCGGGTGGCGACCACCGGAGGTCTTGCCCTCACCACCACCGTGCGGGTGGTCAACCGGGTTCATCGCGACACCGCGGACGGTCGGGCGGACGCCCTTCCAGCGCATACGGCCGGCCTTGCCCCAGTTGATGTTCGACTGCTCGGCGTTGCCGACCTCGCCGATGGTGGCGCGGCAGCGCACATCGACCAGGCGGATTTCACCGGACGGCATACGGAGGTGCGCCATGGCACCTTCCTTCGCCAGCAGCTGCACGGAGGCACCCGCGGAACGGGCGAACTTGGCACCGCCACCGGGACGGAGCTCGATCGCGTGGATCGTGGTACCGACCGGGATGTTGCGGAGCGCCAGGTTGTTACCGGGCTTGATGTCGGCCGTCGGGCCGTTCTCGATCCGGTCGCCCTGGTTCAGGCCGCGCGGAGCGATGATGTAGCGCTTCTCGCCGTCCGCGTAGTGCAGGAGGGCGATACGAGCGGTGCGGTTGGGGTCGTACTCGATGTGCGCGACCTTGGCCGGCACGCCGTCCTTGTCGTGACGACGGAAGTCGATCACGCGGTAGGCGCGCTTGTGTCCGCCACCCTGGTGGCGAACGGTCACACGACCGGCGTTGTTACGGCCGCCCTTGCTGTGCAGGGGGCGGACCAGCGACTTCTCCGGCGTGGACCGCGTGATCTCGACAAAGTCGGCGACGCTGGAGCCACGACGGCCCGGAGTCGTCGGCTTGTACTTGCGGATACCCATTTCTCAGTCCTCGTCCGATATTCGGACCAGGGCGCTCCGTTAGGAGGCCTGGCCGAAGATGTCGATACGGTCGCCCTCGGCAAGGGTCACGATGGCGCGCTTGGTGTTCGCACGCTTGCCGAACCCAGTCTTGGTGCGCTTGCGCTTGCCCTGGCGGTTGATCGTGTTGACCCCGGTGACCTTGACCGAGAAGACCGCCTCGACGGCCTGCTTGATCTGGGTCTTGTTGGCGCGGGGGTCGACGATGAACGTGTACTTGTTCTCGTCCAGCAGCGCGTAGCTCTTCTCGGAGACGACCGGCTTGATCAGCAGGTCGCGGGGGTCCGTGAAGGTCTTGCTGGTGATCGTGGCCTCAGACATCAGCCCTCGTTCCCTTCGGTCTCAGCGGCCTTGGGGCCAGACACGAAGGACTCGAAAGCGGTCTGGGTGAAGACCACGTCGTCCGAAACGAGCACGTCGTACGTGTTCAGCTGGCCCGGCTCCAGGATGTGCACCTGGGGCAGGTTGCGGGCGGACAGCCACGCGGCCTCGTCGGCACGCTCGACGACCAGGAGCAGGTTCTTGCGCTCCGAGATCTTGCCGAACAGGACCTTGGCGGCCTTGGTGGAAGCGGCACCCTCGACCACGCCGGAGACGACGTGGATGCGGGAGTGACGGGCCCGGTCGGTGAGGGCGCCACGCAGAGCGGCGGCCTTCATCTTCTTCGGGGTCCGCTGCGAGTAGTCACGCGGCTGCGGGCCGTGGACAACGCCACCGCCGGCGAACTGCGGAGCGCGGGTCGAACCCTGACGGGCGCGGCCGGTGCCCTTCTGGCGGTACGGCTTCTTGCCACCACCGCGGACCTCGCCACGCGTCTTGACCTTGTGCGTGCCCTGACGGGCAGCGGCCAGCTGCGCGACGACGACCTGGTGGATCAGCGGAACGCTGACCTTGGCGTCGAAGATCTCGGCCGGGAGCTCGACGGTCCCGGTCTTGTCGCCTGCGGGCGACAGAATGTCAATGGTGCTCATAGTCCTCAGGCCCCCTTGGCCGCAGTGCGGACCAGGACGAGGCCGCCGTTCGGACCAGGAACCGCGCCCTTGATGAGCAGCAGGCCCTTCTCCGCGTCAACGGCGTGAACGGTCAGGTTCTGGGTGGTGACCCGGTCGTTACCCATGCGGCCGGCCATCTTCATACCCTTGAAGACACGGCCCGGGGTGGCGCAGCCACCGATCGAACCCGGCTTCCGGTGCACGCGGTGGGCACCGTGGGAGGCCTTGCCACCACGGAAGTTGTGGCGCTTCATGGCACCGGCGAAGCCCTTGCCCTTGCTCGTGCCCGTGACGTCAACCTTGACGCCGGACTCGAACACCTCGGCAGTGATCTCCTGGCCGAGCGTGTACTCGCTGGCGTCGGAGGTACGGAGCTCCACCAGGTGGCGGCGCGGGGTCACGTCGGCCTTGGCGAAGTGGCCCTTGAGGGGCTTGTTCACCTTGCGCGGGTCGATCTCGCCGAAGGCGATCTGGACCGACTCGTAGCCGTCGATGTCGTTGGTGCGGACCTGGGTCACGACACAGGGCCCGGCCTTGACGACGGTCACCGGGACGACCCGGTTGTTCTCGTCCCAGACCTGGGTCATGCCGAGCTTCTCGCCCAGGACGCCCTTGATCAGCTTAGCCATCTTCTCCGCGCCTCTCAGAGCTTGATCTCGATGTCAACGCCGGCCGGAAGGTCCAGGCGCATCAGCGAGTCAACGGTCTTGGGCGTCGGGTCGAGGATGTCGATCAGGCGCTTGTGCGTGCGCATCTCGAAGTGCTCGCGCGAGTCCTTGTACTTGTGCGGCGACTTGATGACGCAGTACACGTTCTTCTCAGTGGGCAGCGGCACCGGGCCTGCGACCGACGCACCAGTGCGGGTCACCGTCTCGACGATCTTCTTCGCCGAGGAGTCGATGACCTCGTGGTCGTAGGCCTTGAGCCGGATGCGGATCTTCTGTCCCGCCATGGCTACTCAGTAGTCCTTTGTCTAGTGAAACGCTCTGGAACTCGGCCGGCTGCGCTTACGCACCGCTTCTCTCCGACCCACGCGGTCGGGCGTGTCGCACTCCCGCTACAGAAAATTCCCATACGGAAATTCCCTGCTCAGAGGGTTTGCGATCCATCCGGACCACGCTTCGGGGGAGAAACACCCACCGAGTGCCTGGTCGGCATCCCGCCCACGCTTCCCGGAAGATTCCCGTACGTCCGCCCCATTGCTGCCCCGAGAGGCAGATAAAGGCGACGAGTACTGTGGGACTCGCTTCCGGTCCTCCCGGCGGGAGGCGCGCAGCATCGATACTCAACCGAGCAACCCCGACAGTCTGCCATACAAGGCACGTGCTCCGCCAATCGGGCCGAAGACAATACCCCTCCGCGCGTACGCGTCAAACTACGCCGCGCCCGCGGGACCGGGGTCCGGCCTTCAGGTCCGGGAGACCTGCCCACACCCCTCGTCGGAGCTCAGCTCCGTGCTCCTGTCGTACGGGTCCTCGGCGGGCCCGCTCGGGGCCGTACCGGGCGTACGGGCGTCACTGGGGAACGTGGGGTGCAGGAATCCGTCGTGCACGTCACAGGCCGAGTTCGCCATCTCGTTCGGGTACTCGATCACCGCGAGGGTGCCCTTGGTCACCTCGTACCGCCTTGGATCGTTCACGGCGACGGTGAGCTGCCGCCGCACGATGGTCCGCGCGACCTCCTCGGAGCCCTTCTTCGCCCGGACCAGCGGATACACGAAGGAGTAGTCGGCCTTCACCACCACTTCCCCGGGCCGCTCCGCCGCCTCGAACCACATCCGCCCGCGGGTCTTGACCGCGTCCCCCAGGACCCGCACCTCGGCGGGGTCGAACCGGGTGAACATCTGGACGGGGTCCTGCTTCTTGCCCGGGGCGGCCAGGCCCTTGACCAGCATCCCGTGCACCTCGGCCTGCCGGGGCTCCAGCAGCCGCAGGGCGGCCTCGGGCCGCTCCCCGCGCAGGGTGCGGGGGTCGACGTTGGCCGCGACGAGCAGCTCCTTGGTGCGGCGGAGCGCGTCCGCCACCTGCTGCTTGGTCATACCGCCGACGGCCTTGGCCTCGGGCACCTCGATCCCTGCGGCCCCGTCGGCCCACTGCGCGGCCGGCGACCCCCGGAACGGCTCCTTCACCGTCGGCTGATCCGCCACGACCGCCTCCGGCGGCGCGGTGGGCCGCCCCGTCTCGGCGGCCAAGGGCTTGGCGTCCCGCTGCTCGTCAGCCCCGGTGACCCGGTCGATGAGCAACTCCGGCCGCAGCACGACGAGCGCCAGGGCCGCGATGCCGACGACGGCGATGCCGGCCTTGACCTTCCCGCCCCTCCGCCGGCCGTGCATCTCCTGCCAGGCCGGCCCGGTCCGCCACCCCGGCGGCTCATGCCGCACGGCCTCGGCCTCCCGCCGGAACCACGGCTTCTTCTGCGCCCGGGCCCGCTCCCCATCATTTCCAGCCATTCCCACCCCAGCCTGTCCGGATCTATGCGCCCGGAGCCTCTCACAGGCGTTTCCCAGGCCATGCGGGGGCCCCGGCCTTGCGATGGGCGCAGCCGGGAATGGCGAAGGGCCCCGCCCCCTCGCCGAAGCGAGGGGACGGGGCCCTCCCGTCAAACATGGTGCTCGCAGACGAGCTACCAGGTCAGAGCACGAATACTTACTTCGTGATCTTGGTGACCTGGCCGGCGCCGACGGTCCGGCCACCCTCACGGATGGCGAACTTCAGGCCCTCCTCCATGGCGACCGGCTGGATCAGCGCGACCGTCATCTCGGTGTTGTCGCCCGGCATGACCATCTCGGTGCCCTCGGGGAGGGTCACGACGCCGGTCACGTCCGTGGTACGGAAGTAGAACTGCGGGCGGTAGTTGTTGAAGAACGGGGTGTGACGGCCACCCTCGTCCTTCGACAGGATGTAGGCCTGGGCCTCGAACTCGGTGTGCGGGGTGACCGAACCGGGCTTGATGATGACCTGGCCGCGCTCGACGTCCTCGCGCTTGATGCCACGGAGGAGCAGACCGACGTTCTCACCGGCCTGGCCCTCGTCGAGCAGCTTGCGGAACATCTCGATACCGGTGACCGTGGTGGTGGTCTTCTCTTCCTTGATACCGATGATGTCGACGGTCTCGTTGACCTTCAGGACACCACGCTCGATACGGCCGGTGACGACCGTACCGCGACCGGTGATCGTGAAGACGTCCTCGACCGGCATCAGGAAGGGCTTGTCGGTGTCACGCGGGGGGGTCGGGATGAAGTCATCCACGGCCGACATGAGGCCGAGGAGCTTCTCGCCCCACTCCTTGTCACCCTCGAGGGCCTTGAGCGCCGAGACCTGGACGACCGGGACGTCGTCGCCCGGGAAGTCGTACTCGGACAGGAGCTCACGGACCTCGAGCTCGACGAGCTCCAGGATCTCCTCGTCGTCCACCATGTCGGCCTTGTTCAGGGCGACGACGATGGAGGGGACGCCGACCTGGCGGGCCAGGAGCACGTGCTCCTTGGTCTGCGGCATCGGGCCGTCGGTGGCGGCGACCACGAGGATGGCGCCGTCCATCTGCGCGGCACCGGTGATCATGTTCTTGATGTAGTCCGCGTGACCCGGGCAGTCGACGTGGGCGTAGTGACGCGCCTCGGTCTGGTACTCGACGTGCGCGATGGAGATGGTGATACCGCGCTGGCGCTCCTCAGGAGCCTTGTCGATCTGGTCGAAGGCCGAGGCCTCGTTCAGGTCCGGGTACGCGTCGTGCAGCACCTTGGTAATGGCGGCCGTGAGGGTCGTCTTACCGTGGTCAATGTGACCGATGGTGCCGATGTTGACGTGCGGCTTAGTCCGCTCGAACTTCGCCTTCGCCACGGGGGTCCTCCTGGAGAGTGGTTCTGTACGCCTTACTCATCGGCGCCAGGTGATCTTTGCTGGGATGCCGGCTCCTCCGGGGCAACGAGAGGGTTTGCTCCTGTTGCCCCAGAGGCTCCGGTGACAAGCCTAAAGCGTGTACTCGGGAGAGTTACTCGCCCTTGGCCTTCGCGATGATCTCCTCGGCGACGTTCCGGGGAACCTCGGCGTAGGAGTCGAACTGCATCGAGTAGCTGGCGCGACCCGAGGTCTTGCTGCGGAGGTCTCCGACGTAGCCGAACATCTCCGAAAGAGGCACGAGGCCCTTCACGACGCGAGCGCCGTGACGCTCCTCCATGGCCTGGATCTGGCCACGGCGGGAGTTGATGTCGCCGATGACCTCACCCATGTAGTCCTCGGGCGTGGTGACCTCGACGGCCATCATCGGCTCAAGGAGCACGGGGGAAGCCTTGCGCGCGGCCTCCTTGAAGGCCTGCGAACCGGCGATCTTGAAGGCGAGCTCGGAGGAGTCGACCTCGTGGTAGCCACCGTCGAGAAGCGTGACGCGAACGCCCGTCATCTCGTAGCCGGCCAGGATGCCGAACTGCATGGCCTCCTGCGCACCGGCGTCGACCGAAGGGATGTACTCCTTCGGCACGCGGCCACCGGTGACCTTGTTGACGAACTCGTACGCCGGACCATCGGCGTCCGTGATCGGCTCGATCGCGATCTGCACCTTGGCGAACTGACCGGTACCACCGGTCTGCTTCTTGTGGGTGTAGTCGTGACGCTCGACGGCCTTGCGGATCGTCTCGCGGTACGCGACCTGCGGCTTGCCGACGTTGGCCTCGACCTTGAACTCGCGCTTCATACGGTCGACCAGCACCTCGAGGTGCAGCTCGCCCATACCGCCGAGGATGGTCTGGCCCGTCTCCTCGTCCGAGTGAACGTGGAAGGAGGGGTCCTCCTCCGCGAGACGCTGGATGGCGACACCCAGCTTCTCCTGGTCACCCTTGGACTTGGGCTCGATGGCGACCTGGATGACCGGAGCCGGGAAGTCCATGGACTCCAGGATCACGGGTGCCTTGTCGTCACACAGCGTCTCACCGGTGGTGGTCTGCTTCAGGCCCATGACGGCGACGATGTCACCGGCGCCCACCGCGTCGATCTCTTCACGCTTGTTGGCGTGCATGCGGTAGATCTTGCCGATGCGCTCCTTCTTGCCCTTGACGGAGTTCAGCACCGAGGTGCCGGCCTCCAGGCGGCCCGAGTAAACCCGGACGAAGGTGAGCTTGCCGAGGTGCGGGTCGCTCATGATCTTGAACGCCAGAGCCGCGAGCGGCTCCTCGTCGGAAGGCTTGCGCTTCACGACGACCTCGGCGTCCCGGACGTCGTGGCCCTCGATGGCCTCGATGTCCAGCGGCGACGGCAGGTAGCGGACGACAGCGTCGAGCAGGGGCTGAACACCCTTGTTCTTGAACGCCGTGCCACAGAACACCGCGGTGATCGTGGCGCCCTTGCCCTTGCCGGAGCCGATGATGATGCGACGGACGGCGGCGTGCAGCTGCTCCACGGACGGCTCTTCGCCACCGAGGTACAGCTCCATGATCTCGTCGTCGTTCTCGGCGACGGCCTCGATCAGCTTGCCGCGCCACTCTTCAGCAGCCTCGGTGTGCGTGGCCGGGATGTCGACGATGTCGTACATCTCGCCCTTGGTCGCCTCGGCGGACCAGACGAACGCCTTCATGGTGACCAGGTCGACGACACCCTGGAAGTCGGCCTCGGCACCGATCGGGAGCTGCATGACGATCGGAACCGCGCCAAGGCGGTCCTTGATCATCTCGACGCAGCGGTGGAACTCGGCACCGGTGCGGTCCAGCTTGTTCACGAAGCAGATGCGCGGCACGCCGTAACGGTCGGCCTGACGCCACACCGTCTCGGACTGCGGCTCCACACCGGCGACACCGTCGAACACGGTGACGGCACCGTCGAGGACGCGGAGCGAACGCTCCACCTCGACCGTGAAGTCCACGTGACCGGGGGTGTCGATGATGTTGATGGTGTGGTCGACGTCCTCGAGCGGCCAGTGGCAGGTCGTCGCGGCGGACGTAATCGTGATGCCGCGCTCCTGCTCCTGCTCCATCCAGTCCATCGTGGCAGCGCCGTCGTGGACTTCACCGATCTTGTACGAAACACCGGTGTAGAACAGGATTCGCTCGGTGGTGGTCGTCTTGCCCGCGTCGATGTGGGCCATGATGCCGATGTTGCGCACCTTGGCCAGGTCAAGCGAAGTGGTAGCCATATCGGCTCAGTCTTCTCTCGGTCTCGATGTGGGTTGCGACTACCAGCGGTAGTGCGCGAAGGCCTTGTTGGACTCGGCCATCTTGTGCGTGTCCTCACGCTTCTTGACGGCAGCGCCAAGACCGTTGGAGGCGTCGAGCAGCTCGTTCATGAGGCGCTCGGTCATGGTCTTCTCGCGGCGGGCGCGGGAGTAACCCACGAGCCAGCGCAGCGCGAGGGTCGACTGGCGGCCCGGCTTGACCTCAACCGGAACCTGGTAGGTCGCGCCACCGACACGGCGGGACTTGACCTCGAGGGAGGGCTTGACGTTCTCCAGCGCGCGCTTCAGCGTGATGACCGGGTCGTTGCCGGTCTTCTCGCGGAGGCCTTCCATGGCGCCGTAGACGATGCGCTCGGCGGTGGAGCGCTTGCCGTCCAGGAGGATCTTGTTGATGAGCGAGGTCACCAGAGGAGAGCTGTAGACCGGGTCGATGATGACCGGGCGCTTCGGGGCGGGGCCCTTACGAGGCATTCTTACTTCTCCTTCTTGGCGCCGTAGCGGCTGCGGGCCTGCTTGCGGTTCTTGACAGCCTGGGTGTCAAGCGCACCGCGGATGATCTTGTAACGAACACCCGGCAGGTCCTTCACACGGCCACCACGCACGAGCACGATCGAGTGCTCCTGCAGGTTGTGTCCCTCACCCGGAATGTAAGCGGTGACCTCGATGCCGGAGGTCAGACGCACACGCGCGACCTTACGGAGCGCCGAGTTCGGCTTCTTCGGGGTGGTCGTGAACACACGCGTGCAGACACCACGACGCTGGGGCGAAGCCTCAAGCGCGGGCGTCTTCGTCTTCTCGACCTTGTCCTGCCGGCCCTTACGGACCAGCTGCTGGATCGTAGGCACTACTTCTCCGGTTTCTGTGTGCCGTTCGTAAAACTAACCTGGAACTTCGCCGACCCACGCGGTCGGGTGTGTCGGACCCGGCAGACTCCCGCAAAGCGCGGAAACGTACTCGGATCGCGGCGGCCGCTTCGGCTCGCATGCGGTTGATGGACACGCACAGGAGCCCAGGCACACCCCAGGCACAAGGTCTGAGCGTACCTACCGCATCCACTCCGGTCAAAACAAATGGCCTCGCCGCCGAAGCGGCCCTGCTGGACCCCCTGAAGGGCCGCATAAACTACCCGAACAGGCCATCCTACCGAGCTTCAGGGAGTCCCACATTGGCGAGCCGGATCCAGCGGCTGTACGCGCCCCTGCTCGCCTTCGCCCTCACCTCGGCCGCGTTCTGCACGGCCTGGGTGCTGCGCGGCAGCTTCCCCTTCGGGAACACCGGGCGGGCGATCAACGACCAGGCCAACCAGTACGTGCCCTTCCACCGGGCGCTCTGGGACCTGGTCCACGGGCAGGCCGCCGGCGATGTCCTGTTCACCTGGCGCGGCGGCTTCGGACAGCAGTTCCTGTCCGACTACTACACCTACCTCGGCAATCCCTTCTCCTGGCTGGCCGTACTGGTCCCGCGGGCCCACGTGGACCTGGCGGTGTTCGCGATCACCCCGATCACCATGGGGCTGGCCGCCGCGGTGATGGCCGTCTACCTGGGCCGGCTGGTACCGGGCCCGTGGTGGCAGCGCGGGGTGCTGGGGGCGGCGTACGGCCTGTGCGGGTGGGCGCTCAGCGACGCCTCGTACATCCCGATGTGGCTGTGGGGCCTGGTCGCCCTGCCCATGCTGGGGATCGCCGTGGAGTATTGCCTGGAGGAACGGCGCTGGCCGGCCGCGACCCTGCTGGTCTCGCTCGCCTGGCTGGGCAACTTCTACACGGCGATGATGGCGACGATGGCGGCCTGCGTGTTGCTGGGCATCCGTCTCATCACTCGGGACATGACCGGCAGGCAGCGGCTGCGCGCCCTGTTCCGGGCGGCCACCGCCGCGGGCACGGGCATACTCCTGACCCTTCCGCTGCTCCTCCCGTCCTTCCTCTCCAGCGGGGCCGCCCAGCCCACCAAGGTCGCCGATTTCAACCCGCAGCGCCTGGACGTGTTCCTCACCGGCATGCTGCCCGCCACCCACCTGTGGGGCGGCCGCCCGCGGCTCTACATCGCCTCGCTGGGCCTGATCCTGGCCGGGTCCTTCCTCCTCAACACGAACATCGCGAAGAAGACCCGCCTGGTCTGGGGCCTGGCCGTCGTCCTCGTCGCGGCCTCGTTCCAGTTCCCGCCCACCCAGTACGTCTGGCACGGCCTGGCGGTGCCGAACGGCAACCCGTACCGCGAGGCCTTCGTGTTCAGCGGGATGCTGGTGATCCTGGCCTGGCTGGCACTGGCCAACCGGCCGCGCCCGCTGCACCTGGCGATCACGGCCGGACTGCTGGTCGCGGCCACCTTCCTGCTCCGCAACACGAACGACTTCGCCGTCGAGACCTGGTACGCCGTCCTGGGCGGCGGCGCGCTCTCGCTGCTGGCCCTGGTCCTGCTCGGCATGGGTGAGCGGCGCCGCGTCCTGATCCCGGTCGCCGCCGTCCTGATGATCACCGTGGTGTTCGCCGAGTCCGCCCTGTCCGCCTTCAACGCGGACGAGAAGCGGGGGCGGGAGCGGTGGGCGAAGCCGGCCGTCACCTCGAGCCAGTCGATCACCAACCACTTCGAGGCCGTCCGGTACGTGGACGGCTGGCCCGCATACCGAACCGACTCGGGCAAGCCCCAGACCTCGTACAACGACGCTCTGGCCCTCCAGGCCGAAGGCCCGCAGTACTACAGCAGCTACCTGCCCGAGGCCACGTACCGGACCCTCGAACCGCTGGGCTACGGCTACAAGAACGACGGCCGGACCTTCTTCGGCGCCGACAACCCGGTCCTGGACGCGATCTTCTCGATCGGCGCCCGGGTCAGCCCGGTCCCGGGCGAGAAGAACGCCTGGACCGGCCGGAAGTTCCCCACTCCCCCGCTGGTGACGGTCCGCGACCGCTCCTTCGCCTCTCCCGCCCCGGCCGGCAGCGTCTGGGCGAACCAGGAGAACGTCCTGGGCGCCGCCGTCTACCAGGTCCCCCGCACCACCCGTACGGGCAGCGCCCAGGAGCAGAAGTACGCGGCGGTCTGCAAGCCCGGCTCCGAGGCGTACTGGTACTCCCCCGCCCTCTACGGCACCCTCGCCTCCGGCGGCACCGACCACCGCATCGAGGACCGTATGACGGGCGTCCTGAAGCTCGGCACGGTCCCGAAGGACGGCCGCGTGGACGTCACCGTCCGCACCAGGAGCCAGGACCACGCGCCCGAGCACCCGATCGGCTGCCTGGACCGCACCCGGCTGGCCGCCACCGTAGAAGGCCTGGTCAAGACCGGCGCCACCGAGGTCAAGGCCGGCGGCCACAGCATCGAGGCCACCCTCCCCCAGGGCACCACGGGCACCGCGGTCTTCGCCATGACGGCCGTCCCCGGCTGGCAGTGCTCGGCCCCGCTCAAGCCCTTCCACGGCCTCGTCGCCCTCGACCTCCCCGCGGGCGAGAACAAGGTCTCCTGCACCTTCACCCCGAAGGGCTTCCTCCCCGGCCTGGCAGCGGCAGGCCTGGCCCTGCTGGCCCTGATCACGGTGACGGCCCTCGGCGCCCGCCGCCGCAGGGCGGGCAGCACGGTCCGAATCCCCGGCCCGACCACCGGTTCTCCCGCCCGCACGGCCGCCCGGTCAGTACATTGACCGCCCGGAACGATCGGGGCTCGGTCCGGGCCTCCCACGGATTCGGCATGTCTCCCGGCCGGCGCCGGCTGGAGTCCCCCTCCGTGAACGTGCGCCGGTCGCCTGCGTACGCAGCGGATACCGCGACGTACCCCGGCTGCTGACGGGCGAGCCGGAACGCTCCGCCCGGCCGGTCGCCCGTAAGTTCGACTCCAGCCCTGTCTCACGTTCCCGGGCTGAGAACGCCGCAGGGCGGTCACCCCGTGAAGGGTGACCGCCCTGTGCTTACTACTGCCTGCGACCTCAGCCGTTGTACGGGCCGTAGTCGTAGTCCTCCAGCGGGACAGCCTGGCCGGAGCCGGTGCCGAAGGGCGAGTAGTCGATGTCGTCGTAGCCGACGGCCGAGTACATCGCGGCCTTCGCCTCCTCGGTGGGCTCCACCCGGATGTTGCGGTAGCGGGACAGACCCGTACCGGCCGGGATGAGCTTACCGATGATGACGTTCTCCTTGAGGCCGATCAGGGAGTCCGACTTGGCGTTGATCGCCGCATCGGTCAGAACCCGGGTCGTCTCCTGGAAGGACGCCGCCGACAGCCAGGACTCGGTCGCGAGCGAGGCCTTGGTGATACCCATCAGCTGCGGACGGCCGGAGGCGGGGTGACCGCCCTCGGTGACCACACGACGGTTCTCGGTCTCGAACTTCGACCGCTCCACGAGCTCGCCCGGAAGCAGCTCGGCGTCGCCGGACTCGATGATCGTCACGCGGCGCAGCATCTGCCGGATGATGATCTCGATGTGCTTGTCGTGGATCGACACGCCCTGCGAGTTGTACACCTTCTGGACTTCGCCGACCAGGTGGACCTGGACCGCGCGCTGGCCGAGGATGCGGAGCACGTCGTGCGGGTTGGTGGCACCCGCGGTGAGCTTCTGGCCCACCTCGACGTGGTCGCCCTCGGAGACCTCGAGGCGCGCACGCTTCGAGATCGGGAACGCGGTCTCGTCCGAACCGTCATCGGGGGTGATGACGATCTTCTTGGTCTTCTCGGTCTCCTCGATCCGCACGCGGCCGGCGGCCTCGGAGATCGGGGCGACACCCTTCGGAGTACGGGCCTCGAAGAGCTCGACGACACGCGGCAGACCCTGGGTGATGTCGTCACCGGCCACACCACCGGTGTGGAAGGTACGCATCGTCAGCTGGGTACCGGGCTCACCGATGGACTGGGCGGCGATGATGCCGACCGCCTCACCGATGTCGACCAGCTTGCCGGTGGCGAGCGAGCGGCCGTAGCAGAAGGCACAGGTGCCGACCGCGGACTCGCAGGTCAGGACCGAGCGGGTCTTGACCTCCTCGACGCCGTTGGCGACCAGGGCGTCGATGAGCACGTCGCCGAGGTCCACGTTGGCCGGCGCGATGACCTTGCCGTCGATGACGACGTCCTCGGCCAGCATGCGGGCGTACACGGAGGTCTCGACGTCGTCGGCCTTCCGCAGGACGCCGTCCTCGCCGCGGACGGCGATCTTCAGCTTCAGACCGCGCTCGGTGCCGCAGTCCTCCTCACGGATGATCACGTCCTGCGAGACGTCCACCAGACGACGGGTCAGGTAACCCGAGTCGGCGGTACGCAGGGCGGTGTCGGCCAGACCCTTACGGGCACCGTGGGTGGAGATGAAGTACTCCAGCACCGACAGACCCTCACGGAACGAGGCCTTGATCGGACGCGGGATGGTCTCGTTCTTCGCGTTCGACACCAGACCGCGCATACCGGCGATCTGCCGCATCTGCATCATGTTTCCTCGGGCACCCGAGTCAACCATCATGAAGATGGGGTTGGTCTTGGGGAAGTTCGCGTTCATCGCCTCGGCAACCTCGTTGGTCGCCTTGGTCCAGATCGCGATGAGCTCCTGCGTGCGCTCGTCCTTGGTGATCAGACCGCGCTCGTACTGCTTCTGGACCTTCTCGTCCTGCGCCTCGTAGCCCGCGACGATGGCCTTCTTGGCCTCGGGCACGACGACGTCGGAGATGGCCACGGTGACACCGGAACGGGTCGCCCAGTGGAAGCCGGCCGCCTTCAGGTTGTCGAGCGTCGCCGCCACGATGACCTTGGGGTAGCGCTCCGCCAGGTCGTTGACGATCTCGGAGAGCTGCTTCTTGCCCACCGAGTAGTCGACGAACGGGTAGTCCTCGGGCAGCAGCTCGTTGAAGAGCGCACGGCCCAGCGAGGTCTTCAGACGGAAGCTGTCGCCCGGCTGGAACTCCTGCTCACCCTCCTCCGCGACCGGGGGGACCCAGCCGCGCGGCGGGATGGTGCCCACCGGGAAGCGGATGTCGACCTGCGACTGCAGCGCGAGCTCACCGGCGTCGAACGCCATGATCGCCTCGGCCGTGGAGCCGAAGGAACGGCCCTCGCCCTTGGTGTCGCGCAGCTCACCGTCGGTGGTCAGGAAGAACAGACCGAGGACCATGTCCTGGGTCGGCATCGTGACCGGACGGCCGTCGGCCGGCTTGAGGATGTTGTTCGAGGACAGCATCAGGATGCGGGCCTCGGCCTGCGCCTCCGCGGAGAGCGGCAGGTGGACGGCCATCTGGTCACCGTCGAAGTCCGCGTTGAACGCGGTGCAGACGAGCGGGTGGATCTGGATGGCCTTGCCCTCGACCAGCTGCGGCTCGAAGGCCTGGATGCCGAGGCGGTGCAGCGTGGGCGCACGGTTCAGCAGCACCGGGTGCTCGGCGATGACCTCTTCGAGGACGTCGTACACGACGGTGCGGCCGCGCTCGACCATGCGCTTGGCCGACTTGATGTTCTGCGCGTGGTTCAGGTCGACCAGGCGCTTCATCACGAACGGCTTGAAGAGCTCCAGCGCCATGGCCTTGGGCAGACCACACTGGTGCAGCTTCAGCTGCGGACCGACGACGATCACGGAACGCGCGGAGTAGTCCACACGCTTACCGAGAAGGTTCTGACGGAATCGGCCCTGCTTGCCCTTCAGCATGTCGCTGAGGGACTTCAGCGGACGGTTGCCGGGGCCCGTGACCGGGCGACCACGACGGCCGTTGTCGAAGAGGGCGTCGACCGCCTCCTGGAGCATCCGCTTCTCGTTATTCACGATGATCTCGGGGGCACCGAGGTCGAGCAGACGCTTCAGACGGTTGTTGCGGTTGATCACACGGCGGTACAGGTCGTTCAGGTCGGAGGTCGCGAAGCGGCCACCGTCCAGCTGCACCATCGGACGCAGGTCCGGCGGGATGACCGGCACGCAGTCCAGCACCATGCCCTTGGGGCTGTTGCTGGTCTGCAGGAACGCGGAGACGACCTTGAGGCGCTTGAGCGCACGGGTCTTCTTCTGGCCCTTGCCGGTACGGATGATCTCGCGGAGGCGCTCGGCCTCCTCCTCCAGGTCGAAGGACTCCAGGCGCTTCTGCAGCGCCGCGGCACCCATCGAGCCGTCGAAGTACGTGCCGAAGCGGTCACGCAGCTCGCGGTAGAGGAGCTCGTCGCCCTCCAGGTCCTGGACCTTGAGGTTCTTGAAGCGGTTCCAGACCTCGTCCAGGCGGTCGATCTCGCGCTGCGAACGGTCGCGCAGCTGCTTCATCTCGCGCTCGGCACCCTCGCGCACCTTGCGGCGCACGTCGGCCTTGGCACCCTCGGCCTCGAGCTCGGCCAGGTCGGTCTCGAGCTTCTTGGCACGGGCCTCGAGGTCGGCGTCGCGGCGGTTCTCGATCTGCTGGCGCTCGACGGAGACGTGGGCCTCCAGCGACGGCAGGTCGCGGGTGCGGCGCTCGTCGTCCACGAACGTGATCATGTACGCGGCGAAGTAGATGACCTTCTCGAGGTCCTTCGGCGCGAGGTCCAGCAGGTAGCCCAGGCGCGACGGGACGCCCTTGAAGTACCAGATGTGGGTAACGGGAGCGGCAAGCTCGATGTGGCCCATGCGCTCACGGCGCACCTTGGCGCGCGTGACCTCGACGCCACAGCGCTCACAGATGATGCCCTTGAAGCGGACACGCTTGTACTTGCCGCAGTAGCACTCCCAGTCCCGGGTCGGACCGAAGATCTTCTCGCAGAAGAGTCCGTCCTTCTCGGGCTTGAGCGTGCGGTAGTTGATGGTCTCCGGCTTCTTTACCTCGCCGTGAGACCAGGTACGGATGTCGTCCGCGGTGGCAAGGCCGATCCGCAGCTCGTCGAAGAAGTTGACGTCGAGCACTGTGCGTCAATCCCTCTTTCGGGGTCGTGTCTCTTGATCAGTGGTCTGAAACGGTCCCGGGGACGGCGGGGGCTCCTCGTGGGAGCCCCCGCCGGGCCCGTCAGACCTCTTCGACGCTGCTCGGCTCGCGCCGGGACAGGTCGATACCGAGCTCCTCCGCCGCGCGGAAGACGTCCTCGTCGGTGTCGCGCATCTCGATGGACATGCCGTCCGAGGACAGCACCTCCACGTTGAGGCAGAGCGACTGCATTTCCTTGATGAGCACCTTGAAGGACTCGGGAATGCCCGGCTCGGGGATGTTCTCGCCCTTGACGATGGCCTCGTAGACCTTCACTCGGCCGGTGACGTCGTCGGACTTGATGGTCAGCAGCTCCTGGAGGGCGTAGGCGGCGCCGTACGCCTCGAGCGCCCACACCTCCATCTCACCGAAGCGCTGGCCACCGAACTGCGCCTTACCACCCAGCGGCTGCTGCGTGATCATCGAGTACGGACCGGTCGAACGCGCGTGGAGCTTGTCGTCGACCAGGTGGTGGAGCTTGAGGATGTACATGTACCCGACCGAGATCGGGTCCGGGAACGGCTCGCCGGAGCGGCCGTCGAACAGGCGCGCCTTACCGGAGGGGAGCACCATGCGCTCGCCGTCGCGGTTCGGGATCGTGTGCTGCAGCAGGCCGGCCAGCTCGTCCTCGCGGGCGCCGTCGAACACCGGGGTGGCGACGTTGGTGCCGGGGGCGACCTGGTCGGCGCCGATGGCCTGCAGGCGCTGGGCCCAGTCGTCCGCGAGGCCGGAGACGTCCCAGCCGCGGCTGGCGAGCCAGCCGAGGTGGATCTCCAGAACCTGTCCCGGGTTCATTCGGGACGGGACACCGAGCGGGTTGAGGATGATGTCGACCGGAGTTCCGTCCTCGAGGAACGGCATGTCCTCGATGGGCAGGATCTTCGAGATGACACCCTTGTTGCCGTGGCGGCCGGCGAGCTTGTCACCATCGGTGATCTTGCGCTTCTGGGCGACGTAGACGCGGACCAGCTGGTTCACGCCCGGAGGAAGCTCGTCGCCCTCCTCGCGGTCGAAGACGCGGACGCCGATGACCTTGCCGATCTCACCGTGAGGGACCTTGAGCGAGGTGTCACGCACCTCGCGGGCCTTCTCACCGAAGATCGCGCGGAGCAGCCGCTCCTCCGGGGTCAGCTCGGTCTCACCCTTCGGGGTGACCTTGCCGACCAGGATGTCGCCGGCGACGACGTCCGCACCGATGCGGATGATGCCGCGCTCGTCGAGGTCCGCGAGGACCTCCTCGGAGACGTTCGGGATGTCCCGGGTGATCTCCTCGGGGCCGAGCTTGGTGTCACGGGCGTCGACCTCGTGCTCCTCGATGTGGATCGAGGAGAGGACGTCGTCCTGCACGAGGCGCTGCGACAGGATAATCGCGTCCTCGTAGTTGTGACCCTCCCACGGCATGAACGCCACGAGCAGGTTCTTGCCGAGGGCCATCTCGCCCTCTTCGGTGGCCGGGCCGTCGGCGAGAACCTGGTTCTCGACGATCCGGTCACCCTCGTTGACGATCACCTTCTGGTTGACCGAGGTGCCCTGGTTCGAGCGGGAGAACTTGGCGACGCGGTACGTGGTGTACGTGCCGTCGTCGTTGGCGACGGTGATGTAGTCGGCCGAGACCTCCTGGACCACACCGTCCTTCTCCGCCTTGATCGAGTCGCCGGCGTCGACCGCACAGCGGTACTCCATGCCGGTGCCGACGAGCGGGGCCTCCGCCTTGATGAGCGGAACGGCCTGGCGCATCATGTTCGCGCCCATGAGGGCGCGGTTGGCGTCGTCGTGCTCCAGGAAGGGGATCATCGCGGTCGCGACGGACACCATCTGGCGCGGGGAGACGTCCATGTAGTCGACGTCGTCGCCGGCGATGTAGTCGATCTCGCCGCCACGACGGCGGACCAGCACGCGGTTCTCGGAGAAGCGCATGTCCTCGTCCAGGCGCGCGTTGGCCTGGGCGATGACGAAGCGGTCTTCCTCGTCGGCGGTCAGGTAGTCGACGTCGTCGGTGACGACACCCTCGACGACCTTGCGGTACGGGGTCTCGACGAAGCCGAACGCGTTGACGCGGCCGTAGGAGGCGAGCGAGCCGATCAGACCGATGTTCGGGCCTTCAGGGGTCTCGATCGGGCACATGCGGCCGTAGTGCGACGGGTGAACGTCACGGACCTCGAAGCCGGCCCGCTCACGGCTCAGACCACCGGGGCCGAGCGCGGAGAGACGGCGCTTGTGGGTCAGACCGGAGAGCGGGTTGTTCTGGTCCATGAACTGGGACAGCTGGCTGGTGCCGAAGAACTCCTTGATGGAGGCGACGACCGGCCGGATGTTGATCAGGGTCTGCGGCGTGATCGCCTCGACGTCCTGCGTGGTCATCCGCTCGCGGACGACGCGCTCCATACGAGCCAGACCCGTGCGGACCTGGTTCTGGATGAGCTCGCCGACGTTGCGCAGACGACGGTTGCCGAAGTGGTCGATGTCGTCGGTCTCGACGACGATCGAACGGCCCGACTCACCGATCGTCTCGGTCTCGCCCGCGTGCAGCTTGACCAGGTACTTGATCGTCGCGATGACGTCGTCGGTGGTGAGCACGCCGGCGTCCAGCGGCTCGTCCGCGCCGAGCTTCTTGTTGACCTTGTAGCGGCCGACCTTGGCCAGGTCGTAGCGCTTCGGGTTGAAGTAGAGGTTCTCGAGCAGCGTCTGCGCGGCCTCACGGGTCGGCGGCTCGCCCGGACGCAGCTTGCGGTAGATGTCGAGCAGCGCGTCGTCCTGGCCCTGGGTGTGGTCCTTCTCCAGGGTGGCGCGCATGGACTCGTACTCGCCGAACTCCTCGAGGATCTGCTCGGTGGTCCAGCCGAGAGCCTTCAGGAGGACGGTGACGGACTGCTTGCGCTTGCGGTCGATGCGGACACCGACCATGTCGCGCTTGTCGACCTCCATCTCCAGCCAGGCACCCCGGGACGGGATGATCTTGGCGGAGAAGATGTCCTTGTCGGACGTCTTGTCGATGGAGGAGTCGAAGTAGACACCCGGGGAGCGCACCAGCTGTGACACCACGACACGCTCGGTGCCGTTGATGACGAAGGTGCCCTTGTTGGTCATGAGCGGGAAGTCGCCCATGAAGACCGTCTGAGACTTGATCTCTCCGGTCTCGTTGTTCGTGAACTCGGCCGTGACAAACAGGGGAGCCGCGTACGTGAAGTCGCGCTCCTTGCACTCGTCGACGGAGTTCTTCGCCGGCTCGAAACGGTGGTCGCGGAAGGTCAGCGACATCGACCCGGAGAAGTCCTCGATCGGCGAGATCTCCTCGAAGATCTCTTCCAGACCGGACTTGGTGGGGACGTCCTGTCCACTCTCGAGAGCCGACTCGACGCGAGCCTTCCAGGCGGCATTCCCGAGCAGCCAGTCAAAGCTCTCGGTCTGCAGCGCCAGGAGGTTCGGAACCTCGAGGGGCTCCTTGATCTTTGCAAAGGAGATGCGCAGCGGGGCAGTGCTGGCGCCAGTGTTCGTATTGGTCGAGGCGTTGCGCGAGGCGGCCAAGAGGGGGTCCTTCCGAGGGCTCGGACTCACTACGCGCGTACCGGTCCCAGCCGACACAGAAGACAGAGGCTGTTGATCTGGTCAAAATGCCAGGTCAGAGGCGTTCAGTCAGTGTGCTCTAGCGTGGGCATGCCCCTGGCGACGGGCAGGGGGCAGCTAACAGGCAGCGCAAAGGGTCAGTGTAGCCACTTGGCTCACTGATGTCCAGGCCAGGATTCTGGAGTCCGGCAACAGGCCTTCCCCTTGTTGTTCAACGCTGCGGCCCTCGTACACAGAGCGCGTATCAGTACTGCCCTCTTCGTAGTCGATCCATGCCTCGGATCCGGATCGAGCTGCTCGACCTCACGACGGGTCTGAGAATTGCGCGCCGCGTGCCGTTCGTCAAGGCCCCCTGCTCCGTGCGGATCACCTTGGGACCCGGCAGCAGGACAACGAAGATCACCATACTCCTCAACGGGAGCAGGGCAAGCCAGGCACTTCGGATACGCCGAAGGGCGACCACCCGTATGGGTGATCGCCCTTCGTCAGAGGCCCTCAGGGAGCCTCAGAGGTGTTACTTGACCTCGACAGCCGCGCCGGCAGCCTTGAGGGACTCGGCGGCCTTCTCGGCGGCCTCCTTGTTGACCTTCTCGAGGACCGGCTTCGGGGTGCCGTCGACGAGGTCCTTGGCCTCCTTCAGGCCCAGGGAGGTCAGCTCACGCACGACCTTGATGACCTGGATCTTCTTGTCGCCCGCACCGGTGAGGATGACGTCGAACTCGTCCTTCTCCTCCTCGGCCTCGGCAACGACACCCGGGCCGGCGGGGCCGGCAACGGCGACGGCCGCGGCGGCGGTGACGTCGAACTTCTCCTCGAAGGCCTTCACGAACTCGGAGAGCTCGATGAGGGTCATCTCCTCGAACTGGGCGAGGAGGTCGTCCTGAGAGAGCTTCGCCATGATGGGCGATCCTTCCACTAATTCGGCAGGTGCCGGATGTATATAGAGGCGGGCGTAACGGCCCGCTACGACCCACGCACTAGGCGGCGTGGATCAGTGCGCGAGCCGAATTACTCGGCACCGCCCTGCTCGGCGAGCTTGACGCGAAGCGCTTCCGCAGTGCGGACGAACTTCGACGGCAGCGCCTGGAAGAGCGAGGCAGCCTGAGACTGCTTGCCCTTGAACGCGCCGGCCAGCTTGCTGAGCAGAACCTCGCGGGACTCGAGGTCCGCAAGCTTCTTGATGTCGTCGGCGGAGAGAGCCTTACCATCAAGGACACCGGCCTTGATGATCAGGTTCGGGTTCTCCTTGGCGAAGTCACGCAGAGCCTTCGCCGACTCCACCGGGTCACCGGTGATGAAGGCGACCGCGGTCGGACCAGCAAAGTGCTCGTCCAGCGCGGTGATCCCGGCCTGGTTGGCCGCAATCTTGGTCAGCGTGTTCTTCACCACGGCGTACTGGGCGTTCTCACCGAGGGAGCGACGCAGCGTCTTGAGCTGCGCGACGGTGAGACCCCGGTACTCGGTCAGCACGGCGGCGTTCGAGCTCTGGAACGCGTCCGTGAGCTCGGCTACCGATGCAGCCTTGTTGGGCGTCGGCATGGTGCGTTCGCCTCCTTCCGGGTGATGAGGACCGCTCAGAAGGGGCTGACATACAAAACGCCCCGGCGCAGGCGCCAGGGCGTAGCTCAACCGGATGAAATCCGGGAACTTTCCACAGTCACCTGCGCGGGTCGTCCGCATTCAACGGATCCTTCGGCCACCACACCCTTGCAGGCACGGCAACGACCAGCGGTCTTTGGCTTCTGTGGAACTGTACGTGAACAGGCTCGGGTCAGGCAAATCGCCTAGCTTCGGGCGTCCGCGGCACGCTTGGACAGCTCGGCCAGGTCCACGACCTGGTCGGCCGGCGGGGCGGTGATCTCGACGGGCTGGTTGTAGTCCGTGAACTTCATCGTCATGTCCAGCGGCCCCTGGGTGCCCTCACCCCGGGTGCGGACCTGCTTGGTGCGGTCGTTCCCGTCGATCCACATGTCCACGGTCAGGCTCTTGATGCCCTGCGCCTCGAGCTGCTTGAGCGACTTCTCCTGCCGCGCCTTGGCCTCGGGGGTGGCCGTGGCCATCGCCGCCTTCACCTCGTCGATGCTGACGGTGCCGGACAGGTGCGTGGTCTTCTGACCGTCGATGGTCTCTTCGCCCACCTTCTTCAGGTCCTTGGCCGTCTGCAGCTCGCCGGCCCGGTCCCCCGGGTTCTCGGCGCTGCTGCCGGCGCTGCTCAGCGCCTCCAGCTGCTTGGCGGCGTTCGGGTCGGCGCTCTTGAGGTCGAACTTCAGCCACTTGCTCTCGGCGCCCATGTACATGACGCCGTCGAGCAGGCGGATCTCGACGCTCTCGCCGGGCTTCTGCGGATGGGCCATCTTCATGGCCATCCCCACCGTCGGCTTCAACCGCATGGAGACCTCGCCGCTGACCGCCTGGCCCGCGGCGCTCCCGGACATGGTGTAGCGGACCGAGGTGAACTCCTCGGACTTCTTCTTCACCTTCTCCAGGTACGCGGCCGGCGCGACCTCGGTGACCCCGGTGCCGCCGTTGCCGCCGCCGTCCGCCTTGCCCCCGGCTTTGGTCTCGCCACAGGCGGTGGCCCCGCCCGCGAGGAGTACGGCCGCCAGTACGGCGCCGGCGGTCCTGGTCTTCTTCCGGTGCACGATCACGCTGTTGTCCCCACCCCGTATCGATCTTCCTTCGGGTCCGACGATACGCGGAGCCCAGGACAGTCTCATGTTTTTTCGCACGAAAACACGAAAACGGGCCCTTCGCCCCCTCGGAGAGGGAGCGAAGGGCCCGAGTTCAGCCACTCGGCGAGCCATCAGGCTCGACCCGGTCAGACAGCGGCCGGGTCCTCCTCGACGAGGAGGTTGCGGGTGCGGTTGGAGTCCAGCTGGATGCCGGGGCCCATGGTGGTGCTCAGGGCGGCCTTCTTGATGTAGCGGCCCTTCGCGGCGGACGGCTTCAGACGGAGGATCTCCTCCAGCGCCGCGCCGTAGTTCTCGACCAGCTGCTCATCGGAGAAGGAGACCTTGCCGATGATGAAGTGCAGGTTCGAGTGCTTGTCGACGCGGAACTCGATCTTGCCGCCCTTGATGTCCGTGACAGCCTTCGCCACGTCCATGGTGACGGTGCCCGTCTTCGGGTTCGGCATCAGGCCACGGGGACCGAGCACGCGGCCGAGGCGGCCGACCTTGCCCATGAGGTCCGGGGTGGCGACAACCGCGTCGAACTCGTTCAGGCGGTTGCCCTTGGCGATCTCGTCGATCAGTTCGTCGTTGCCGACGATGTCGGCGCCGGCGGCTTCCGCGGCCGCAGCACGGTCACCGGTCGCGAAGACCAGGACCCGGGCGGTCTTACCGGTGCCGTGCGGGAGGTTCACGGTGCCGCGGACCATCTGGTCGGCCTTGCGCGGGTCGACACCCAGGCGGAAGGCAACCTCGACGGTCGAGTCGAACTTGGTGGACGAGGTCTCCTTGGCGAGACGGACGGCCTCGAGCGGGGCGTACAGCTTCTCCCGGTCGATCTTGGCGTCCGCAGCGCGGAGAGTCTTGCTGCGCTTCACTTCTGCTCCTGTGTATGTGCTTCAGGCGTGGAGTCGTGGTGCGGGCCGGCGCTGGCCCTACCACTGGGGCGGTGTCCTCTTGCGGATACCGCCACCGGTTGATCGGGGCTGATCAGCCCTCGACCGTGATGCCCATCGAACGCGCGGTGCCGGCGATGATCTTCTCGGCGGCGTCGATGTCGTTGGCGTTCAGGTCGGGCATCTTGATCGTGGCGATCTCGCGGACCTGGTCACGCGTGAGCTTCGCGACCTTGGTCTTGTGCGGCTCGCCGGAGCCCTTCTCCACGCCCGCGCTCTTCAGGATGAGGCGCGCGGCCGGCGGAGTCTTGGTGATGAAGGTGAAGGAGCGGTCCTCGTAGACCGTGATCTCCACCGGCACGACCATGCCACGCTGCGACTCGGTCGCGGCGTTGTAGGCCTTGCAGAACTCCATGATGTTGACGCCGTGCTGACCGAGCGCGGGGCCGACCGGCGGAGCCGGGTT
Organism: Streptomyces sp. NPDC051211; assembly: GCF_040689505.1. NCBI lineage: Bacteria > Bacillati > Actinomycetota > Actinomycetes > Kitasatosporales > Streptomycetaceae > Streptomyces > Streptomyces sp. NPDC051211. The sequence goes on from NZ_JBFBAV010000001.1 coordinate 65,735, forward strand.
GGCCGCACCGGCCTTGATCTGGAGCTTGATAAGCCCCGTGACCTTCTTCTTCTTGGGAGGCATTGCTCTCTCCGGGTCCTAGTGAGAGTTTTCCAGCCGCCAACCGGTCATCCGGATGGAGGCATACCGCACCACGATAACGGGTATGGGTGCGGGGCTGAAAACCGAGCAGGTCAGACCGCCCGTGGAGGGCGTATCTGACCTGTCCGGAAGCTTTCGCTCAGAAGACGTGGATCACACGGTGTGGATCAGTTCTTCTGAATCTGGTCGAAGCTCAGCTCGACCGGGGTCTCGCGGCCGAAGATCTCGACGAGGCCCTTGACCTTCTTCGAGTCGGGGTTGATCTCGTTGATGGTCGCCTGCAGCGTCGCGAACGGGCCGTCGGTGACGGTGACCGAGTCGCCGACCTCGAAGTCCAGGACCTCGATCGTCCGCTTGACGGCGGGCGCCGGCAGGCCGGCAGCCTCGGCGGCAGCCTTCTCGGCCTTCTCCTTGGCCTCCGGAGCGAGCATCTTGACGATCTCGTCCAGGGTCAGCGGGTACGGGTCGTACGCGTTGCCCACGAAGCCGGTGACGCCGGGAGTGTTCCGGACGACGCCCCAGGACTCGTTCGTCAGATCCATGCGGACGAGAACGTAGCCGGGCAGCTTGTTCTGCCGGACGTTCTTGCGCTCGCCGTTCTTGATCTGGACGATCTCTTCCTCGGGCACCTCGGCCTGGTAGATGAACTCCTCGACGTTCAGCGAGACGGCGCGCTGCTCCAGGTTGGCCTTCACGCGCTTCTCGTAGCCCGCGTAGGTGTGGATCACGTACCACTCGCCGGGGAGCACGCGCAGTTCGTCGCGCAGGGCCTGGATGGGGTCGACGGGCTCGGCGGGCTCCTCCGGAGCCTCCTCGACCTCGGCCTCGGGCTCGGCGGCGTCCTCGTCGGCCTCGTCGGTGAGCTCGGCGTCCTCGTCGGCGTCGGTCTCGTCCGCGTCGGCCTCGGCGGCCTCGTCCTCGACGTGCAGCGCGGCTTCCTCAGCCGGCTCGCCGGCCTCGGCGTCGGCGGTCTCGGCCTCGTCGGGGTCCACAGCGTCCGCCGCCTCGACGATGTCGAGCTGGTCCTCGACGGACTCGACGGAGTCGGGGCTCACGTTCAGGTTCGGGTCAGACACGGTGGCGGCTTCTTCCTGGATACAAAAATGGGTGGAACATGCGAAAACGGGCGGCACCCATCAAGGCGCCGCCCTCCGCGGGGATCAGCCGAAGACGAACTTGATGGCTTCCTGGAACCCATAGTCAATCACGGTCACGAGACCGATCATGATGAGCACGAAGACAATCACCACGGTGGTGTACGTCGTGAGCTGACTGCGAGTGGGCCATACGACCTTGCGGAGTTCCGCCACGACCTGGCGGTAGAAGAGCGCGAGACGGCCCAGGGGGCCCTTCTTTCCGCGCTTGCCGCCCTTTCGGGCCTTCTTCTCGCGGGTCTCGTCCTCGGCGTCAGGCATGTCGATGGAGCCCAGGGCGTCCGTCACGTCTCTCACCTGAATCCGGGTCATGGCCGTGCCGCGCCCGGTTGAGCCGCACGGCGGTGCATCGAAGTACGTACCTGCGCACACATCCGGCGAAGGAGTGTGGAGCAGGGCCGGAGGGACTCGAACCCCCAACCGCTGGTTTTGGAGACCAGTGCTCTACCAATTGAGCTACGACCCTTTGCGTCCCCCAACCTACCGCATCCGAGCGAGTGCACGGAGTGCACGGCTCTCGAGCGGCTGCTGAGGTCCAACGACAGGTGAGTGTACGTGGTCCGAAGCCCGACGTCGAACAGCATTGATCCCCACACCAACTGGAGGTGTTCTGGAGACGCTCCGGAGGCGAACCGTCCGCTCTCTGAAACACGGTGCGGCGGCTGTTTTCCGTCTGGGACGATTGGCCCCATGACCTCTGCAACGCCTCCCACCGAGCGCCGGGTGTCCGCCCGTATCGGCGCCATCTCCGAGTCCGCCACCCTCGCCGTGGACGCCAAGGCCAAGGCCCTCAAGGCCGCCGGGCGCCCGGTGATCGGCTTCGGCGCGGGCGAGCCCGACTTCCCGACCCCGGACTACATCGTCGAGGCCGCGGTCGAGGCCTGCCGCGACCCGAAGTTCCACCGCTACACGCCGGCCGGCGGTCTGCCGGAGCTGAAGAAGGCCATCGCCGAGAAGACCCTGCGCGACTCCGGCTACCAGGTCGACCCGGCCGAGGTGCTGGTGACCAACGGCGGCAAGCAGGCCATCTACAACGCCTTCGCCGCCATCCTCGACCCGGGCGACGAGGTCATCGTCCCGGCCCCGTACTGGACCACCTACCCCGAGTCGATCCAGCTCGCCGGCGGTGTCCCGGTCGAGGTCGTCGCCGACGAGACCACCGGCTACCGGGTCTCCGTCGAGCAGCTGGAAGCCGCGCGCACCGAGCGCACCAAGGTCGTCCTGTTCGTCTCCCCGTCCAACCCGACCGGTGCGGTCTACAGCGAGGCCGACGCGAAGGCGATCGGCGAGTGGGCCGCGGAGCACGGCCTGTGGGTCCTCACGGACGAGATCTACGAGCACCTGGTCTACGGCGACGCGAAGTTCACCTCGCTGCCGGTGCTGGTGCCCGCGCTGGCCGACCGCTGCATCATCGTCAACGGTGTCGCCAAGACGTACGCGATGACCGGCTGGCGGGTCGGGTGGGTCATCGGCCCGAAGGACGTCATCAAGGCCGCGACCAACCTGCAGTCGCACGCCACCTCCAACGTCTCCAACGTGGCGCAGATCGCCGCGCTGGCCGCCGTCTCGGGCAACCTGGACGCCGTCGCGGAGATGCGGAAGGCCTTCGACCGCCGCCGCCAGACCATGGTGCGGATGCTGAACGAGATCGACGGGGTGGTCTGCCCGACCCCCGAGGGCGCGTTCTACGCGTACCCGTCGGTGAAGGGCCTGCTGGGCAAGGAGATCCGCGGCAAGCGCCCGCAGACCTCCGCCGAGCTCGCCTCGCTGATCCTGGACGAGGCCGAGGTCGCCGTCGTACCCGGCGAGGCCTTCGGCACCCCCGGCTACCTGCGCCTGTCCTACGCCCTGGGCGACGAGGACCTGGTCGAGGGCGTGTCCCGGATCCAGAAGCTGCTGGCCGAGGCGAAGGCCTAGAGGACGCCCCGGAGCGGCGCCGACCCGAACGGGTCGGCGCCGCTCCGGCATTTCTGGGCCCTGCCTGCCGGCCCCGCCGGCGTTTGAGCCGCGGGCCCGGGGCGGAGCCCCGCGCCTTCCAGCCCCGCCGGCGTTTGAGGCGCGGGGTCCGGGGCGGAGCCCCGCAGGGTCCGGGGCGGAGCCCCGGTTCGGGAAGGGGCGGGGTGGGGAAGAGCCCCGCGCAGCGGCCCACCCCACCCCCGGATTCACGTTCGGGCAAGGTCCCGTTCAGGGAATGGGCTGCCCAACGGGTGACGCGTACGGCAGGATCACCAGATGGAGCACGTACGCGACCTATCGCTTCTGCCGAAAGCCCACCTGCACCTCCACTTCACCGGCTCGATGCGCCCGTCGACCCTGCTGGAGCTCGCCGACAAGTACGGCGTACGGCTGCCCGACGCCCTGACCGCCGGGGAACCGCCCAAGCTGCGTGCCACCGACGAACGCGGCTGGTTCCGCTTCCAGCGGCTGTACGACGCCGCGCGCTCGTGTCTGCGGGAGCCGGACGACATCCGGCGGCTGGTCCGGGAGGCCGCCGAAGAGGACGTCCGCGACGGCAGCGGCTGGCTGGAGATCCAGGTCGACCCCACCTCGTACGCGCCGCACCTCGGCGGGCTGATCCCCGCCGTGGAGGTGATCCTGGACGCGGTGGAGTCCGCCTCCCGGGACACCGGCCTCGGCATGCGCGTGCTGATCGCCGCGAACCGCATGAAGCACCCGCTGGACGCCCGCACCCTTGCCCGGCTCGCGGTGCGCTACGCCGACCGCGGGGTGGTGGGCTTCGGCCTCTCCAACGACGAGCGGCGCGGCATGGCCCGCGATTTCGACCGTGCCTTCGCCATCGCCCGCGAGGGCGGCCTCCTCGCGGCCCCGCACGGCGGCGAGCTGACGGGCCCGTCGTCCGTCCGCGACTGCCTCGACGATCTGCACGCCTCCCGCATCGGGCACGGCGTACGGGCGGCCGAGGACCCGCGGCTGCTCAGGCGGCTCGCGGACCGGCAGATCACCTGCGAGGTGTGCCCGGCCTCCAATGTGGCGCTGGGGGTGTACGAGAAGCCGGAGGACGTTCCGCTGCGCACCCTGTTCGAGGCGGGGGTGCCGATGGCGCTGGGCGCCGACGACCCGCTGCTGTTCGGGTCGCGGCTGGCCGCCCAGTACGAGATCGCGCGCCGGCACCACGGGTTCACGGACGCGGAGCTGGCGGAGCTGGCCCGGCAGTCGGTGCGGGGTTCGGCGGCGCCGGAGGACGTCCGGGCCAAGCTGCTGGCCGGCATCGGCCACTGGCTCAGCGGGTGAGGCGCAGGTCGCCTTCCCAGCAGTCGGCGCGGACGCGGTCGCCGTCGGCGAAGCCGATCTCCAGCAGGGTGCGGCCGGTCACCGGGTCGGCGAACTCGGCGACGGCGGCGACGGTGTCCCCCAGATGGCGCAGGAAGGGGTGGTCGCCGAGGTCCTCGCCGACCTCGATCCGGCCCCACTCCCCCATGTCGTACGGCTCGTGGGGTTCGGCGCATTCGACGATCAGGCACCAGTCGGAGCCGGTGCTGATCCGGGTGGACTCGCCCTCGCTGTCGATCAGCCAGACGTCCAGGGGCGCCTCGGAGCGTTCGCCGTCATAGAGGTGCCAGGACGCGACGATTCTGCTGATCGTGCGTCCCACCAGGCGGGTGGGGTCCGTTCCGGCCCCGTGCAGGGGACACCGCATTCAGATGCTGACGCCTACCGTCACCGGCTCGTTGATCAGGGTGACGCCGAACGCCGCGTGGACGCCGGCGACGACCTCGCGGGCGAGGGCGAGCAGGTCCTCGGTGGTGGCTTCGCCCCGGTTGGTGAGGGCGAGGGTGTGCTTGGTGGAGATCCGGGCCGGGCCGGTGCCGTAGCCCTTGGTGAAACCGGCCTTGTCGATCAGCCAGGCCGCGCTGGTCTTCATACGGCCGTCGCCGGCGGGGTACGCGGGCGGGACGGTGTCGGCGCCGAGCCGTTCCTGGACGCGGGCGAGGAAGGCCGCGTACGCCTGGTCGGTCAGGATCGGGTTGGTGAAGAAGGAGCCGGCGGACCAGGTGTCGTGGTCGGCGGGGTCGAGGACCATGCCCTTGCCGGCGCGCAGGCGGAGCACGGTCTCGCGGGCGGTGGCGGCCGGGACCCGGTCGCCGGCCTCGACGCCGAGGGCGCGGGCGGTCTCGGGGTACTTGATCGGCGCGGAGAGGCCTCCCGCGTCTTCCAGGGCGAAGCGGACGCGGAGGACCACGTACCGGTCGGGCTGGTCCTTGAAGGTGCTGTGGCGGTACGAGAAGGCGCACTCGGCGTTGCCGAGGGTGACCGTTTCGCCGCGGGTGCGGTCGTAGGCGACGACCTCGGTGATGGTGCTGGAGACTTCCTGGCCATACGCGCCGACGTTCTGGATCGGGGTGGCACCGGCGGAGCCAGGGATTCCGGCGAGGCATTCGATGCCCGCGAGGCCGGCCTCGACGGTGCGGGCGACGGCTTCGCTCCAGTTCTCGCCGGCGGCGAGCTCCAGGGTGCTGCCGGCCAGGGTGAATCCGGTGGTGGCGATGCGCAGGGCGGTGCCCTCGAAGCCGTTGTCGCCGATGACCAGGTTGCTGCCGCCGCCGATGACCAGGAGGGGGGTGCCGCTCTCGTCCGCGGCACGGACGGCGGCGACGACCTCGGCGTCGGTGGTCGCGGTGACCAGGCGGGTCGCCGGGCCGCCGAGGCGGAAGGTGGTCAGCGGGGCGAGGGGGGCGTCGTGGAGTTCCTGCACGGGGACAAGAGTACGGTCCGTGCCCCCGCCTTCCCGGCGGGGCCACGGACCGCAGCGTCCCGGCATTCAGTGGGCGGGCTTCTGTGCGGCGAGCCGCCGCTCGGCCTCGTCCCAGGTCACGGGCAGGTCGGAGGCGGTCGCTGACCAGAAGGTGAAGGCCGATTCCTTCATGTAGGCGGCGGCCGCGCGGGAGCTGGTGCGGTGCGGCTCGCTGCGGGCGAAGCGGTAGAGGGCGTCGCGGTCCTGCCAGGCGGAGAGGGTCAGGAAGGTGCGGGATCCGAGGCGGGCCCGGAGGGCGGCGCCGTGGGCTCCGGGGGCGGTGCGGATCTGGCGGATGATGCCGGGCGACCGGAGGAAGAACCTGATCGCGCCGAGCAGGGATTCGGTCTCGAAGCGGGAGGCCATCACATAGACCTCGGCGTCGGGGGCGGGAGCGGTGGGAGTGATCCAGGGGATGTCGGGCATGGTCGTACTCCTTTCGGTTTCGGTGGGGGGGTGGGCCGGGCCGGTTCCCCGCGTGCCGGGGATGATTCGGCCGGTCGGTCGGTCGGCCGGTCCGGGTCTCAGGCGGGGAGCTTGGCCGGGGCGGCGGTGACACCGGTCGTGTCGAGGGCGCCGGTCGGGCCGGTGGCCGGCACCTCGGTGGCGGTCGGGTCGGTGGCGGTCGGGTCGGTGTCGGTCGGCTCGGTGTCGGTCGGCTCGCCGGCGGCTGTGCGGCGGCCGGGGATCAGCAGGGCGAGCAGGGCAGCGACGCCGACCGCGGCCGCGCCGATCCACAGGGCGGGGACGGTGCCGTCGGTGAAGGCCTGCGGGGACTCGTAACCGCCGGCCGCGGAGAAGACGGAGGCCAGGACCGCGACGCCGAGGGCGCCGCCGACCTCGCGGAGGGCGTTGTTGGCGCCCGAGGCGACACCCTGCTCGGCGGGGCGGACGGTGGACATCACCACGTTGGCGGCCGGGGCGAAGTACAGGGCCATGCCGATGCCGCTGAGGATCAGGGCGGGGAGCTGAGCCGCGTACGACACGTCGGAGGTGAGGACGAGGGCGAACCAGGCCAGGCCGAGGGCCTGGAAGCCGAGGCCGGCGGCGACGACCGGGCGGCCGCCGATCCGGTCGGAGAGGATGCCGGCGAAGGGGGCGACGACCATGGGCATGGCGGTCCAGGGCAGGATGCGCAGGCCGGACTCGGTGGGCGAGTAGCCGAGCACGCCCTGCATGAACTGGCTCAGCAGGAAGATCGAGCCGAACATGCCGAGGTACATCAGCAGGCTGGCGAAGTTGATGCCGAAGAAGCCGCGGTTGCGGAAGAGCCGCATGGGGAGCATGGCGTTGGCGTTGCGGAAGCCGTGGTGCACGAAGCCCGCGATGAGGGCGCTGCCGGCGATCAGGCTGGTGAGGACGGGTGCGCTGGTCCAGCCGTCGGCGTGGGCGTTGACCAGGCCGTAGACGATGCCGAAGAGGCCGCCGCTGATGAGCAGGGTGCCGGGGATGTCGAGGCGGGCGCCGGGGGCGGTGGACTCGGCGAGGCGCATGCGGGCGAGCGGGATCAGCGCGAGGCCTATCGGGACGTTGAGCCAGAAGATCCACTGCCAGGAGATGTGCTCGGTGAGGCTGCCGCCGATGAGCGGGCCGCTGGCGACGGCGAGGCCGGTGACGGCGCCGTAGATCCCGAGTGCCATGCCGCGGCGGGCGGCCGGGACGGCGGCGGTGAGCAGGGTGAGGGTGAGCGGCATCATGATCGCGGCGCCGACGCCCTGGACGGCGCGGGCGGCGATCAGCGCGTCGATGCCGGGAGAGAGGGCCGCCGCGGCGGAGGCTCCGGTGAAGATCGTGAGGCCTGCGATGAAGAGCCGCCGGCGGCCGAAGCGGTCGCCGAGCGCGGCGCCGAACATGAGCAGGACGGCGAAGGTGAGGGTGTAGGCGTTCACCGTCCATTCGAGGTCTTCCAGCTTGCCGCCGAGGTCCCCGCGGATGGCGGGGAGGGCGGTGGTGACGACGAGGTTGTCCAGGGCGGCCATGAAACTGGCGACGCCGGTGAGGACGAGGGCCCAGAGGGCCGGGCCGCGGAGCGTGGTGTCCCGGGACGTCCGGGGCTGCGGGGTGTGCTGTGTGTCCGGTTGGATCTCTTGCTGGTTCACGATTTCCCCCTGAGCGTTGTTAGTTATTGCTGACTAACTTTCGTGGGCAAAAAGATGCGCCGGGCAGGAGCGCACCGGATCAGATCTCCAGACGGCCGGTGATCCGGGCCGAGGGGTACAGGCCTTCCCAGACCCGGTGCCCGGGCGGGAATCCCATGGCGGCGAGGGTGTTGATGAGCATCCCGTACGCCATGAAGGTGGTGGATTCCTTCACGTCGGCACCGAGGGGCAGGTGGACGGTGTCCCAGAGCCGCAGCCAGCCGGCGCGGACGAGCTCGCCGAGCTCGTGGTCGCCGGCCGCCTCGGCGGCGGACACGGTGACGTACGTCTGGAGCTGCATCTGCAGCTTGTCCGGGTCCTCGACGATCAGCTTCGTATAGGCGTTGGCCATGGCATGCAGGGCCTCTTCGCCGTGCAGGCCTTCCGCGGCCTCGGCGAAGACGCGCCGGGTCTCCTCCATGCAGCGGTCGGCCGCAGCGAGGAAGATCGCCTGCTTGTTGGGGAAGAGGCGGAACAGGTACGGCTGCGAGACCCCGACACGCTTGGCGATCGCCTCGGTGGAGGTCCCGTGGTAGCCGCCGCGGGCGAACTCGTGCATCGCCGCGCGGATGACGCTCTCGCGTCGCTCCTCTGCGCTCATCCTTGCCATGACCTCAAGTTAGTGCTCAATCACTAACTCTGTCAAGAGGGAATCGGCGCCCCCATCCGGCCTGGCCGGGTGGGGGCGCCGCTCCGCCGCAAAGGCGGCAGATCGGGCATGGTCAGGCCGGGTCTGGTCACCTAGTCAGGCCTGGTCTGGTCTGGTCAGGCCGGGCCTGGTCACCTAGTCAGGCCTGGCCTGGTCTGGTCAGGCCTGGTCTGGTCAGGCCAGGCGCACGACGGCCCGGGACATGCCGAGGACCTTCTGCCCGGCGCTCATCGCCGTCAGGTCCACCCGCACCCGGTTGTCCTCCAGCAGCGCCGCGACCTTCGCGCTGACCTCGATCAGCGCGCCCTGGTCGTCGTTGGGCACCACGACGGGCTTGGTGAACCGCACGCCGTACTCGACGACCGCGCCCGGGTCGCCCACCCAGTCGGTGACCACCCGGATCGCCTCGGCCATGGTGAACATGCCGTGCGCGATGACGTCGGGGAGGCCGACCTCCTTGGCGAACTTCTCGTTCCAGTGGATCGGGTTGAAGTCACCGGACGCACCCGCGTACTGGACGAGAGTGGCGCGGGTCACGGGGAAGGACTGGGCCGGCAGCTCGGTGCCGACCTCGACGTCCGCGTACCGGATCTGTGCGGTCATCTCAGGCCTCCTCGGCGGCGCGGGAGACGAGCTTCGTCCACGCCGTCACCACGTGCTCGCCGGTCTCGTCGTGAACCTCGCCCCGGATGTCGAGGATGTCGTTGCCCGCGAGGGACTTGATCGCCTCGATGGTGGAGGTGACGGAGAGCCGGTCACCGGCGCGCACCGGGCGGGAGTAGGCGAACTTCTGGTCCCCGTGCACCACGCGGCTGTAGTCCAGACCGAGCTGCGGGTCCTCGATGACCTTGCCCGCCGCCTTGAACGTGATGGCGAACACAAAGGTCGGCGGGGCGATCACATCGAGGTGGCCGAGCGCCTTGGCGACTTCGGTATCCGTGTAGGCGGGATTGGTGTCGCCCACCGATTCGGCGAATTCGCGGATCTTCTCCCGGCCGACCTCGTACGGATCGGTGGGCGGATAGGTCCGCCCCACGAAGGACTGGTCGAGCGCCATGGCTCACTACCTCCTGTTGAGAACGACACAAGGGCGGCACCATCGGAAACGACACGAGGCCGCCCCCTCGGAAGGGGACGACCTCATGACGGTGCCTGTGTACGAGACTTCGCCAGTGGTTAGCGGGTCTCGCGGTGCGCGGTGTGCGAGTTGCAGCGCGGGCAGTGCTTCTTCATCTCAAGACGGTCCGGGTTGTTACGCCGGTTCTTCTTGGTGATGTAGTTCCGCTCCTTGCACTCCACGCAGGCCAGCGTGATCTTCGGGCGGACGTCGGTGGCAGCCACGTGAGTGCTCCTTGGACGGACTATTGGACGGATGAACGCATAAAAGAGTAGCCGATCGGGAGACCGACCCCGCAATCGGCTACTGTGTGTAGCGGCGACCGGACTTGAACCGGTGACACAGCGATTATGAGCCGCTTGCTCTACCGACTGAGCTACGCCGCTTTGATGTGATCGTTTCCCCACCCGTGGGTGGGGAACCTCTCTCACCAGAGCCCCAATGCGGAATCGAACCGCAGACCTTCTCCTTACCATGGAGACGCTCTACCGACTGAGCTATTGGGGCGAGCAGGGAAGACATTACACGGCCTCCCGGCGATCGCCCAAATCCTTTGGCCCAGGGGCCTCCGGCGGGGGTTTCCCCCCGGGTCCGAGGTGGCATGAGGGGCTCCTGCGACGGGTGCGCCGTCGAGGCGCGACACCGGTACGACTATTCGGCTCTTCCGTGAAGCGGGCAGCCCTGCGCCCTAGGCTCTGAGCACGCTGCGTGATCTTGGGCCGTGGCCCAGGAACCGCCCGAGCCACCGCAGGAGCGCGATGCCCGACAGCCACGCACACGGACACGGTGCCGCGCACGGATCCGCCGCCGAACCGACCACGCTGCTGCTCGCCGGGGCCCGTCTCACGGACGGCCGGACGGTGGACGTCCGGCTCAGCGGCGGCCGGATCCAGGCGGTCGGCACGGCCGGCAGCCTGCCCGCCCCCGGGCCCTCCCGGGTGGACCTCAGCGGCTATCTGCTGCTGCCCGCCCCCGCGGAGCCGCACGCCCACGGGGACACCGCGCTGACGGCCGACGCCGAAGGACCCGTCCCGTACACCGCCGACGAGGTGCAGCGGCGGGCCACCGAGTCGGCCCTGCTCCAGCTCGGCCACGGCGCCACCGCCGTCCGCTCGCACGTCCGGATCGGCGACGTGCACGGACTGGCCCCCATGGAGGCGGTCCTGCAGGCCCGCCGCTCCCTGCGCGGCCTGACCGACCTCACCGCGGTGGCGGTCCCCCGCCTGCTGACCGGAGTGGCCGGCGCGGACGGGCTGGCCATGCTCCGGGACGCGGTGAAGATGGGCGCCGCGGTGGTCGGCGGCTGCCCCGACCTGGACCCGGACCCGACCGGGTTCATCGAGGCCGTGCTGGAGCTGGCCGCCGAGCACGGCTGCCCGGTCGACCTGCACACCGACGGAGACGACCCGGCCCGGCTGGCCCGGCTGGCGGCCATGGCCGGCGGCCTCCGCCCCGGGGTCACCATCGGCCCCTGCGGCGGCCTCTCCCGCCTCCCCCTCGACGTGGCCGCCCGCGCCGCCGACCAACTGGCCGCGGCCGGCGTACGGGTGACCTCCCTGCCGCAGGGTGACTGCGCGGCCCTGGAACGCCGGGGCCTGCGGACCGCTCCGGTCCGGCTGCTGCGCGCGGCCGGGGTCCGGGTCGCGGCCGGCAGCGGGGCACTCCGCGACGCCGGCAACCCGGTCGGCCGCGGAGACCCGCTGGAAGCCGCCTACCTGCTCGCCTCCCAGGGCGGGCTGCGGCCGGCCGAGGCGTACGAGACGGTCAGCGCGGCGGCCCGGTCGGCGATGGGGCTGCCCGAGATCCGGGTGGAGGCCGGGTTCCCGGCGGAACTGCTCGCCGTACGCGGGGACGGGATCGCAGGGGTCCTGTCCCTGGCCTACAGCCGGATCGTGATCCACCGCGGCCGGGTGGTGGCCCGTACCAGCGCGGTCCGGGAGTACTGCGACTCGGCGGTGGCGGTGGCCCTGGACCTCCCCCGGCAGGGCCGTATGGAGCCAGGCCCCTGAGTGTTCGCGGGCGGGCGGGGGCGGCTCGTCGTACGGTCGTGGCATGCGCATCGTCATCGCGGGTGGACACGGTCAGATCGCGCTGCGGCTGGAGCGGCTGCTCACCGCGCGCGGATACGAGGTCGCGGGCATCATCCGGGACCCGGAACAGGGCGACGACCTCCGGGAGGCCGGCGCCGAACCGGTGCTGTGCGACCTGGAGTCGGCCTCGGTGGAGCGGGTCGCGGCAGTCCTCCAGGGCGCGGAGGCGGCCGTGTTCGCGGCGGGCGCGGGACCGGGCAGCGGGGTCGCACGCAAGGACACCGTGGACCGGGCCGCGGCCGTGCTGTTCACGGACGCGGCCGAACGGGCCCGGGTACGCCGCTTCCTGATGGTCTCTTCGATGGGCGCCGACGCCCGGCATCCCGGTGACGAGGTGTTCGACGCCTACCTGCGCGCGAAGGGCGAGGCGGACGATCACCTCCGCACCCGACTCGGACTGGAGTGGACCATCCTGCGCCCGGGCTCCCTGACGGACGAGCCGGGGACCGGCCGGGTCCGCATGGAGGCGCACACCGGCCGGGGCTCGATCCCGCGCGACGACGTCGCGGCGGTCCTGGCCGAACTCGTCGACACCCCGGCGACGGCCGGCCTGACCCTGGAACTGGTCTCGGGCACCACCCCGGTGGACGTCGCCGTGAAGGGTGTGGCCGGCAACTGAACCGGCGGTCCGTCAGAAGTCCACGGTCACCTGGTCGTCCGACCGGCCGACGGAGTCCTGCCGGAACTGGTGCTGGTAGGCGCGCCGGATCCGCTCGATGCGCGCGTCGCGCTCTTCGGCGGCCTTCTCCGGGTACAGCAGGATCAGCTCGTAGGACGTCTCCCGCACGATCCGCCCGTCCTGCCCCTGCCACTGCCCGTAGCCGTCCTGCAGGGTCAGCCCCTCCGGGAAGCCCGGGGTGACCTCCCGGTCGAGGAACCGCATGAACTCGGGCTTCCCGACCTCTCCCCCGCCGGGCCGCTGCGCCCCGAAATAGAGCCGCGTCTCCACATAGGGCTCACCGCTGCCGGTGTCCAGCGCCGCCCCGACCAGAGCCGGCACCCCGGCGGCCAGCAGGGCGCCCAGCACCCCGCTGCTGACTTTGCCTCGTGTCTCAGATGTCCATTTCACGCGTGGACAACGACCGGCCCGGCCCGACGATGCGCCTGGGGCCCAAGCCCATGCGAGAAGACCCCCGCCTCTGCGTTTCCGCAGATGAACGGGGGTCTCACTTCGCGTGGCGGCGCCAGGATTCGAACCTGGGTAGGCTAAGCCGACGGATTTACAGTCCGCTCCCATTGGCCACTCGGGCACACCGCCATGGGATGTCGCCGTTGAGTCCGCTTTTCGGCGGCGCTCTCTGGCAACGACGTAAACGATACCTGATGCCGGAGGGTGCTTCGCCACCGGATTGATCAGCGCTTGTGGTGGGCGTGGTGGCTAGGCTTTGCCGTGCGGAGCGGGGATGTCCGGTCCGCGCCCCCCTGGGCACATCGCAGCCGACTTCAAGGAGCCACAGCACATGGCCGACTCCAGTTTCGACATCGTCTCGAAGGTCGAGCGGCAGGAGGTCGACAACGCCCTCAACCAGGCCGCCAAGGAGCTCTCGCAGCGTTACGACTTCAAGGGCACGGGCGCCACCATCGCCTGGTCCGGCGAGAAGATCCTGATGGAGGCGAACTCCGAGGAGCGGGTCAAGGCCGTCCTCGACGTCTTCGAGACCAAGCTGGTCAAGCGCGGGATCTCGCTGAAGGCGCTGGACGCCGGCGAGCCGCAGCTGTCCGGCAAGGAGTACAAGATCTTCGCGTCGATCGAGGAGGGCATCTCCCAGGAGAACGCCAAGAAGGTCGCGAAGATCATCCGTGACGAGGGCCCCAAGGGCGTCAAGGCCCAGGTCCAGGGCGAGGAGCTGCGCGTCAGCTCCAAGAGCCGCGACGACCTCCAGGCCGTGCAGGCCCTCCTCAAGGGCAAGGAACTGGACTTCGCTATTCAGTTCGTGAACTACCGCTAAAGGTCGGCGCTCGCCGGTCGTGTGCAGCGCGTAAGCGGTGTGCGCTCCTTTGTGGGCCCCCTGTGGTCACTATGCGTGGGCTGGTGCGCCCACCACGCTGGGTGACAACCATGACCGTGTGGGCAGGGGGCTTTCGCATGACTCAGGCCGGCACGTTCCGCAAAGACTTCGGGGTATCCGTTGTCGTCGCGCTGGTCGCGCTGCCCCTCTGTGGTGCTGCTGGTGACGGCGGGTGCGATCGTGGCCACCAACCTCTTCGAGGGGGTGCTGGTGGGGCTGAGCCTGGCCGTGGCCAAGGCGGCCTGGGAGACCTCACACGTGCACATCGAGCAGGTGTGGGAGGGGACGTCCTGTGTGTCCGGGTCGCGGGCAATGCCAGTTTTCTGCGGCTGCCGAAGCTGCCGGACGTGCTCGACGCCCTGCCCGGCGACCGGTCCGTACGTCTCGACCTCAGCGGGCTGCGCCATTTGGACCACGCCTGTCTGACCGCTCTCGACGGCTGGGAGCGGCAGCGGGCCGCTGCCCGCGTACCCGGGCGGGAGGGCGCCATCGAACCCGGCTAGGGTCCGCCGCATGGAGCAGGAGCTGAAGCGCACTTTGGGGGTGTCCGACGCGGTCGTGGTCGGGCTGGGGGCCATGGTCGGGGCGGGCATCTTCGCCGCCTTCGGTCCGGCGGCCCGGGCCGCGGGCACCGGCGGCGCCCTGCTGGCGGCACTGGGGGTGGCCGCGGTCGTGGCCTACTGCAATGCACATTCCTCGGCTCGGCTGGCCGCCCGTTATCCCGCCTCCGGTGGGACCTACGTGTACGGGCGGGAGCGGCTGGGGCCCTTCTGGGGGTATCTGGCGGGCTGGGCCTTCGTGGTGGGCAAGACCGCATCCTGTGCGGCGATGGCCCTGACCGTGGGGGCGTACCTGTGGCCCGGTCAGGCGCAGTCGGTGGCCGTGGCGGCGGTGGTGGCGCTGACCGCGGCGAATTACGGGGGCGTGCAGAAGTCGGCCCGGATCGCCCGGGTGATCGTGGCGGTGGTGCTGGCCGTGCTGGCGGGGGTGGTGGTGGCCTGCCTGAGTTCCGGAGCAGCTGATTCCGCCCGATTGTGGGCGGCTGGCGGAACGGGTGGCTCCGGCGGGCCGGGCGGGCTGCTGCAGGCGGCCGGGCTGCTGTTCTTCGCGTTCGCGGGCTATGCGCGGATCACCACCCTGGGCGAGGAGGTGCGGGATCCGGCGCGGACGATCCCGCGGGCGGTGCCGCTGGCGCTGGGGATCACGCTGGTGGTGTACGCGGCGGTGGCGGCGGCCGTGCTGTCGGTGCTGGGCGCGGAGGGGCTGGCGGGGGCGACCGCTCCGCTGGCCGACGCGGTCAGGGCGGCCGGGCGGCCCGGGCTGGCGCCGGTCGTCCAGGCGGGCGCGGCGCTGGCGGCGCTGGGCTCGCTGCTGGCGCTGGTGCTGGGGGTGTCGCGCACCGCCCTGGCGATGGCACGGGACGGCCATCTCCCCCGCACGCTGGCGGCCGTACATCCCCGGAATCAGGTTCCGCACCATGCGGAACTCGCAGTGGGTGCGGTGGTGGCGGTGCTGGCCGCGACCGTGGACCTGCGGGGCGCGATCGGCTTCTCCTCCTTCGGAGTGCTGGTCTACTACGCGATCGCGAACGCCTCTGCCTGGACGCTGGGTTCACACGATTCAGGTGTCAAGGGACGGGCCGTGGCAGCGGCAGGGCTGGCCGGCTGTGTGGTGCTCGCCTGCGCGCTGCCGCTCGCCTCGGTGGTCGCGGGCGCGGGCGTGCTGGCGCTGGGCGTGCTGGTATATCTGGTGCGGGGGCGGCTCAGGCGCGGGATCTGAAGCAGGGTATGCCCTCGGCCCGGCCCATCTCGGCTGTGGGCAGCGGGGCCGCGAGGGGACCCTTCTGCCCCTGAGGGAAGTTGGGCACGCGGGTGGCGACTTGCTCCGGCAACTGCTCGGTCTCGTTCATGACTTCATGGTGGACCACCCAGCCGACACCCCGCCCGGCCTGTGGACAACTCAGTCGAGGACCATCGCGACCCGGCGTTCCCGCAGCAGATGGAGGATCTCCACGAAGGCCGCAGGCGTGTGGATGAGCGTTTGAACGCCCGGGCAGCGGCGGGCCACTCGGGCCCCCGGTGTCACCGGGAGGCGAAGGGTGCGTCCGTGCGGACGATTTCGCGCCCCAGGGGGAGCAGGGAGATCGGGATCATCTTGAAGTTGGCGATGCCGAACGGGATGCCGATGATCGTCACGCACAGGGCGATGCCGGTCACGATGTGACCCAGGGCCAGCCACCAGCCCGCCAGGACGAGCCAGAGGACGTTGCCCACGCAGGACGGGGCGCCCGCGTCGCGGCGTTCCACCGTGGTGTAGCCGAAGGGCCAGAGCGCGTAGAGGGCGATCCGGAAGGCGGCTATGCCGAAGGGGATGCCGATGATCGTGATGCAGAGGATGAGGCCGGCCAGGCAGTAGCCCAGGAACAGCCAGAATCCGCTGAGCACGAGCCATATGAGGTTCAGGATGGTTTTCACTGGCTGCGGCCTGCCATCTGTTCGAGCCGGGCGATGCGCTCGGCCATGGGCGGGTGGGTGGAGAACATCTTGGAGAGGCCCTGGCCCGGCCGGAAGGGGTTGGCGATCATCATGTGGCTCGCGGTTTCCAGGCGGGGCTCGGGCGGCAGCGGGAGCTGTTTGGTGCCGGCGTCGAGTTTGCGCAGGGCGCTGGCCAGGGCCAGGGGGTCGCCGGTGAGCTGGGCGCCCGAGGCATCGGCCTCGTACTCGCGGGAGCGGCTGATGGCCAGCTGGATCACGGACGCGGCGAGCGGGCCCAGAATCATGATCAGCAGCATGCCGAGCAGGCCGGGGCCCTCGTCGTCGTTGGACCGGCCGACCGGGATCAGCCAGGCGAAGTTCACCAGGAACATGATCACGGAGGCCAGGGCTCCGGCGACCGAGGAGATCAGGATGTCGCGGTTGTAGACGTGGCTCAGCTCATGCCCGATGACTCCGCGGAGCTCCCGCTCGTCGAGGATGCGGAGGATGCCCTCCGTGCAGCAGACGGCGGCGTTGCGCGGGTTGCGGCCGGTCGCGAAGGCGTTCGGCGCCTCGGTCGGTGAGATGTAGAGCCGGGGCATCGGCTGGCGCGCGGACGTGGAGAGTTCGCGCACCATCCGGTAGAGCTCGGGCGCTTCGAACTCGCTCACCGGGCGGGCGCGCATCGCGCGTAGAGCCAGCTTGTCGCTGTTCCAGTACGCGTACGCGTTGGTGCCCAGGGCGATGAACACGGCCACGATCAGGCCGGTGCGCCCGAAGAAGCTTCCGATGACGATGATCAGTGCAGACAGACCGCCGAGGAGTACGGCGGTCTTGAGCCCGTTGTGCCGGCGGTGCACGGTACGCCCTCCAGGTGGTGCGGCAGGGGAGCCCGTCATGGTTCTGAGGGTCTACGGTCCAGTGGACCCTCCCTGCCTGGTCAACGCCAGGCGAGGGCGGCGGGTTCCCGGGCCTGCCTGGCCGGCCGGGGCGGGCGCTACTCCGTACGTGTTACGGCGCGCCCGCTGTCACTGCGGGAAGAGGCTGGTCGCCGCGAAGCGCAGGACCAGCTGCGGGGCGCCCGAGAGGACCACGGAGACCACACCGGTGACGGCGATGGCCGCGGTGACCGGGAACGGAACCTTCGCGCGGGGGCCCTCGGCCGCGGCTTCGCCCTCCGGCGCGCGGAACAGCAGGGCGGTCCACTGGAGGTAGTAGTAGAGGGCGACGACCACGTTGACGGCCATGACCACGGCCAGCCAGCCCAGCCCGGCGTCCACGGCCGACTGGAAGACGGTGACCTTGGCGAAGAGGCCGATGATGCCCGGGGGCAGGCCGGCCAGACAGAGCAGGAAGAAGGCCAGCGAGAGGGCGGCCAGCGGGCGCTCCGCGTACAGGCCGCGGTAGTCGGCGATCCGGTTCAGCGGCTTGGTACGGGCCACCAGCGCGGCGACCGCGAAGGCGCCCAGGTTCACGACGGCGTACATGAGGGCGTAGGCGACGGTGGAGCCGATCTGGTCGCGCTCGGAGTACGCGGCGGCGGCGATCGGGACCAGCAGGTAGCCGGCCTGGCCGACGGAGGACCAGGCGAGCAGCCGTACGGCGCTGTGCGCGCGGTCCGGGGCCTGGCGCAGGGCGGCGGCGTTGCCGAGGGTCATGGTGAGCGCGGCGAGGACGGCGAGGGCGGGGCCCCAGATGTCGGAGTACGCCGGGAAGGCGATCACGGTGACCAGGATCAGGCCGGTGAAGCCGACGGCCTTGCCGATCACCGAGAGGTAGCCGGCGATGGGCAGCGGCGCGCCGACGTAGGTGTCGGGGACCCAGAAGTGGAAGGGGACGGCGGCGGTCTTGAAGGCGAACCCGATGAGGGTGAGCGCGACACCGGCCATGGCGAGGGTGTCGAGCTGCCCGGGTACGTCTTCCAGCCGGTCGGCGACCAGGGTGAGGTGCAGGGTGCCGGTGGCGGCGTAGACGAAGCTGACGCCGAGCAGGGAGACGGCGGTCGCGGTGACCGAGGACAGGAAGAACTTGAGGGCGGCCTCGGAGGACAGCCGGTCGCCGCGGCGCAGGCCGACGAGGGCGAAGGCGGGCAGCGAGGCGACTTCCAGCGCGACGATCAGGGTGGCGAGGTCGCGGGAGGCGGGCAGCAGGGCGGCGCCGGCGGCGGAGGACAGCAGCAGGAACCAGTACTCGCCGGCCGGCAGCCGGGTGTCGCGGATCGCGGTGACCGACAGGAGGGCGGTGACCAGGGCGCCCGCGAGCACCAGGAACTGGATGACGAGGGTGAACCGGTCGGCGGTGTAGCTGCAGGCCGCGCCGTCGGCGAGGGCGTCGCCGGTGAGGCAGAAGGTGGAGCGGTCGTCGCCGCGCAACGGCAGCAGCGTGAGGGTCGCGGCGGCCAGGCCGGCCACGGAGATCCAGCCGAGCGGGGCCTTCTTCACCTCGGGCAGGAACAGGTCGGCGACGAGGACCAGCAGGGCGACGGCGGCCGGGATGACCACGGGCGCGATGGCGAGCCAGTCGACGGTCTGGACGAGACTGGCGGCGCCGGGGGCGGCGAAGGCCGTCATGCGTTGCCTCCTGCGAGGAGCTTCTGGACGGCCGGGTCGGTGAGGCCGAGGAGGACCGCGGGCCAGAGGCCGGCGAGGACGGTGAGGGCGACGAGCGGGGTCCAGGCGGCGAACTCGTAGTGCCGGACGTCGGACACCTCGGCCGGGGCCGACTTGGGAAGGGTGTGCGGATCGCCCATGCACACCCGTCGTACGACGATCAGAAGATATGCGGCGGTGAGCAGCGTGCCGAAGGCGCCGACCGCCATGAAGGTGAGGAAGGCGGGCCGCGACAGGCCCTCGGCCGGGTCGAAGGCGCCGAACAGCGCGAGCATCTCGCCCCAGAACCCGGCCAGGCCGGGCAGGCCGAGGGAGGCGACCGCGGCGAAGGCGAGCAGGGCGCCGAGGCGGGGGGCGCGGCCGTAGAGCGCGGCGCCGGTGGCGCCGGCGAGGGTGTCGAGATCGGTGCTGCCGTAACGGTCCTTGAGGGCGCCGACCAGGAAGAAGAGGAGGCCGGTGATGAGGCCGTGGGCGATGTTCGCGAACAGGGCGCCGTTGACCCCGGTGGGGGTCATGGTGGCGATGCCGAGCAGGACGAAGCCCATGTGGCCGACGGAGGAGTACGCGATGAGCCGCTTGAGGTCGCCGTTCGCTCCCTTGCGGGCCAGCGCGAGGCAGGCGAGCGAACCGTAGACGATGCCGACGACGGCGAAGGCGGCCAGGTAGGGCGCGAAGGTCTGCATGCCGTCCGGGGTGGCGGGCAGCAGGATCCGCACGAACCCGTACGTACCCATCTTCAGCAGTACGCCGGCCAGCAGGACCGAGCCGACGGTCGGCGCGGCGGTGTGGGCGTCCGGGAGCCAGCTGTGCAGCGGCCACATCGGCGTCTTCACGGCGAGGCCGACACCGATGGCGAGAACCGCCAGCAGCTGGGTGGCGTGGGTGAGTTCGCGGCCGTTGTCAGTGGCCAGTGCCACCATGTCGAAAGTGCCGCTGTTGATCCCGATCAGCAGCAGCCCGAGCAGCATGACCACGGAACCGAGCAGCGTGTAGAGGATGAACTTCCAGGCGGCGGCCTGCCGCTGGTCACCGCCCCAACGGGCGATGAGGAAGTACATCGGGATGAGCACCATCTCGAAGGCGAGGAAGAACAGGAGGAGGTCGAGGACCGCGAAGGTCGCCAGCGTGCCGGACTCCAGGACCAGGAGCAGGGCGACGAAGGCCTTCGGGGAGGGGCCCGCGGGGAGCTTGAAGTAGCTGTAGAGCGCGCAGAGGAAGAACAGCAGCGCGGTCATCAGGAGGAGGGGGAGCGAGATGCCGTCGACGCCGAGGTGGATCCGGACGTTCAGCGCCTGGATCCAGCTGATGTCCGTCGTCCCCTGGAAGCGGGACGGGGCGTCGTGGTCGAAGCCCAGGGCGAGGGCGATCGCCGCGGCGAGGATGACACCGGTCACGGTCACGCCGTGGCGGAGCACCGCCTGTTCGGGGCTGCGGCCCTTGAGCCCCGGCGGGGGCGGCAGCAGGGCCGCGGCCGCGCCCAGGAGCGGTGCGGCCACGATGAACGCCAGAAGGAACTGCATCACGGATGGGCTGATATCAATCACGGCTGACTCACGGCTCACGATCCGGCGTTGACGTTGGCAAGGACGGCGGTGGCGATCGCCAGGACCACGGCACCGGCGAGCAGGGCGCTCAGGTAGCTCTGCACGTTGCCGGTCTGGGCGCGGCGCACCAGGGCACCGAGCAGCCCGGGGCCGCTGCCGGCTCCGCGGACGTACGTGTCGACGACCGTGCGGTCCAGGAAGCGGACCAGGCCGGCGGCGGCGCGCACGGGGCGGACGAACAGCGCGTCGTAGACGGCGTCGAGGTGGAAGCCGGCGTGGGCGTGCGGGTACAGCGGGCCGAGCAGCGCCTTGCCGGGGTCGGCTGCGGGGGCGGCCGGGACGACCGGGTGCTCGTGGGTCACCTCGGCCACCTCGGGGGCCTGGGCGGCGGACTCGGCCGCGTCGGATGCCGCACCGGCCACGACCGGTGCGCCGGGTGCGGTGGGGACCGCACCGGCCCGGGCGGCGGTGACGGAGGCACGCTGCCAGAGGGCGTAGGTGAGCATCGCGCCGATGACCGCCGCGCCCGTGCCCAGCACCGAGGTGGTCAGGGTCGGGGTCAGCTCCTTGCCGTCGAACCAGTCGGCGAGCGGGCCGGCGGCGAGGCCGAAGGCGACCGAGGGGATCGCCAGCAGCCACAGCACGCCGGTCATGGCGAGCGGCTCCTTGCCGTGGTCGGGGGCGGCCGCGCCCCGGCCGCGGAAGGCCATCAGCCAGAGCCGGGTGGCGTACGCGGCGGTGAGCAGGGCGGTCAGCACGCCGGAGACGAGCACCAGCCAGCCGGCCGTGCTCGGGGCGAAGTCCGAGTGCCCGGTGGCGGTGTGCTCGGCGGCGACCAGGACGGCTTCCTTGGAGAAGAAGCCGGCGAACGGGGGGATCGCGGCGAGCGCGAGCAGCGCGATCGACATGGTCCAGAACGCGTCGGGGATGCGCTTGGCCAGGCCGTCCATCCGGGCCATGGCGGCCAGGGAGTTCGTCCCCGCGGCGTGGATGATCACGCCCGCGCCGAGGAAGAGGAGCGCCTTGAAGGCGCCGTGGGACAGGAGGTGGAAGACGGCGGCCGAGCGGTCGCCGACGGCCAGCGCGCCGGTCATGTAGCCGAGCTGACCGACCGTCGAGTAGGCGAGCACGCGCTTGATGTCGTCCTGGGCGAGGGCGGCGAGCGCGGAGCCGACCATCGTCACGGCCGCCATCACGGCCATCACCACCAGCGCGGCCCGGGAGGCCGCGAAGACCGGAAGGAGACGGGCGACGAAGTAGACGCCGGCCGCGACCATCGTCGCGGCGTGGATCAGCGCGGAGACCGGGGTCGGGCCGGCCATGGCGTCCGGAAGCCAGGTGTGCAGCGGGAACTGCGCGGACTTGCCTGCGACTCCGGCCAGCAGGAGCAGGGCGATCAGCGTCGGGTGGTCGAGCCCGCCGGCGGTGACGGCGCCGAGGATCTCCGTGATCCGGAAGGAGCCGGCGTCGGCGGCGAGCGCGAACAGGCCGATCAGGAACGGCACGTCACCGAGCTTGGTGACGAGGAAGGCCTTGAGGGAGGCGGAGCGGGCCGCCTCGGTCTCCCAGTAGTGGCCGACCAGGAAGTACGAGCAGATGCCCATGATCTCCCAGCCGACCAGCAGCACCATCAGGTCGCCGGAGTAGACGACGAGCAGCATGGCGGAGGTGAACAGTGAGACCAGAGCGGCGTAGGACGGGTAGCGCGGGTCCTCGCGCAGGTAGGCCGTCGAGTAGAGCTGTACGCAGGTGGCGACAACACCGACCAGGACGGCCACGAGGACGGCGAAGCCGTCCAGGTGGAGGGCCAGCTCGATCGGCACCGAGCCGGTCGGGGTCAGTTCCGTCGCGGAGTCGATCGCCTTGCCGCCGCCCTGGCGGACGGCGACGAGGACGGCGAGCACGGCCGCGGCCAGGGTGGGCAGCACG
Source organism: Streptomyces sp. NPDC051211 (assembly GCF_040689505.1). Lineage (NCBI taxonomy): Bacteria > Bacillati > Actinomycetota > Actinomycetes > Kitasatosporales > Streptomycetaceae > Streptomyces > Streptomyces sp. NPDC051211. The sequence goes on from NZ_JBFBAV010000001.1 coordinate 88,282, forward strand.
GCGAGCGGCCGGACGAATCCGGGGGCGGTGCGGCCGAACAGCAGGCCGGCCACCGCTCCCAGGAAGGGAAGGAGGGGGACGAGGACGGCGAGGGTCGTGGTGGTCACGCGGCGACCTCGTGGGGAGCGGACTCGGCGGTCGGTGCGGGCGGCTCGTTGCCCTCGGCGGTGTCGCGCAGCCGGTCGACGTCGGACGTGCCCCGGTTGCGGTACACCATCAGCACGATGGCCAGGCCGATGCCGATCTCGGCGGCGGCGATGGCGATGGTGAAGAGGGTGAGGGCCTGGCCGGCGTGCAGGGTGTCGCGCAGCCAGACGTCGAAGGCCACCAGGTTGAGGTTGACGGCGTTGAGCATGAGCTCGACGGACATCAGCACCAGGATGGCGTTGCGGCGGGCCAGTACTCCGTACAGGCCCGTGCAGAAGAGGAGCGCCGCGAGCACGGCGGGGTAGGCGAGGTGCATCAGCGCTGCCCCTTCTCGCGGCCGCTTCCGGTCTGGTTGCCGGTCCGGTTGCCGGTCTCGTCGCCGGTCTTGCGGGACAGCACGATGGCTCCGATCAGCGCGGCCAGCAGGAGGACGGAGAGCGCCTCGAAGGGCAGTACCCAGTGCTGGAAGAGGATCTCGCCGGAGACCTTGGTGGAGCCCTGGGCGGGTCCGTCGAGATTGATCCAGGTGGTGCGGAAGGCGTCGACCACGACCCAGACGAGCGCGCCGGCGGAGGCCAGGGCGACCGTGAGGGCCGCCCAGCGGTTGCCCGAGTCGGCGTCCGGTGAGCGGCCGATGGGGGCCTTGGTGAGCATCAGGCCGAAGAGGAGGAGGACGACCACGGAACCGAGGTAGATCAGCACCTGGACCCAGGCGATGAACTCGGCAGTGAGCAGGAGGTACTCGACGGCGATCCCGCCCAGCGCCACCACCAGCCAGAGGGCGGCATGCACCAGCTGCTTGGTGGTGACGGTGACGAGGGCCGCGCCGAGGGTGGCGATACCGACGAGGAGGAAGGCGATTTCGACGCCGGTCGGCGACAGGAAGCCGGGGCCGGTGACTTGGGCGGCGGCGGCCAGGTGGGCGGTGTGCATCATGCGGCGCCTCCGGCCGGCGCGTCGGGGTCGGCGGGACCGGCCGGGTCACCGGCGGCGGGCCCGGCCTCGGCCGGGCCGGCCTCGGCGGCGGCGCGGGCGGCGGCTTCCGCCTCCGCGGCGGCGCGGGCTTCCGCCTCGGCCTTCTCCACCGTCTTGCGGGCGGCGGCGAGTTCCTTGGGCTCCTCTGCCGCCGGGTCGAGGGCGGGCGGGGCCGGGACCGTCCACATCCACTCGCGGAGCTTGTCGCGCTCGTGGGTGAGTTCGTGGATGTCCGTCTCCGCGTACTCGAACTCCGGCGACCAGAAGAGGGCGTCGAAGGGGCACACCTCGATGCAGATACCGCAGTACATGCAGAGGGAGAAGTCGATGGCGAAACGGTCGAGGACGTTGCGGCTGCGCTCGCGGCCACCGGGCGTGGTGGCCGGGATCGTCTCCTTGTGGGAGTCGATGTAGATGCACCAGTCGGGGCACTCGCGGGCGCACAGCATGCACACCGTGCAGTTCTCCTCGAACAGGCCGATGACCCCGCGGGTGCGGGGCGGGAGCTCGGGCTGTACCTCGGGGTACTGGGCGGTGTGCGAGCGCTTCGTCATCGTGCGCAAGGTGACGGCCAGGCCCTTGGCGAGGCCGGATCCGGGAATGGGCATCAGTTCATCGCCACCTTCACGATGCCGGTGAGCGCGATCTGGGCGAGCGCGAGCGGGATGAGCGTGGTCCAGGCGAGCTTCTGGAGCTGGTCCTCGCGCAGGCGGGGGTAGGTCACGCGCAGCCAGATCACGAGGAAGGCGAGGACCGCGGTCTTGAGCAGGGTCCACACCCAGCCGAGGCCGTCGGCACCCCACGGGCCCTGCCAGCCGCCGAGGAAGAGGACGGTGGTCAGGGCGCAGAGGACGACGATGCCGGCGTACTCGGCGAGCAGGAAGAGGGCGAAGCGGAGGCCGGTGTACTCGGTGTAGGCGCCGAAGATGATCTCGGAGTCGGCGACGGGCATGTCGAAGGGGGGACGCTGCAGCTCGGCGAGGCCTGCGGTGAAGAAGACCAGGGCGCCGACGATCTGCCAGGGCAGCCACCACCACTCGAAGGCCTCGACGATCCCGGGGAGGGAGACGGTGCCGGCGGCCATGGCGACGGAGGCGGCCGCGAGGAGCATGGGGAGCTCGTAGGCGAGCAGCTGGGCCGCGGTGCGGAGGCCGCCGAGCAGGGAGAACTTGTTGGCGGAGGCCCAGCCGGCCATCAGGCTGCCGAGGACTCCGACGCCCATGACGGCGAGGACGAAGAACAGCCCGGCGTCGATGACCTGCCCGACGGCGCCCTCGCCGGGGCCGATCGGGATGGCGACGAGGACGAGGAGGTACGGGAGGAGCGCGACGGCGGGGGCGAGCTGGAAGATGCGCCGGTCGGCGTTGGCCGGGACGACGTCCTCCTTCTGCGCGAACTTGACTCCGTCGGCGACGAGCTGGGCCCAGCCGTGGAAGCCGCCGGCGTACATGGGGCCGAGGCGGCCCTGCATGTGGGCCATCACCTTGTGCTCGGTCTGTCCGATGACCAGGGGCAGCACCAGGAAGACGGCGAAGACGACGAGCAGGCGCAGCGCGACATCGAGTACGTCGTTCACGCGTCGCCTCCGGTGTCGGGTCGGGTCTCGGGCTTGGGCTTGGTCTGGGGCTCGGGCCGGGGCTCGGGCCGGGGCTCGGGCCGGGCTTCAGGTGCGGTTTCGGGGGCCGGCCCGGGCTCGGCCCGCGGAGCCTTCGGCTCCGGCTGCCCCGCCGGTTCGGGCTCCGGTTCGGGCTCCGGTTCGGGCGTGGCCGGCTCGTCGAAGGCGGGCTTCGGGTTGTGCCACGGGGCGTCGGCGCTGCGCGGGGCCGGGCGGGCCGGGGTGCCGGGCTCGGCTGCGGGCTTCGCGGTCGGCTCGGCTGCGGGCTTCGCGGTCGGCGCGGCCGCGGGCTGCGCAGTCGGCTCGGCTGCGGGCCCGGCCGCCGGCTCCGTGGGCGCGGCCGCCTGGCTCGCGGAGCCTTCCGCCGCCGAGCGGGTACGGCGTACCGGGCGCGCAGGGGCTTCGGGGCCCGACGGGGTCTCGGCAGCCTGGCTCGCGGAGCCCTCCGCCGCCGAGCGGGTACGGCGTACCGGGCGCGCAGGGGCTTCGGGGCCCGACGAGGTCTCGGCCGCCTGGCTCGCGGAGCCCTCGGCGACCGAGCGGGCACGGCGGACCGGGGCGCCCTCGCGGGGGGTGCGGGCGGGCGGGGCCTCGCCGGCGGCGCGGGGCGCGCGCGGGGTGCGCGCCGGGCGGGCGGGGGCGGGCGGGAGCTGGCCCTTGAGGGGTCCCCAGTCGTTGGGGTCGGGGACGCCGGGGGGCAGCATGGTGCGGCGCTTCGGGCCGCCGGAGTCGGCGCCCTCGCCCGGCTCCTTGGCTCCCGGCCAGGCCTTGGCGACCCGGGCCGCCAGGACGAAGTCCTTGCGGAGCGGGTGCCCTTCGAAGCTCTCCGGGAGGAGGAGCGGTACGAGGTTGGGGTGGTCGGTGAAGACCACGCCGAACATCTCGTGCGTCTCGCGCTCGTGCCAGGACGCCCCCGCATAGACGGCGATGGCCGACGGGAGGGAGGGGGCGGTGTGCGGGACGGTCGTACGGAGGAGCAGCCGGCGGACCCGGTGGCCCTCCAGCGCGACCACGTGTGCGCAGACGCGGAAGCCGGTGCCCGGCTCGTCGACCGCGCTCAGCCAGTCGAAGTAGGTGCAGCCCAGCTTGTCCCGGGCGATCTCCAGGGCCTGGATCCAGGAGCCGACGGGAACGTCCACCGTCAGCACGTCGTAGGAGAGCTCCGCGACCGCTTCCGCGCCGAAGATCTCGGGGGCCGCTTCGGGCAGGGCGTCGTACAGGGTGGTCATGCCGGGTCCTCCGCACGGGCGGGGGGCGTGACCAGGCCGCTGGTCAGCTGGGAGACCGACGGGGCCAGCGCATTCGAGTAGCGCGCCGCGAGCGACTCGCGGGCGATCTTCTCCTGAAGCTTGAGAATGCCCTGCAGGAGGGCTTCGGGGCGCGGCGGGCAGCCCGGCACGTACACATCAACCGGAATGATCTGGTCCACACCCTTGGTGACGGAGTACGAGTCCCAGTACGGCCCACCGCAGTTGGAGCAGGCGCCGAAGGAGATGACGTACTTCGGCTCCGGCATCTGCTCGTACAGGCGCTTGACCGCCGGGGCCATCTTGTCCGTCACCGTGCCCGAAACGATCATCAGGTCGGCCTGGCGCGGCCCCGGCGCGAACGGGATCACGCCCAGCCGGATGAAGTCGTGCCGGGCCATCGACGCGGCGATGAACTCGATGGCGCAGCAGGCCAGCCCGAAGTTGAAGACCCACAGGCTGTAGCGGCGGCCCCAGTTCAGGACCACCTTCATCGGTTCCGGGGCGAGGCGGGAGAGGACTCCCAGGCGCTTGGGCTCCGGGAGCAGCTGTCCCTCGGCGGCTGTCACAGCCGGTGTCACGTCCATTCGAGGACGCCCTTCTTGTACGCGTAGAGCAGGCCGACGGCCAGGAACCCCAGGAAGATGAACATCTCGACCAGAGTGGTGGCGCCATAGCCCGCGGCGGCGAACACCGTCGCCCACGGGAACAGGAAGATCGAGTCGACGGCGAAGATGACGTAGAGGAAGGCGTAGACGTAGTAGCGGACCTGGGTGTGAGCCCAGCCCTCGCCCACCGGGTCGACACCGCACTCGTACGTCAGGAGCTTCTCGCGGGTGGGCACGACGGGCCGCAGCAGCCGTCCCGCACCGAAGGCCACGGCCACGAAGAGCACGCCGAGCGCCGCGAGCAAACCGACGACCGAATAGCTTCGGAAGTAGTCCGCCGCGAGCACGGTTACGGTCGATACCGTTGGGTCGGGCACGTCCGTTCCTCGCTCCTCTGGCCACTGTCGACGATCTGGTACGGCAGGGAGTCTAGGGCCTGCCTCACACAGGGTGGGGTTATCCCCCGTTCACTGAGACAAGGGCACCCCATGGCATCGGTGGGGCGTGGTTGGCAGGCTGTGCCGCATGAGCGTCAACACCCAGGCACCCGACCATGACCGGCCCGCGCCGGTGCGCGCCGTCTTCAGCGCGGCCACGTGGAAGGAAATTGCACACCTGCTGGCCAACCTGCCAGTCACGATCACCGGCTTTGTTTACACGGTGTTCATGCTCGGCACGGCCGGCGGTCTGTCCGTGACCGCGATCGGGCTGCCGCTGCTCGCCGGCGGACTTTTCGTGTCCCGCCAGACAGGACGGCTGGAGCGCGCGCGGGCCCGGCTGCTGCTCGGCGTCCATGTGGAGGAGCCTACGCCGATTCCGGGGCCCCGGCGGTCCGGCGGATTCTTCCCCTGGCTGTGGTCGGCGATCAAGGATCCGGTGGCCTGGCGGACCGTGCTCTACGACCTGGTGCGGCTGCCGTGGGGGGTGCTGACCTTCACCGTGATGCTGGTCGGACTCTTCGTGCTGTGGCCGGTGCTGCCGTACGTGGCGCGGGGGATGGCGAACGTGGACCGGGCGATGGTGCGGGGGCTGCTGTCGCCGTCGGACGAACTGGAACGACGGATCGCCGAGCTGGAATCGGACCGCGGGGTCGTGGTCGACACCGCCGCCGCCGACCTGCGGCGGATCGAACGGGACCTGCACGACGGGGCGCAGGCGCGGCTGGTGGCGCTGGCGATGGGGCTCGGTCTGGCGAAGGAGAAGCTGCTGGAGGACCCCGACGCGGCAGCGGCGATGGTCGACGAGGCGCACGGCGAGGTGAAGCTGGCGCTGCAGGAGCTGCGGGACCTGGCCCGCGGGATCCACCCGGCGGTGCTGACGGACCGCGGGCTGGACGCCGCGCTGTCGTCGGTGGCGTCGCGGTGCGTGGTGCCGGTGAAGGTGCTGGTGGATCTGCCGGCGCGGCCGGCGGAGGCGATCGAGGGGATCGCGTACTTCACGGTTTCCGAGCTGCTGCAGAACGTGAGCAAGCATGCGGGGGCCAGGTCTGCGTCGGTGGAGGTTTGGCGGGCTGGGGGGAGCGGCGGTGCCGGGGCCGGGTCTGCCGGCTCCGGGTCCTCCCGGGCCGTGGCCTCCGGGGCCGTGGCCTCCGGGGCCGTGGCCTCCGGGGGCCGGCTGATGATCCGGGTGTCGGACGACGGGCGGGGCGGGGCGCGGATGGACCGTGGGACCGGGATGGCCGGGCTGGCGGAGCGGTTGGGGGCGGTGGACGGGGTGTTCGTCCTGGACTCGCCGGAGGGGGAGGGGACGACGGTGACGGCGGAGTTGCCTTGGCGGGGGCGGGGCTGAGGTTTTCGTCGGTGGTTGTACGGGGCTTCCGTGGGCGGGGTGGGCTGCGGGGGCCCCGTGGTGTTTGGCGGGGGTGGGGGCCGCTGCGCGGGGCTTCTTCCCCACCCCGCCCCTTCCCGTAACCGGGGCTCCGCCCCGGACCCCGTTCGGGGGCTCCGCCCCGGACCCCCGCGCCTCAAACGCCGGCGGGGCTGAGGATGGCTCCGCCCCCCGGCGGGGTAGGAGGCGTCGCCCCCACGGGGCTCGGTGGGGCTCCGACCCCGGCCGGGGCGGGTGGGCGCCGACCCCCGCCGGTCTGGGCGGGGGCTGAGGACGCCTCCGCCCCCGGCGAGGTGGGTGGGCGCCGACCCGCGGGCTGGGCGGGGTTTCGACCCCGCCGGGATGGGCGAGCGCGGGGTTGAGGGGCTCCGCCCCGGACCCCGTTCCGGGGCTCCGCCCCGGACCCCCGCGCCTCGAACGCCGGCGAGGTTGAGGATGCCCCGGCGGGGCGGGGAGGTGCCGTTGGGGTGGGGTTAACCCCCCGGGTGGGACCCCCACCTGCCGCATGGTTTCGGGGCGGGGTGCGCGGGAGGGTTGGGGCATAGCGGAGGACGGACAGGACGGGGTCGGGATCATGGCCAACGGCGTGGTGGGGCAGGAGCGGCGGGTACCGGCGGTGTTGCGGGCGCCGGTCGAGGGGCGGGCCTGGCGGGAGTTCGGGTACCTGATGCTCGGGTTTCCGCTGAGCATCTTGTACTTCACGCTCGCCATCACCGGACTCAGCCTCGGCGCCGGCCTGCTGGTCACCTTCATCGGCATCCCGGTGCTCGCCGCGGTGCTCGCCATGTGCCGGGGCTTCGGCCAGTTCGAGCGGGGCCGCGCCCGGGCCCTGCTGCAGCTGGACATCGCCGATCCGGAGCCGATCCGGGCCGAGAAGGCCGGCGCCCTGGCCTGGATGGGCGCCCTGCTCAAGAGCGGCAGCGCCTGGCGGCACGTGCTGTACTCGGTCATCCACTTTCCGTGGGCGGTGTTCAGCTTCACCGTCGCGCTGGTCTTCTGGACCTACGGGTGGGGCTTCCTGCTGTACCCGGTCTGGTTCTGGGTCTTCCCCGTCTTCACCGACCAGCCCGGGCTCCAGCTGTTCCAGAACGACGACTACACCTTCCACCTCGCCGGCCCGGTGGGGGTGGCCATGACCTGCCTGTTCGGCCTGACCCTGACCCTGATCACCCCGTGGCTGGTCCGGGCCCTCACCACGGTCGACGCGGTGCTGGTCACCGGCCTGCTGGGCCCGTCCCGGCTGGCCACCCGGGTCACGGAACTGGAGTCCGACCGCGGGGTCGTGGTCGACACCGCGGCCGCCGATCTGCGCCGGATCGAGCGGGACCTGCACGACGGGGCGCAGGCCCGGCTGGTGGCCCTGGCCATGGATCTGGGGCTGGCCAAGGAGAAGCTGACTGAGGACCCGCAGGCGGCGGCTCGCATGGTCGACGAGGCGCACGGCGAGGTGAAGATCGCGCTGCAGGAGCTGCGGGACCTGGCCCGCGGGATCCACCCGGCGGTGCTGACGGACCGCGGACTGGACGCGGCCCTGTCCTCGGTGGCGTCCCGCTGCGCGGTGCCGGTGCGGGTGGTGGTGGACCTGCCCGCGCGGCCGGCCGCCGCGATCGAGGGGATCGCGTACTTCACGGTCTCCGAGCTGCTCCAGAACATCAGCAAGCACGCACTGGCCCGGACCGCGTCGGTGGATGTGTGGAAGTCCGGCGACCGGCTGCTGATCCAGGTCGCGGACGACGGCCGCGGCGGGGCCAGCGCCGGCGCCGGCAGCGGGCTGGCGGGGCTGGGCGAGCGGCTGGACGCGGTGGACGGCGTCCTGATCGTCGAGTCCCCGGCCGACGGGGGTACGACCGTCACGGCCGAGCTGCCCTGGCGGGACTAGCGGCGACCGGCGCGGGTAGTGCCGACGGTCGTGACCAGCGCCCACCGGCATGGGTAGTGCCGACCGGCGTGACCAACGCCCACCGGCATGGGGTTCCCACCGGCGCGGCTGGTGCCCACCGGCGCGACCAGCACCCACCGGCATGGCTGGTGCCCACCGGCGCGGCCAGCGCCGAGCAGCGCCGCCGAGCAGGCAGTAGGCAGTAGGCAGTACGCAGTCGTACGGCGCCTTGAGTTGGAACGGCCGGGCCCCGCGGGCCCCGGCCGGTCGGCGTATCTCCACTCGTCCTTAAGGCTGGCCCTGTCCGGGACGCGAGGCTGGGATGCTTGGCTCAGCCAGAAGCCGGATACGAGTGGATGCGGGAGCTGCTGAATCGTGGAAGACAGGGTGCGGGTGGTCATCGCCGAGGATTCAGTGCTGCTGCGTGAGGGCCTGACCCGGCTGCTGACCGACCGGGGGCATGACGTCGTGGCGGGCGTCGGGGACGCGGAAGCCCTGCTCAAGACGGTCGCGGAGCTGGCGGCCGAGAATGCGCTGCCGGACGTGGTGGTGGCGGATGTCCGGATGCCTCCCACCCACACCGACGAGGGGGTGCGGGCGGCCGTGCGGCTGCGCCGGGAGCACCCCGGGATCGGGGTGCTGGTGCTGTCCCAGTACGTGGAGGAGCAGTACGCCACGGAACTCCTGGCCGGTTCCAGCACCGGTGTGGGGTATCTGTTGAAGGACCGGGTGGCCGAGGTGCGAGAGTTCACCGAGGCCGTGGTGCGGGTGGCCCGGGGTGGCACCGCGCTGGACCCCGAGGTGGTGGCCCAGCTGCTGGGCCGCAGCCGTAAGCAGGACGTTCTTGCGGGTCTGACCCCTCGCGAGCGAGAAGTGCTCGGCCTGATGGCCGAAGGCCGCACGAATTCCGCAGTCGCGAAACAGCTGGTGGTCAGCGATGGAGCGGTCGAGAAGCATGTCAGCAATATCTTCATGAAGCTCGGCCTGTCGCCGAGTGACGGGGATCACCGCAGGGTGTTGGCGGTCCTCACCTATCTGAATTCCTGATCAACTGACATCGTGTCAGCAAATGGCAATTGAACCGGCCGTCTCAAAAAGCCGTCCAGAATATGAGCGACCCGAGGATCGACATCCTTACGGACGTAGGGTTGGCCTTGGGGCGCCACGCCTCGAAGGAGGTCCAGTTCAGTGACCAGCCAGGTCAGTAGTCCAGCCGAGCAGGCCGACGGGGCCGAAGGAACTGTGGTCACCGGGCAGCGCCCGCCCGCGAGCCCGGGGGGCAAGGAAATCCGCCGCCTCGACCGAGTGATCATCCGCTTTGCGGGTGACTCGGGCGACGGAATGCAGCTCACCGGTGACCGTTTCACTTCGGAGACCGCGTCATTCGGTAACGACCTCTCCACGCTGCCGAACTTCCCGGCCGAGATTCGCGCGCCCGCCGGCACGCTTCCCGGCGTCTCCTCGTTCCAGCTGCACTTCGCCGATCACGACATCCTGACCCCGGGCGATGCCCCGAACGTCCTGGTGGCGATGAATCCGGCGGCCCTGAAGGCGAACATCGGTGACGTGCCGCGTGGCGCGGAGATCATCATCAATACCGATGAATTCACCAAGCGCCCGATGGCCAAGGTCGGCTACGAGACCTCGCCGCTGGAGGACGGCTCGCTGGACGCGTACAACGTCCACCCGGTGCCCCTGACCACCCTGACCGTCGAGGCGCTGAAGGACTTCGGGCTCTCCCGCAAGGAGGCCGAGCGCAGCAAGAACATGTTCGCGCTGGGCCTGCTGTCCTGGATGTACCACCGGCCCACCGAGGGCACGGAGAAGTTCCTGCGGCAGAAGTTCGCGAAGAAGCCGGAGATCGCCGCGGCGAACGTGGCCGCCTTCCGGGCCGGCTGGAACTTCGGCGAGACCACCGAGGACTTCGCGGTCTCCTACGAGGTGGCCCCGGCCACCAAGGCCTTCCCGCCCGGCGTCTACCGGAACATCTCCGGCAACCTGGCGCTCGCGTACGGGCTCATCGCCGCAGGTCAGCAGGCCGATCTGCCGCTCTACCTGGGCTCTTACCCGATCACCCCGGCCTCGGACATCCTGCACGAGCTGTCCAAGCACAAGAACTTCGGCGTACGGACCTTCCAGGCCGAGGACGAGATCGCCGGCATCGGCGCGGCGCTCGGCGCGGCCTTCGGCGGCGCGCTCGCCGTGACCACCACCTCCGGCCCCGGTGTGGCGCTGAAGTCCGAGACGATCGGTCTGGCGGTCTCCCTGGAGCTGCCGCTGCTGATCGTCGACATCCAGCGCGGCGGCCCCTCGACGGGCCTGCCCACCAAGACCGAGCAGGCCGACCTGCTCCAGGCCATGTACGGGCGCAACGGCGAGGCCCCGGTCCCGATCGTGGCCCCCAGGACCCCGGCGGACTGCTTCGAGGCCGCCCTGGACGCGGCCCGGATCGCCCTGACCTACCGGACCCCGGTCTTCCTGCTCTCCGACGGCTACCTGGCCAACGGCTCCGAGCCCTGGCGGATCCCCGATCTGGAGGACCTGCCCGACCTGCGGGTCCGATTCGCGAGCGGCCCGAACCACGAGCTGGCGGACGGCACCGAGGTCTTCTGGCCGTACAAGCGCGACCCGCAGACGCTGGCCCGCCCGTGGGCGGTCCCCGGCACCCCGGGGCTGGAGCACCGGATCGGCGGCATCGAGAAGCAGGACGGCACGGGCAACATCTCCTACGACCCGGCCAACCACGACTTCATGGTCCGCACCCGGCAGGCCAAGATCGACGGCATCGAGGTCCCGGACCTGGACGTGGACGACCCGGACGGGGCCCGCACGCTCGTCCTGGGCTGGGGTTCCACGTACGGACCGATCACGGCGGCGGTCCGCCGGCTGCGGATCACCGGAGTGCCCATCGCACAGGCCCATCTGCGTCACCTGAACCCCTTCCCGAGGAATCTCGGCGAGGTCCTGAAGCGTTACGACAAGGTAGTGGTGCCGGAGATGAACCTCGGGCAGCTGGCCACCCTGATCCGGGCGAAGTACTTGGTCGACGCCCAGTCGTACAACCAGGTCAACGGAATGCCCTTCAAGGCGGAGCAGCTCGCGACGGTTCTCAAGGAGGCCATCAATGACTGAGACGGCAGCGGCGCCGGCCGGCCACTCCCTGCTCTCCCTGGTCCCCAAGGCCGAGGCCAAGCAGTCCATGAAGGACTTCAAGTCGGACCAGGAGGTCCGATGGTGCCCCGGATGCGGTGACTACGCGGTCCTGGCGGCCGTGCAGGGCTTCATGCCCGAGCTGGGGCTGGCCAAGGAGAACATCGTCTTCGTCTCCGGGATCGGCTGCTCCTCACGGTTCCCGTACTACATGAACACGTACGGGATGCACTCCATCCACGGCCGGGCCCCGGCCATCGCCACCGGCCTGGCCTCCTCCCGCCGCGACCTGAGCGTCTGGGTGGTCACCGGTGACGGCGACGCGCTGTCCATCGGCGGAAACCACCTGATCCATGCCCTGCGGCGGAACGTCAACCTCAAGATCCTGCTGTTCAACAACCGGATCTACGGTCTGACCAAGGGCCAGTACTCGCCCACCTCCGAGGTCGGCAAGATCACCAAGTCGACCCCGATGGGCTCGCTGGACGCGCCCTTCAACCCGGTCTCGCTGGCGCTGGGGGCCGAGGCCTCCTTCGTGGCCCGTACGGTCGACTCCGACCGCAAGCACCTCACCGAGGTGCTGCGTGCGGCGGCCGACCACCCGGGCACCGCGCTGGTGGAGATCTACCAGAACTGCAACATCTTCAACGACGGCGCCTTCGAGATCCTCAAGGACAACGAGCAGGCGCAGGAGGCCGTGATCCGGCTGGAGCACGGGCAGCCGATCCGCTTCGGGGCCGACGGCCACAAGGGCGTCGTACGGGACCCCGCGACCGGCGACCTCCAGGTCGTGGCCGTCACGCCGGAGAACGAGTCGCGGATCCTGGTCCACGACTCGCGGAGCGCGTCCCCGACCACCGCCTTCGCGCTGTCCCGGCTGGCCGACCCGGACACGCTGTACCAGACCCCGATCGGCGTGTTCCGCAATGTGGAGCGGCCGGTGTACGACACGCAGATGGCGGACCAGCTGGACACCGCCATCGAGCAGTACGGCAAGGGCGACCTGAACCGGCTGCTGGCCGGCAACGACACCTGGACGGTCATCGGCTGACCTGTCTGACCCCGGCCTGACCCTGGTCTGGCCCTGGCCTGACCCTGGTCTGGCCCTGTCTGACCTGCCTGGTGTCCGACCTGCACGTCCATGAACGGGCCCGGAGCTCTCACGAGCTCCGGGCCCGTTCTGCTGTGCCGATCGGGCCGCGCTCGAGGGTGTCATGAGTCTCACTGTTTATGGCCATGACATCCGGCCCGCCCGGCGCTACCTTCGAGAGGTTGGCCGGAAAGTGCCTGCGCCACCGAGGAGGGCCCCGTGAAGGCAGAGAACGAGCAGCGCACGGGTCTGCTCTACGGATTCGCCGCCTACGGGATGTGGGGCCTCGTCCCCCTCTTCTGGCCGCTGCTCAAGCCCTCCGACGCCATCGAGATCCTGGCCCACCGCATGGTGTGGTCGGTGGCGGTACTGGGCGTCATCCTGCTCGCGCTGCGCCGCTGGAGCTGGGTCCGGACGCTCGCACGGCAGCCCCGCAAGCTCGCCCTGACCACCCTGGCCGCCGCCCTGATCACGGTGAACTGGGGCGTCTACATCTGGGCGGTCAACAACGGCCAGGTGGTCGAGGCCAGCCTGGGCTACTTCATCAACCCGCTCGTCACCATCGGCATCGGCGTACTGGTGCTGGGCGAGCGGCTGCGGCCCGCCCAGTGGGCCGCGGTCGGCATCGGTCTGGCCGCCGTGCTCGTGCTCGCCGTCGGGTACGGGCGGCCGCCGTGGATCTCCCTGGTGCTGGCCTTCTCCTTCGCCGTCTACGGACTGATCAAGAAGAAGATCAATATGGGCGGGGTGGAATCGCTCGCCGCCGAAACCGCCATCCTCTTCCTGCCCGCCCTCGGCTACCTGCTGTGGCTGGCCGGGCAGGGCGAGCTGACCTTCGGTTCCGAAGGCGCCGGGCACGCCTCCCTGCTCGCCGCCACCGGCCTGGTCACCGCGCTTCCGCTGATCTGCTTCGGCGCCGCGGCCATCCGGGTCCCGCTGTCCACCCTCGGACTGCTCCAGTACCTGGCCCCGGTCTTCCAGTTCTCCCTCGGCGTCCTCTACTTCCACGAGGCGATGCCGCCCGAGCGCTGGGCCGGTTTCGGCCTGGTGTGGGCCGCACTGTCGATGCTCACCTGGGACGCGCTGCGGGCGGCCCGGCGCGCCCGGTCCCCGCTCGCGGGGATCCCGGCCGGCACCGCGCCCGCCGCCCGGGAACCGGCGCAGCCGGCGTAACCGAACAGCTTCCGTCCCTCAGTCGCCCGTACGCATCACGCGTACGGGCGACTGTCCGTTGAGCGAACCGGGCTGACCGGATTGTGCTCTTGACCGACAGTCATATTCTCACTGACCATCGGGCTCGCACAGACGCACCATCACCGCACGTTCAGACGCACTATCCCCGCACGTTCCGTTCCATCCCCGTTCGGAATCCCGGAGCCCCCACATGAGTCTGTCCGTTCCCCGGCGCCTCGCGGCCGTGGCCGCCCTCGCCGTCGGTGGCCTGATCGCCGCCACCGCCCCATCCGCGCTCGCCGCACCGACCGCGCCCGCCGCGCCGACCGCGGTCACCGCCGCACCGACCCCGCCGGACATCCCGCTCGCCAACGTCAAGGCGCATCTGACGCAGCTTCAGACCATCGCCACCAACAACGGCGGCAACCGCGCCCACGGCCGGGCGGGCTACAAGGCCTCGATCGACTACGTGAAGGCGAAGCTGGACGCGGCCGGGTTCACCACCACCCTGCAGACCTTCACCTCCAGCGGTGCCACCGGCTACAACCTGATCGCGGACTGGCCGGGCGGAGACCCCGACTCGGTGCTGATGGCCGGCGCGCACCTGGACTCGGTGAGTTCGGGCGCAGGCATCAACGACAACGGATCCGGCTCCGCCGCCGTCCTGGAGACCGCGCTCGCCGTCTCCCGCGCCCAGCTTCAGCCCACCAAGCACCTGCGGTTCGGCTGGTGGGGCGCGGAGGAGCTCGGCCTGATCGGGTCGAAGTACTACGTCAACAACCTGCCGGCCGCCGAGCGCGCGAAGTTCTCCGGCTACCTGAACTTCGACATGATCGGCTCGCCGAACCCGGGCTACTTCGTCTACGACGACGATGCCGCCATCGAGCAGACCTTCAAGACCTACTTCTCGGGCATCGGGGTTCCGACCGAGATCGAGACCGAGGGTGACGGGCGCTCCGACCACGCCTCGTTCAAGAACGTGGGCATCCCGGTCGGCGGCCTGTTCACCGGGGCCAGCCGCACCAAGACCGCGGCGCAGGCACAGAAGTGGGGCGGGACGTCCGGCCAGGCCTTCGACCGCTGCTACCACTCGTCCTGCGACAACACCTCGAACATCAACGACACCGCCCTGGACCGCAACAGCGACGCCGTCGCCTACGCGATCTGGAACCTGGGCGCGGCCACCCCGGTCCCGCCGGGCAAGTCCTTCGAGAACACGGCGGACGTGAACATACCGGACTCCCCCGGTGCCGCGGTGACCTCGCCGGTCACCGCCTCGGATGTCCCGGGCAACGCCCCGGCCACCACCAAGGTGGACGTGAACATCGTCCACACCTACCGCGGTGACCTGGTGGTCGACCTGGTCGCCCCCGACGGCACCGTCTACAACCTGCACAACCGCAGCGGCGGCAGTGCCGACAACCTGGTCGCGTCCTACACCGTCAACGCCTCCGCCGAGGTGGCGAACGGGGTCTGGAAGCTCCAGGTCAAGGACGTGGCCGCGCAGGACGTCGGCTACATCAACAGCTGGAAGATCACCTTCTGATCCCGGTCCCACCGTCTTCGGAGCCGTCGCCGTGCAGAACCGGCGGCGGCTCCTGGATCTGGCTGCGGAGTTCCTCGGCGACCGCGGCGATGTCGGCCCTGCCCTTCTTGGCCGCCTCCACCAGATCACCGAGCGCCTCCGGCGAGGGCAGCTGCTTGGCCCCGGCCACCCGCAGGTACGAGCGGGTGGCCGCAGCCGCGTAGAACTCGTTCATCGGGGATTCCAACGCCGGGCACACGGCGAGGGTGTGGAGGAAGGCGGCGGCCCGCCAGGCGGTGTCGGGGGCCGGCTGCTCGGGGACCAGCACCAGGTCGTTCTGGTGGCGGGCCACCGCGGCCGCGACCCCGGAGGGGTCCCATACGGCGGGATCGGAGGGAA
Organism: Streptomyces sp. NPDC051211; assembly: GCF_040689505.1. NCBI lineage: Bacteria > Bacillati > Actinomycetota > Actinomycetes > Kitasatosporales > Streptomycetaceae > Streptomyces > Streptomyces sp. NPDC051211. Next base: position 103,917 of record NZ_JBFBAV010000001.1, read on the forward strand.
GGTGGTGGGCGAGAGCCGTCCAGGCCCACTCCATGGTGATCTTCAATTGCCGAACCGCTCCTGGAAGTAGCCCCAGTGATCGGCGAACTCCTCGATGCCGGAGAGGAAGTTCCTCCGGTCCTCGTCCAGTTCGCGCTCGGTGACCTCGGTGATCATCGCGGTGACCGTCGTACCCAGCGCCGCCGCACGCGCCTTGAGACGTTCGTGAAACTCTTCGTCCAGGCGGATGGTGACGTGTCTCGACATGCCTGTCACCGTACAGCGGGGGTGCTGTACACAGAACGGGAACGACGAAAGGGTGGCCCGGGACACAGGTCCCGGGCCACCCTTGGTGCCGGTGCGGCTACTTGTCGGCGTTGGCCGTCTTCACCAGCTGGTCCTTGGTGACCGCGCCGACGTAGACCTTCCCGTCGTCCGTGATCAGGGCGTTGACCAGACGGGTGGAGAAGACCCGGCCCTCGCCGAACTTGCCGGTGACCTTGTCCCCGAGGGAGTTCAGGAACTGCTTGGCCTCCTTCGGCGCGTTCTTGTCGTTCTCGAGCTCCTTCAGGCCCTTGCCCGCGCCGCTGTCGATGCGGGCGACCGAGGCCCAGCCCTCGCCGAGGACCTTCGTCTCGCCGCCGTCCTTGCCGTTCAGGGCGCCGCCGGTCAGACCGTCCAGGCCGGGGATGGACTCCAGGCCCTTGAACTCCTTGCCGTCCTTGCCGTGCTCGGAGCCCTCGATCACTTTCGCGCCCTTGGGCGGGGTGAAGGCGAAGGTGTCGGCGGCCGGCTTCTTGAAGTCGACCTGGGTGAAGCCCGCGTCCACGATGGGCTTGCCGCCCTGGCCGGCCAGCAGCTGGAAGCGGAGCGGCACGCCGTTCTTCGCGTCCACCGCGATCCGGACGGACTCCACCGTGGAGCCGGACTGCTTGGGCTTGAGCACCAGCTGGTAGGCGTCCCGCCCGGCGACCTGCGCGGTGTCGCCGACGCTGACCTCCGTGGTGGTGCCGGCCGCCTTCAGCGCCTCCTCGGCCAGCTGCTTGGGCGTGGCCGGCATCCGCTCGGCCGTCTTCCGCTCCTTGCCGGCCGCCCCCGCCTCGTCGGCCTTCTCGTGATAGACCTCCTTGGACTTGCTGTCGTAGCCCCACACGTCCTTGCCGTTGTGGATGAGGCTGTACTCGTCCTTGCCGTCCAGGAAGGTCAGCTTCTGGCGGTCCGGGCCGTCGGCCGCGACCTTGAAGGTGTGGGTGCCCGAGGCGAGTTGGGCCACCTTGTCCTGCGGGTCCGCGGATCCGCCGGAGACCCCGCCACCGCCGCCGAGCAGGCCGCCCGCGAGCTTCGGCAGGCCGAGGTCCGTGCTGATCTTGGCGGTGCCGGACAGCTGCTCCACGTCCGAGGCGGCGATCTTCTCGATCAGCTCCTGTGCCGTGATCTTCGGCAGATCCGGGCCGCCGGCGTTGGCGAAGGCCGGTACCAGTGCGACGGTCGCGCCGACCACGCCGATCACCGCAACCGGTACGGCGTACCGCGCGGCCTTGCGGAAGGTCTTCGTGTTCGCTGCCATGTCAGTGCCTGCCCTCTGTGTCTATGGCGGCGACCCCCGTGTCGCCACGCTCACCCGATCCGGTGGGGTTTGTTGCACCCATCTGACCAAACCGGGCACCCCCGGCGCGTCAGTCCGCGGAGCCAACTCCGCGTACGACCCTGGGATGACACGAACAGGGCCCTCCTCCCCCGTCCCGTAGGGGTAGGAGGGCCCTGCCCTCTGTCCTTGGTACGACACCCGCAGGCGCCGGGGCCGGCTAGCCGGCCCGGTGCACCACCGCGTCGCACAGCTCTTCCAGCGCGGACTTGGCGAAGCACTCGGGCAGCGGGGCCAGCGTGGCCCGGGCGTCCTGCGCGTACCGGACGGTGTCCCGGCGGGCCTGCTCCAGCGCGGGGTGCACCCGCAGCCGGGCCAGGGCCTCGGCGTGCCGGGTGTCGTCCGTGAGGTCGCTGTCGAGGAGCCGTACGAGGTCGAGGTCCTCGGGCCGGCCGTCCCGGGCGGCCATCTCGCGCAGCCGCAGCACGGGCAGCGTCGGGATGCCCTCGCGCAGGTCGGTGCCGGGGGTCTTGCCGGACTCGTGGGAGTCGGAGGCGATGTCCAGGACGTCGTCGGCCAGCTGGAAGGCGGTGCCGAGGCGCTCGCCGTACTGGGTGAGGATGTCGACGACCGACTCGTCGGCGCCGGACATGAGCGCGCCGAACCGGCAGGAGACCGCGACCAGCGAGCCGGTCTTGCCCGCCATGACGTCCAGGTAGTGCTCGACCGGGTCCTGGCCGTCCCGCGGACCCGCGGTCTCCAGGATCTGCCCGGTGACCAGCCGCTCGAAGGCCTCGGCCTGGATGCGGACGGCCTCCGGCCCGAGGTCGGCGAGGATGTGCGAGGCGCGGGCGAACAGGAAGTCACCCGTCAGGACGGCCACCGAGTTGCCCCAGCGGGCGTTGGCGCTGTCCACCCCGCGGCGCACGTCCGCCTCGTCCATGACGTCGTCGTGGTAGAGCGTGGCCAGGTGCGTCAGCTCCACCACCACGGCGGAGGGCACGATCCCCTGCGCGTAAGGGTCCCCGAACCGGGACGCCAGCATCACCAGCAGCGGCCGGAAACGCTTTCCGCCGGCCCGCACCAGATGCTGTGCGGCCTGGGTGATGAAGGGGACCTCACTCTTGGTGGCCTCCAGCAGACCCGCCTCCACGGCCGCGAGTCCGGCCTGGACATCGGTCTCAAGAGCCTGGTCCCGCACGCTCAGTCCGAACGGCCCGACGACGGTCACGAGGGGTACTCCTGTCTGCTGCCGATCACGGTGACGATCACCTGGATTGTCGATGTGTCGCTGCCTTCACTCAAGCCAGCGTATCCCGTCCATTTTCGATCACTGTGAGCGCCCGCCGGTCCACGCCAGGTCCGCGTTCCGCGCACCGCCCGAAGGGCACCGGTATGTTCTTGAGGAGCCCATAACAACCGGAGAATGCGTTTTGTCCAAAACTGCGACGCATAGAGGGGAGCCGGCGGAACCGGTGGATCCGGAAGCCGACCGGCCGCCGCCCGCCGACGACCACCGTGTACTTCGGCCTCAACGGCGCCGTCGCGGTGGCGGCGGCCTGGCCGTGATCGCCCTCGCGCCGTGGCTCCGGCGCACGATGCACCCCGTCCACTGAGGCAGGCGAGCATGATCATCCGCACCGACTTCCCCCACGCGACGCGGCACGAAGACGTCCGGATCCCGATGCGCGACGGAACCCGGCTGTACGCGCGGATCTGGCGCCCGGTCACCGACGGGCCGGTTCCGGCCCTGCTGGAGTACCTCCCGTACCGGCTCACCGACTGGACCGCGCCGCGCGACTGGCAGCGCCACCCCTGGTACGCCGGCCACGGATACGCCTCCGTACGGGTCGACGTACGCGGCCACGGCAACAGCGGCGGCCGCCCCGGCGACGAGTACGACGCGCAGGAACTCGCCGACGGCGTGGCGGTCGTCGAATGGCTGGCCGCCCAGCCCTGGTGCACCGGCTCGGTCGGCATGTTCGGCATCTCCTGGGGCGGCTTCAACTCCCTCCAGATCGCCGCCCTCGCCCCGGAACCCCTGAAGGCGATCGTCACCGTCTGCTCCACGGACGACCGCTACGACAACGACGTCCACTACATGGGCGGCTCGGTGCTGGCCGTGGACATGCACGCGTGGGCGGCCGCCATGCTGGCCTTCACCGCCCGCCCGCCGGACCCGCAGTACGCCGGCGAGGGCTGGCGCGAGCAGTGGCTCGACCGGCTGGAGTCCCTCGAACCGCCGATCCACACCTGGCTGTCCCACCAGACCCGCGACGACTACTGGAAGCACGGCAGCGTCTGCGAGGACTACGGCGCGATCGGCGCGGCGGTCCTGGCGGTCGGCGGCTGGCACGACCCCTACCGGGACGCGGTCCTGCGACTGGTCGAACACCTGCCGGCGGACCGGGTCCGCGGCCTGATCGGCCCCTGGTCCCACCAGTACCCGGACCGCGGGCTGCCGCCCGGCCCGGCGATCGGCTTCCTCCAGGAGACCCTGCGCTGGTGGGACCACTGGCTGAAGGGGGCCGACAACGGGGTCATGGCCGAGCCGCTGCTCCGCTCCTGGATCAGCGGCTCGCACCCGCCCGCGACCACGTACGAGCGGCTCGACGGCCGCTGGGCCGGCGACCCGGCCTGGCCCTCCCCCGCCGTCACCCCCGTCGCGTACGGGCTCCAGGGCGAGCCGGTGGCCGTCGCGTCCCCGCAGCACACCGGGGTGGACGCGGGCCGGTTCTTCCCCTTCGGCAACGACGCGGACCTGCCGCCGGACCAGCGGGAGGAGGACGCGAAATCGGCGTGCTTCGAGTTCCCGGTGCCGGGCGGCGACGGCCCGCTGGACATCCTGGGCCGGCCCGCGGTCACGGTCCGGCTCCGGATGGACGTCCCGTACGGCCAGATCGTCGCCCGGCTCTGCGACGTCGCCCCGGACGGCTCCTCGACCCTGGTCACCCGGGGCGCGCTGAACCTGTCCGCGCGGCACGGGCGCGACAGGGCGGCGCCGTGGCCGGCCGGCTCCTGGGAATCCGTGACCTTCGAACTCAACGGCATCGGCCACTCCTTCCCGCCCGGCCACCGCATCCGCCTCGCCCTCTCCTCCGCGTACTGGCCGTGGATCTGGCCGCGGGCCGGCTCCGAGGCCGGCTGGACGGTGGATCCGGCGGGCAGCACCCTCACCCTGCCGGTGCGCGGCCCGTCCCCGGCGGACGCCGGCATCGTCTTCGAGGCCCCGGAGCAGGCGGAACCGCTGGGCGTGGCCTTCCCGGCGACCTTGGACGAGCCGCGGCCGGAGCGGCTCGTCGTACGGGACGTGGCACGCGGCACCTGGCGGCTGGAGGTGGACCCGCGGTACGGGGGCACCCGGGTCTACCCGGACGGGCTGGAGTTCACCGAGGACGCCCTGGAGGTCTACGAGATCCAGGACGCGGACCCGCTGTCGGCACGCACCCGGTCGGACTGGCGGATCCGGCTGCACCGGCCGGAGCTGGGGTGGGACACGCATGTGGAGACCCGGTCGGAGATCTCCTGCGACGAGGGCGGATTCCTGACCTCGAACGAGGTGGTGTGCCGGGAGGGGCAGGAGGTGCTGTTCCACCGCACGTGGGAACGCCGGGTGCCGCGCGCGGCGGGCTGAGCCTGGCTCGGCCACTGCGCGGGGCCGTTCCCCACCCCGCCCTTCCCGCAGTGCCTGATGTGCGGCTCCGCCGCGTGGCAGCTTCACCCCAGACCCCGTGCCTCATGCGCCGGCGGGGCTGGAAAGACCCGGGGCCCCGCCCTGGAACCCCGCGCGGTGGCGGCGGCACGCTCAGCCGAACAGCCGCTCCAGGACCACCGCGATGCCGTCCGCCTCGCAGGACAGGGTGACTTCGTCGGCCACGGCCACCAGCTCCGCGTGCGCGTTCGCCATCGCCACCCCGTGCGCCGCCCACGCGAACATCGGGATGTCGTTCGGCATGTCCCCGAAGGCGATCGTGGCGGAAGCGCTCAGGCCCAGTTCGGCCGCGGCGACCGCCAGGCCGGTCGCCTTCGAGACGCCGGGGGGCTGGAGTTCCACCGTGTGTTCGCCCGCCATCGTGACGTTCACCAGGTGGCCGACCACCCCGCGGGCGATCCGGGTCAGTTCGTCGTCGTCGAGTTCCGGGTGCTGGAGCAGCACCTTGTTGATCGGGTCCGACCACAGGTCCGTCCGCCGCGGGACCCGGACCGTCGCCAGGTGCGGGTGCGGCATCCGGTAGCCCGGCCCTATCAGCATCGCCGCGTCCAGGCCTTCCCCGTTGACCGCCGCGTAGACCTCGCCGATCTCCGCCTCGATCTTGCCGAGCGCGACCTCCGCCAGCTCCCGGTCCATGGGGACGGAGTGCAGCATGCGTCCGGCCGCCGCGTCGTACACCTGCGCGCCCTGCCCGCACACCGCGAGCCCCGTGTACCCGAGGCCGTCCAGGACGTGGCGTACCTGCGGGACGGGGCGGCCGGTCACCACGATGTGCCGGGCGCCCGCCGCGCGCGCCAGCGCGAGCGCGGCGTACGAGCGGCGCGAGACGGTGTCACCGGCGCGCAGCAGGGTCCCGTCCAGGTCGGTGGCGATCAGGGCATAGGGGAGGGAGTGCGGGAGGGCGCGAGTCACGGCGCCAAGGATAGGACCTGCGCGGACAAGTCCTACAAATAGCGCCCCAATCCGGCCTCCCGCAGACCACACGAGCCACGTAACGTGTCAACCCGCACAGTGTCACCCGGGACACCCCCGGACCGCGTGGAAAGCGAGGCAGCACCCCATGCCCCAGCAGAGCCCCCTCGACGTCCCCGAGGGCGATCCGTTCGGACCGCACAACCTCCCGTACGGGGTGTTCAGCACCGCCGAGGAGCCGGCCCGGCGGCGCATCGGTGTGCGGCTCGGCGGTCATGTGCTCGACGCGGGCGCGGCCGCGTTCGCGCTCGGCTCTCCGTACGCCGGGCTCCTCGGGCAGGCCTCGCTCAACCCGCTGCTCGCCGCCGGCCGCACCGCCTGGCACGACGTACGGCGCGCGCTGACCGCCTGGGTGACCGACCCGGGGCACCGGCCCACCGTGGAGCCGCACCTGCTGCCGCTGGACGCCGTCACGCTGCACCTGCCGTACGAGGTCGCCGACTACGTCGACTTCTACGCCAGCGAGCACCACGCCACCAACGTGGGGCGTATCTTCCGCCCGGACGGGGACGCGCTCACCCCCAACTGGAAGCACCTGCCGATCGGTTACCACGGCCGCTCCGGCACCATCGTGGTGTCGGGGACGGACGTCGTACGGCCCTCGGGACAGCGGAAGGCCCCCACCGACCCGGTGCCCGTCTTCGGGCCGAGCATCAAGCTCGACATCGAGGCCGAGGTCGGCTTCCTCGTCGGCACCCCGTCCCGGCTGGGCGAGCCGGTGGCCCTCGGCGACTTCCGGGAGCACGTCTTCGGGCTGTTCCTCCTCAACGACTGGTCCGCGCGGGACCTCCAGGCCTGGGAGTACGTGCCGCTCGGCCCGTTCCTCGGCAAGTCCTTCGCCACCTCGGTGTCGGCCTGGGTGACCCCGCTGGAGGCCCTGGACGCGGCGCGGGTCGCGCCCCCGGCCCGCGACGTCCCGGTCCTGCCCTACCTCGACGACTCCGCGGTGGACGAGGACGGCGGGTTCGACCTGCACATCAGCGTGGCCCTCAACGGGCAGGAGGTGGCCCGTCCGCCGTTCGCCGGCATGTACTGGACGGCTGCCCAGCAGCTCGCCCACATGACGGTCAACGGCGCCTCGCTGCGCACCGGCGACGTCTACGGCTCCGGCACCGTCAGCGGACCGGAGGTGGACCAGCGCGGTTCGCTGCTGGAGCTGACCTGGAACGGCCGCGACGCCATCGAACTCGCCGACGGCAAGCGCACCTTCCTGGAGGACGGCGACACCGTCACCCTGACCGCCTGGGCGCCGGGCCCGGACGGGGCCCGAGTGGGCCTCGGCGAGGTCACCGGCCGCATCGTGGGCACCCGGTAGTCACTCCCCGGACAGCGGGGTGGCGGACCTTTCCACCACCCCGCTGAACCCGCAGGTCAGAGCGGCGCACGCGGCCGGCCGGGTGGCGCAATTACGGCAGCAACACCACGGGCCGGGCCCGGCGGCTCGCCGACCTGCTGCGCCGCCAGATCCGGCGGGCGGCTTCCCCGACGGGGTCCTCCTCGCGCGTACGCCGGCCGGGCGGCCGGCTGACGGCGGGTCATCCCTTCGGCCCGCCCGTGTGGCGGGCCGGAGCGGGCCGTACGCATGCTGCTCGGACAGCCGAAGTCTCGCCGCGCAGGAGGCCCCGCCATGCCCGTGTCCGCCCGCACCCTGGCCCTTGCCGCCGCCGCGACCGCGGCCCTGACCCTCGCCCCGGCCGCGCAGGCGGTGGAGGGGCCGGCCCCCGACCCCCGCGACTACAGGGCGATGCTCGACATGGCCACGGCCATCCGGGTGACCGCCAAGTACGTGGACGAACGCCAGGCGATCAAGGACGGGTACGTGAAGCACGGCGAGTGCATGAACAACCCGTTCGGGGCGGGTTCCATGGGCTTCCACTACGTCAAGGACGCCTACTGGGGCTCGACCGACCCCAGCAAGCCGACCGCGCTCGTCTACAGCGCCGAGACGGACCGGCACGGGCGCCGTCAGCTGCAGGCGGTGGAGTGGATGGTCAGCGACCGGGACCAGGACCTGAAGACCACCGACGACCGGCCGAAGATGTTCGGCCTGCCCTTCGACGGTCCGATGCCCGGTCACTGGGCGGGCATGCCCAAGCACTACGACCTGCACATGTGGGCCTACAAGAAGAACCCGGCCGGCCGCTTCCACAACTGGAACACGGCCCTGACCTGCCCCAAGACCCCCAAGACCCCCAAGCCAGCCAAGCCCGCCAAACCCGCCACCACCCCGGCCGCCCCGGCGCACAGCCACCACCCGTAGGAGGCGGCGTACACGCACCGGGGCCCGGCTCCCCCAGGAGGAGCCGGGCCCCGGTGTGCGACCGGAACGGGTCAGCGCACGAACGTACTGGCCTGGCCGGCCAGTTCCAGGAAGTACTGCGGGGCCACGCCCAGGACCAGCGTCACCGCCACGCCCACCGCGATGGTGGTCATCGTCAACGGGGAAGGCACCGCCACCGTCGGACCGTCGGCCTTCGGCTCACTGAAGAACATCAGCACGATCACCCGGATGTAGAAGAACGCGGCGATCGCCGACGAGACCACACCGACCACGACCAGCGCGCCCGCGCCGCCCTCGGCCGCCGCCTTGAACACGGCGAACTTGCCGGCGAAACCGCTGGTCAGCGGGATTCCGGCGAAGGCCAGCAGGAAGACCGCGAAGACGGCCGCGGTCAGCGGGGAACGCCGCCCCAGACCCGCCCACTTGGACAGGTGGGTGGCCTCGCCGCCCGCGTCGCGCACCAGGGTGACCACGGCGAACGCGCCGATCGTCACGAAGGAGTACGCGCCCAGGTAGAAGAGGACCGAGGAGATCCCCTCCGCCGAGGTGGCGATGACACCGGCCAGGATGAAGCCGGCGTGCGCGATCGAGGAGTAGGCGAGGAGCCGCTTGACGTCGGTCTGGGTGACCGCGATGACCGCGCCGGCCAGCATCGTCACGATCGCCACTGCCCACATGACCGGCCGCCAGTCCCAGCGCAGGCCGGGCAGGACCACGTACAGCAGCCGGAGCAGGGCGCCGAAGGCGGCCACCTTGGTCGCGGCGGCCATGAAGCCGGTCACCGGGGTGGGCGCGCCCTGGTACACGTCCGGGGTCCACATGTGGAAGGGCACCGCGCCGACCTTGAACAGCAGGCCCATCAGGATGAGCGCCCCGCCGATCAGCAGCAGGACGTCATTGCCCATGGTGGCGGCCAGCGCCGGGTCCACCGTCGCCACCGTGCCGTCCACGACGTCGGCGATCACGGCGTACGAGACGGAGCCCGCGTAGCCGTACAGCAGGGCGATGCCGAACAGCAGGAAGGCGGAGGAGAAGGCGCCCAGCAGGAAGTACTTGACCGCGGCCTCCTGCGACATCAGCCGCTGGCGGCGGGCGACGGCGCAGAGCAGGTACAGCGGGAGGGAGAACACTTCCAGGGCGATGAACAGGGTCAGCAGGTCATTGGCGGCCGGGAAGATCAGCATGCCGGAGATCGCGAACAGGGCGAGCGGGAACACCTCGGTGGTGGTGAACCCGGCCTTGACCGCGGCCTTCTCGCTGTCGCTGCCGGGGACGGACGCGGCCTGGGCGGCGAAGGAGTCGACCCGGTTGCCGTGCGCCGCCGGGTCCAGGCGCCGCTCGGCGAAGGTGAACAGGGCGACGACCGAGGCGAGCAGGATGGTGCCCTGGAGGAACAGGGCCGGGCCGTCCACCGCGATGGCACCCATCGCGGCGATCTGCGCCTTGGTGGAGCCGTACCCGCCGGCGGCCAGGGCCACCACCGCCGCGAAGGCGGCGGCGAGCGCGGCCACGGACAGGAACACCTGGACGTAGTACCGGGACTTGCGCGGTACGAAGGCCTCCACGAGGACGCCGAGGATGGCCGCGCCGATCACGATCAGCGTGGGCGCGAGCTGCGCGTACTCGATGTGCGGGGCCGGGATCCGTTCGATCGCGTCGGCGCTCAGAACGTTCACTTCGCCGCCTCCACGTTTTGGATGGGCACAGTCGGCTCGGGGTCCTTCTGCTGGACGTCGGACATGGTGTGCTTGACCGCCGGGTTGACGATCTCGGTCAGCGGCTTCGGGTACACGCCCAGGAACACCAGCAGGGCGATCAGCGGCCCCACCACGAGCAGTTCCCGCAGGCGCAGGTCCGGCATGGAGCGGACCTCCTCCTTCACCGGGCCGGTCATGGTGCGCTGGTAGAGGACCAGCGTGTACAGCGCGGCCAGCACGATGCCGATGGTGGCGATGATGCCGGCGACCGGGTACCGGGCGAAGGTGCCGACCAGGACCAGGAACTCGCTCACGAACGGGGCGAGGCCCGGAAGGGAGAGGGTGGCGAGGCCGCCGATCAGGAAGGTGCCGGCGAGCACCGGGGCCACCTTCTGCACGCCGCCGTAGTCGGCGATGAGCCGGGAGCCGCGCCGGGAGATCAGGAACCCGGCGACCAGCATCAACGCCGCCGTCGACAGGCCGTGGTTGACCATGTAGAGGGTGGCGCCGGACTGGCCCTGGGAGGTCATCGCGAAGATGCCCAGGATGATGAAGCCGAAGTGCGAGATCGAGGCGTAGGCGACCAGCCGCTTGATGTCCCGCTGGCCGACGGCGAGCAGCGCCCCGTACACGATGCTGATGAGGGCCAGGACCAGGATCACCGGGGTGGCCCACTTGCTGGCCTCGGGGAACAGTCCGAGGCAGAAGCGGAGCATCGCGAAGGTGCCGACCTTGTCGACCACCGCGGTGATCAGGACGGCGACCGGGGCGGTGGCCTCGCCCATGGCGTTGGGCAGCCAGGTGTGCAGCGGCCACAGCGGGGCCTTCACCGCGAAGGCGAAGAAGAAGCCGAGGAAGAGCAGCCGCTCCGTGTTGGTCGCCATGTCGAGTTCGCCCGCGGCGCGGGCCTCGGCGATCTCCTGGAGCGAGAAGTTCCCCGCGACCACGTACAGCCCGATGACGGCCGCCAGCATGATCAGGCCGCCGGCCAGGTTGTAGAGGAGGAACTTGACCGCCGCGTAGGAGCGCTGGGCGGCCGCGTTCTCGTCCGAGCCGCTGTGGGCCCGGTCTCCGAAGCCGCCGATGAGGAAGTACATCGGGATGAGCATGGCTTCGAAGAAGATGTAGAAGACGAAGACGTCGGTGGCGGCGAAGGAGATGATCACCATCGCCTCGACCATCAGGATCAGCGCGAAGAAGCCCTGGGTCGGGCGCCACCGGGAGCCCGCCGACGGTTCGGTCTCCAGCGGGTCGGCGTCGTGCCAGCCGGCCGCGATCACGAAGGGGATCAGGACTGCGGTGAGCCCGATCAGCGCCACCGCGATGCCGTCCACGCCCAGCTCGTAGCGGACCCCGAAGTCCTTGATCCACCAGTGGGATTCGGTGAGCTGGTAGCGGTCTCCGCCGGGTTCGAAGCGGACCGCGACGAGCGCGGCCAGCACCAGGGTCGCCAGGGAGAAGAACAACGCGAGCCACTTGGCGGCGGTCCGGCGGGCGGCCGGTACGGCCGCCGTCAGGATCGCGCCGGCCGCGGGGACCGCGGCCGTCAGCGTCAGAAGCGGGAAACTCATTTCACACCGCCCTCATCAGCAGGGTCGCGGCGATCAGGATCGCCGTGCCCCCGAACATCGAGACCGCGTAACTGCGGGCGTAGCCGTTCTGCAGCTTGCGGAGCCGGCCCGACAGCCCGCCGACCGAGGCGGCCGTCCCGTTGACCACCCCGTCGACCAGCGTGTGGTCGACGTACACGAGCGAGCGGGTCAGGTGCTCGCCGCCGCGCACCAGCACGATGTGGTTGAACTCGTCCTGGAGGAGGTCCTTGCGGGCCGCCCGGGTGAGCAGGCTGCCGCGCGGGGCGACCACCGGCACGGGGCGCCTGCCGTACTGGGCGTATGCGATGCCCACACCGATGAGCAGCACCACGACGGTCGAGGCGGTGATCGCCCCGGCGCTCAGCGGCGGGTGACCGTGCTCGAACTGCGTGACGGGCTTGAGCCAGTTGACGAAGGCGTCGTTCAGGCTGAAGAGTCCGCCGGCGAAGACGGACCCGAAGGCGAGGATGATCATCGGGATGGTCATCGACTTCGGGGACTCGTGCGGGTGCGGCATCTCCCCGGCGTGGTGCTCGGCCCCCGGTTCGACGCTCGGCGCGGTGTCCGCGTCCGGGGCCGGCTGCCAGCGCTTCTCGCCGAAGAAGGTGAGCAGCATGATGCGGGTCATGTAGTACGCGGTGATGGCCGCGCCCAGCAGGGTGACCGCGCCCAGGATCCAGCCCTCGGTGCCGCCCTTCGCGAAGGCCGCCTCGATGATCTTGTCCTTGGACCAGAAGCCGGACAGGCCCGGGAAGCCGATGATGGCCAGGTAGCCGAGGCCGAAGGTCACGAAGGTGACCGGCATGTACTTCCGCAGGCCGCCGTACTTGCGCATGTCGACCTCGTCGTTCATGCCGTGCATGACGGAGCCGGCGCCGAGGAAGAGCCCGGCCTTGAAGAAGCCGTGGGTCACCAGGTGCATGATCGCGAAGGCGTAGCCGATCGGGCCGAGGCCGGCGGCCAGGATCATGTAGCCGATCTGCGACATCGTCGACCCGGCGAGGGCCTTCTTGATGTCGTCCTTCGCGCAACCGACGATCGCACCGAAGAGGAGCGTGACCGCGCCGACCACGACCACCGCGAGCTGGGCGTCGGGAGCAGCGTTGAAGATCGCGCCGGACCGGGTGATCAGGTAGACGCCGGCGGTGACCATGGTGGCCGCGTGGATCAGGGCCGAGACCGGGGTCGGGCCCTCCATCGCGTCACCGAGCCAGGACTGGAGCGGCACCTGGGCCGACTTGCCGCAGGCGGCCAGCAGCAGCATCAGGCCGATGGCGGTCAGCGTGCCCTCGCCCGTCTCGCCGACGCTCGACAGCACGGGGCCGAAGGCGAAGGTGCCGAAGGTCGTGAACATGATCATGATCGCGATCGACAGGCCCATGTCGCCGACCCGGTTGACCAGGAAGGCCTTCTTCGCGGCGGTGGCCGCGCTGGGCTTGTGCTGCCAGAAACCGATGAGCAGGTACGAGGCCAGGCCCACGCCCTCCCACCCGACGTACAGCAGCAGGTAGTTGTCGGCGAGGACGAGCAGCAGCATCGCCGCGAGGAACAGGTTCAGATAGCCGAAGAAGCGGCGGCGGCGCTCGTCGTGCTCCATGTACCCGATCGAGTACAGGTGGATGAGCGTGCCCACGCCGGTGATCAGCAGGACGAAGGTCATCGACAGCTGGTCGAGCTGGAAGGCGACGTCCGCCTGGAAGCCCTCGACGGGGATCCAGCTGAACAGCCTCTGGTGCAGGGCGCGGTCGTCCCCGCTCCGGCCCAGCATGTCGGTGAACAGGGCCGCGCCGATCCCGAAGGAGACGGCGGCGAGCAGGGTGCCGAGCCAGTGGCCGGCCTTGTCGAGGCGCCGGCCGCCGCACAGCAGCACCGCCGCCCCGAGCAGGGGCGCCGCGACCAGCAGCGCAATCAGGTTCTCCACGGTGTACGCCCCTTACAGCTTCATCAGGCTGGCGTCGTCGACCGAGGCCGAGTGGCGGGTACGGAACAGCGACACGATGATCGCCAGGCCGACCACGACCTCCGCGGCGGCGACGACCATCGTGAAGAACGCGATGATCTGGCCGTCGAGGTTGCCGTGCATCCGCGAGAAGGTGACGAACGCGAGGTTGCAGGCGTTGAGCATCAGCTCCACGCACATGAACAGCACGATCGCGTTCCGCCGGATCAGCACCCCGGCCGCACCGATGGTGAACAGCAGGGCCGACAGGTAGAGGTAGTTGACCGGATTCACTTGGCAGACTCCTCGCGGTCGTCCCGGCCGAGGCGCTCCGCCGAGCGCTGCTCCAGGGCCTTCAGGTCCTCCAGCGCCTGGCCGGACACATCGCGGATCTGGCCGCGGGCGCGCAGCGTCTTGCTGACCGTCAGCTCGGACGCGGTGCCGTCCGGCAGCAGGCCGGGAATGTCCACCGCGTTGTGCCGGGCGTACACGCCGGGCGCCGGCAGCGGCGGGAGCTGGACTCCGCCGCGGACCCGCTGCTCGGACAGCTCGCGCTGGGTGGCGGCGCGCTCGGTGCGCTCCCGGTGGGTGAGCACCATCGCGCCGACGGCCGCGGTGATCAGCAGGGCGCCGGTGAGTTCGAAGGCGAAGACGTACTTGGTGAAGATCAGCTCGGCCAGGCCCTCCACGTGCCCGGCGGAGTTGATCCGTCCGAGCCCGTTGAACTGGCCGAGCCGGGCCTGCCCGATGCCGGTGATCAGCAGGATGCCGAAGCCGAGCCCGCACAGGGCGGCCAGCCAGCGCTGCCCCTTGAGGGTCTCCTTCAGCGAGTCCGCCGCCGTGACACCCACGAGCATGACCACGAAGAGGAACAGCATCATGATCGCGCCGGTGTAGACGACGACCTGGACGATGCCGAGGAAGTACGCACCGTTGGCGAGGTAGAAGACCGCCAGGATGATCATCACCCCGGCCAGGCACAGCGCCGAGTGCACGGCCTTCTTCATCAGGATCGTGCACAAGGCGCCGACCACGGCGATCGTGCCGAGGATCCAGAACTGCACGGCCTCTCCGCGCGAGGCGGCCTCGGCGAGGACGGTCACGCCGCTCATACCTCCGCCTCCTTCTCCGCCGCCGTGCCCGAAGAACTTGCCGATGACCGCAGTTCACCCTTGGAGACCGCAACCTGCCGGACCGTGCCGGGAGCCGCCCCGGTCACCAGGCCCCGGTAGTAGTCCCCCTCGTCCGTCCCCGGGAAGATCGAGTGCGGTGCCTCGACCATCCCCTCGGTCAGACCGGCGAGCAGCTGCTCCTTGGTGTAGATCAGCGACTCGCGGCTGGCATCGGCCAGTTCGAACTCGTTGGTCATGGTCAGCGCGCGGGTCGGACAGGCCTCCACGCACAGCCCGCACAGGATGCAGCGGGCGTAGTTGATCTGGTAGACCCGCCCGTACCGCTCGCCCGGGGAGTAGCGCTCCTCCTCCGTGTTGTCCGCGCCCTCCACGTAGATGGCGTCGGCCGGACACGCCCAGGCGCACAGCTCACACCCGATGCACTTCTCCAGCCCGTCCGGATGGCGGTTGAGCTGGTGCCGTCCGTGGAACCGCGGAGCGGTGGTCTTCTGCTGCTCCGGGTACTGCTCGGTGAGCCGCTTCTTGAACATGGCCTTGAAGGTCACGCCGAAGCCGGCCACGGGGTTCTGCCACTTCTCGTCAGACACCTCTCAACCCTCCTCTCGGTCACTGTCAGTATTCGTGCCGCCACTGACGATCAGCTCCCGCTCGCCGCGGGGCCGCCGTCGCGGTACGGGTGCCGTCTGCTGGCCGGGCTTCGGCGGCACCGGGAATCCGCCCGCCATCGGGTCGAAGGGCTCCTCCACGGCGGCCTCCCCGGGCCCCGCCGCCTTCTCCTTCCGGTCCCGGAACAGATCCACGACCAGGGAGAGCAGCAGGACGGCGACCACGCCGCCGCCGACGTACAGGACGATCTCGCTGAAGTCGTAGGCCTCGTTGCGGAGCGCCCGGACGGTCGCGACCAGCATCAGCCAGACCACCGAGACCGGAATGAGGACCTTCCAGCCGAGCTTCATCAGCTGGTCGTAGCGGACCCGCGGCAGAGTGCCGCGCAGCCAGATGAAGAAGAACAGCAGCAGCTGCACCTTGAGGACGAACCACAGCAGCGGCCACCAGCCGTGGTTGGCGCCCTCCCAGAAGGTGCTGACCGGGTACGGGGCCCGCCAGCCGCCCAGGAAGAGGGTGGTCGCGACCGCCGAGACGGTCACCATGTTCACGTACTCGGCGAGCATGAACATCGCGAACTTGATCGACGAGTACTCGGTGTTGAAGCCGCCGACCAGGTCGCCCTCGGACTCCGGCATGTCGAACGGGGCCCGGTTGGTCTCACCGACCATCGTGACCACGTAGATGAGGAAGGACACCGGCAGCAGCACGATGTACCAGCGGTCCGCCTGCGCCTCGACGATCGCCGAGGTCGACATCGACCCGGAGTAGAGGAACACCGAGGCGAAGGCCGCGCCCATCGCGATCTCGTACGAGATCATCTGCGCGCAGGAGCGGAGCCCGCCCAGCAGCGGGTAGGTCGAGCCGGAGGACCAGCCGGCCAGGACGATGCCGTAGATGCCGACCGAGGCCACCGCGAGGATGTACAGCATCGCGATCGGCAGGTCGGTCAGCTGCATCGTGGTCCGCTGGCCGAAGATCGAGACCTCGTTGCCGGACGGCCCGAAGGGGATCACCGCGATCGCCATGAAGGCCGGGACCGCCGCGACGATCGGGGCCAGGATGTAGACCGCCTTGTCGGCCCGCTTGACGACCAGGTCTTCCTTCAGCATCAGCTTGATGCCGTCGGCGAGGGACTGCAGGAAGCCCCACGGCCCGTGCCGGTTGGGCCCGATGCGCAGCTGCATCCAGGCGACCACCTTGCGCTCCCACACGATGGAGAAGAGCACGGTCACCATCAGGAAGGCGAAGCAGAACACCGCCTTGACGACCACGAGCCACCAGACGTCCCGGCCGAACAGGGAGAGGTCCTCGGCGGCAAGCTGTACCGCGTTCACGCGCCCACCTCCGCAGTGGTGTCGCCGGTGTCGGACGAGGGGCGGGCCGGACCGATCCGGACCAGGGCGCCCGGCAGGGCACCGGTATCGGAGGCGATCCCGCCGCCCGTGGAGTTCAGCGGCAGCCAGACCACCCGGTCCGGCATCTCGGTGACCCGCAGCGGGAGCTCCACCGTCCCGGCCGGGCCGGTGACCGCCAGCACGTCGCCGCTCTTGACGCCCGTCTCGGCGGCCGTGGCCGCGGACAGCCGGGCACTGGCCTCGTGCCGGGTACCGGCCAGGGCATCGTCGCCGTCCTGGAGCCGGCCCAGGTCCAGCAGCAGCCGGTGGCCGGCCAGCACCGCCTCGCCCGCGCCGGGGCGGGGCAGCGGCTGCGGGTCGGCCGGCTGCTCGGAGGCACGCTCCCCGGCCCACCCGCCGAGCCGGTCGATCTCCCGGCGCACGGCGTGGATGTCCGGCAGGCCCAGCGGCCTGCCCGCCTCGTCCGCGAGCATGTGCAGCACCCGCGCGTCGGACGGCGCGAGCGTGCGGGTCATCTGGTCGGGCTTCAGGGCCGCCTCGAACGGGCGGATCCGGCCCTCCCAGTTGATGAAGGCACCCGGCTTCTCGGCGACCGCCGCGACCGGGAACACCACGTCCGCGTGGTCGGTGACCTCGCTCGGGCGCAGCTCCAGGGAGACCACGAAGGCCTCCCGCAGCGCCTCCCGCGCCCGCTCCGGGTCCGGCAGGTCGGCGACCTCGACGCCCGCGACCAGCAGCGCGCCCAGTTCACCGCCGGCCGCGGCCTCCACGATCTGGCCGGTGTCCCGGCCGTACCGGTGCGGCAGCTCGTCCAGGCCCCAGACCGCGGCGACCTCCTCGCGGGCCCGCGGGTCGGTGGCCGGACGGGCGCCCGGCAGCAGCGACGGCAGCGCACCCGCCTCGATCGCGGCCCGCTCACCGGCCCGCCGCGGGATCCACACCAGCTGCGCGCCGGTCGCGGCGGCCGCCCGTACGGCGGCGGTCAGCGCGCCGGGCACGGCCGCGAGCCGCTCACCGACGACGATCACCGCGCCGGGTGCGCGCAGCGCCTCGGCCGCCTCGTGACCGCCCTGTTCCAGGCCGGTACGGGAGGCCAGTGCGGCCAGCCACTCGGGCTCGGTGCCGGGGGCGGCGGCCAGCAGGGTGCCGCCCGCCTTCTCCAGCCCGCGGGTGGCGAACGGCGCCAGCGCGAAGGTCCGCTGCCGGTGCTTGCGGTGCGCCTTGCGCAGCCGCAGGAACACCCCGGGGGCCTCTTCCTCGGACTCGATCCCGGCGAGCAGGACCGCCGGGGCCGCCTCCAGCGAGCCGTACGTGACCCCGTCCCCGGAGAGCCCGGTGCCGCGGCCCGCCACGGTGGAGGCCAGGAAGTCGGCCTCCTCCGCGCTGTGCGTGCGCGCCCGGAAGTCGATGTCGTTGGTGTCGAGCACGACCCGGGCGAACTTCGCGTAGCCGTAGGCGTCCTCGACGGTGAGCCGGCCGCCGGTCAGCACTCCGGCCCGGCCGCGGGCCGCGGCCAGTCCGGCGGCGGCCGCCGCCAGGGCCTCCGGCCAGCTCGCCTGCTCCAGCTCACCGGTTGCGCTGTTCCGCACCAGCGGGGTGGTGAGCCGGTCCGGGCGCTGGGCGTACCGGAACGCGAACCGGCCCTTGTCGCAGATCCACTCCTCGTTGACCTCCGGGTCCTCCGCGGCCAGCCGGCGCAGCACCTTGCCGCGCCGGTGGTCGGTGCGGGTGGCGCAGCCGCCCGCACAGTGCTCGCACACGCTGGGCGAGGACACCAGGTCGAAGGGGCGGGACCGGAACCGGTAGGCGGCCGAGGTCAGCGCGCCCACCGGGCAGATCTGGATGGTGTTCCCGGAGAAGTACGACTCGAAGGGGTCGCCCTCGCCGGTGCCGACCTGCTGCAGCGCACCGCGCTCCAGCAGCTCGATCATCGGGTCGCCGGCCACCTGGTTGGAGAACCGGGTGCAGCGCGCGCAGAGCACGCAGCGCTCCCGGTCGAGCAGCACCTGGGTGCTGATCGGCACCGGCTTCTCGTAGGTCCGCTTCTTTCCTTCGAACCGGGACTCGGCGTTGCCGTGGGACAGGGCCTGGTTCTGCAGCGGGCACTCGCCGCCCTTGTCGCAGACCGGGCAGTCCAGCGGGTGGTTGATGAGCAGCAGCTCCATCACCCCGCGCTGGGCCTTCTCGGCGACCGGGGAGCTGAGCTGGGTCTTGACCACCATGCCGTCGGTGCAGGTGATGGTGCAGGAGGCCATCGGCTTGCGCTGGCCCTCGACCTCGACGATGCACTGGCGGCAGGCGCCGACCGGGTCGAGGAGGGGGTGGTCGCAGAAGCGCGGGATCTCGATGCCGAGCTGTTCGGCGGCCCGGATGACGAGCGTCCCCTTGGGGACGGACAACTCGACCCCGTCGATGGTCAGGGAGACGAGGTCCTCTGCCGGGGCGGTCATGCGGTCACCTCCGTGTCGGCCCACAGGGTCGACTTCTTGGGGTCGAAGGGGCAGCCCTTGCCCGTGATGTGCTGCTCGTACTCCTCGCGGAAGTACCTGAGCGAGGAGAAGATCGGGCTGGCCGCGCCGTCACCGAGGGCGCAGAACGACTTGCCGTTGATGTTGTCGGCGATGTCGTTGAGCTTGTCGAGGTCGGACATCACGCCCTTGCCCGCTTCGATGTCGCGCAGCAGCTGGACCAGCCAGTAGGTGCCTTCGCGGCACGGTGTGCACTTGCCGCAGGATTCGTGGGCGTAGAACTCGGTCCACCGGGTCACGGCCCGCACCACGCAGGTGGTCTCGTCGAAGCACTGCAGGGCCTTGGTGCCGAGCATCGATCCGGCCGCGCCGACGCCCTCGTAGTCCAGCGGGACGTCCAGGTGCTCGTCCGTGAACATGGGGGTGGAGGAGCCGCCCGGGGTCCAGAACTTCAGCCGGTGACCGGGCCGCATGCCGCCGCTCATGTCGAGCAGCTGCCGCAGGGTGATGCCGAGCGGAGCCTCGTACTGGCCGGGGCCGGCCACGTGCCCGGACAGCGAGTACAGGGTGAAGCCGGGGGACTTCTCCGTCCCCATCGCCTTGAACCAGTCCTTGCCGCGGTTGAGGATCGCGGGAACCGAGGCGATCGACTCCACGTTGTTCACCACGGTGGGGCAGGCGTAGAGGCCTTCCACCGCGGGGAAGGGGGGACGCAGCCGGGGCTGTCCGCGCCGGCCTTCGAGGGAGTCGAGGAGAGCGGTCTCCTCGCCGCAGATGTACGCACCGGCGCCGGCGTGCACGGTCAGTTCGAGGTCGATGCCGCTGCCCAGGATGTCCTTCCCGAGGTAGCCGGCTTCGTAGGCCTCGCGCACGGCCTCGTGCAGCCGCCGCAGCACCGGCACGACCTCGCCGCGCAGGTAGATGAAGGCGTGCTGCGAGCGGATGGCGTAGCAGGCGATGACGATTCCCTCGATGAGGGAGTGCGGGTTGGCGAAGAGGAGGGGGATGTCCTTGCAGGTTCCCGGCTCCGACTCGTCGGCGTTGACCACGAGGTAGTGCGGCTTCCCGTCGCCCTGCGGGATGAACTGCCACTTCATTCCGGTGGGGAAGCCCGCGCCGCCGCGTCCGCGCAGACCGGAGTCCTTCACGTACGCGATCAGGTCGTCCGGGGTCATCGCGAGCGCCTTGCGCAGGCCCTCGTAGCCCTCGTGCCGCCTGTAGGTCTCCAGCGTCCAGGACTGCGGGTCGTCCCAGAACGCCGACAGCACGGGCGCCAGGAGCTTCTCCGGGCTGGTCCCTCCCCCAGCCTCCGGCTGGGAGGTGCCCCCGCGACTTTCCTTTGGAGTCGACACCGACATCACTCCCCTCCCTCGGTGGTCGCTTCACCGCGCGGGTGGACGATCGGGGCGTGCGGGGCTTCGCCGCGGGCGAGCCTCAGCCCGACCAGGGAAGCCGGTCCGGCACCGCCGCTCGCCTCGACCGCGCCCTCGCGCCCGTCGGGGAAGCCCGCCAGGATCCGGGCGGTCTCCTTGTACGTGCACAGCGGCGCGCCCCGGGTCGGCTCGACCGGGCGGCCCGCGAGGAGGTCGTCGACCAGGGCCTTCGCCGAACCGGGGGTCTGGTTGTCGAAGAACTCCCAGTTGACCATCACCACGGGGGCGAAGTCGCAGGCCGCGTTGCACTCGATGTGCTCGAGGGTGACCTTGCCGTCGGGGGTGGTCTCGTTGTTGCCGACGCCGAGGTGCTCCTTGAGCTCCTCGAAGATGGCGTCGCCGCCCATGACCGCGCAGAGGGTGTTCGTGCAGACGCCGACCTGGTAGTCCCCGGAGGGCTTGCGCCGGTACATCGTGTAGAAGGTGACGACCGCGGTGACCTCGGCGGTGGTCAGGCCCAGTACCTCCGCGCAGAAGCGGATGCCGGTGCGCGAGACGTAGCCCTCCTCGGACTGCACCAGGTGCAGCAGGGGCAGCAGCGCGGAGCGGCTGTCGGGGTAGCGGGCGACGACCTCCTTCGCGTCCGCTTCGAGCCGGGCCCGGACGTCGGCCGGGAAGTCGGGGGCGGGCAGCTGGGGCATCCCCAATTGGATGTCGGTCATCGGTCGACGCCTCCCATCACGGGGTCGATGGAGGCGACGGCGACGATGACGTCGGCGACCTGGCCGCCCTCGCACATCGCGGCCATGGCCTGCAGGTTGGTGAAGGACGGGTCGCGGAAGTGGACCCGGTAGGGGCGGGTGCCGCCGTCGGAGACCAGGTGGACGCCGAGCTCGCCCTTGGGGGACTCGACGGCCGCGTAGGCCTGGCCGGCCGGCACCCGGAAGCCCTCGGTCACCAGCTTGAAGTGGTGGATGAGGGCCTCCATGGAGGTGCCCATGATGTTCTTGATGTGGTCGAGGGAGTTGCCGAGGCCGTCGGGGCCCATGGCGAGCTGCGCCGGCCAGGCGATCTTCTTGTCGGCGACCATGACCGGGCCGGGCTCCAGCCGGTCCAGGCACTGCTCGACGATCCGCAGCGACTGCCGCATCTCCTCCAGGCGGATCAGGAAGCGCCCGTAGGAGTCGCAGGTCTCGGTGGTCGGGACGTCGAACTCGTAGTTCTCGTATCCGCAGTAGGGGTCGCTCTTGCGGAGGTCGTGCGGGAGGCCGGCGGACCGCAGGATGGGGCCGGTGGCGCCGAGCGCCATGCAGCCGGCCAGGTCGAGGTAGCCGACGTCCTGCATGCGGGCCTTGAAGATGGGGTTGCCGGTGGCGAGCTTGTCGTACTCCGGCAGGTTCTTCTTCATCGTCTTCACGAACTCGCGGAGCTGGTCCACGGCGCCCGGAGGCAGGTCCTGGGCGAGGCCGCCGGGGCGGATGAACGCGTGGTTCATGCGCAGGCCGGTGATCAGCTCGTAGATGTCGAGAATGAGTTCACGATCACGGAAGCCGTAGATCATGATCGTGGTGGCGCCCAGCTCCATGCCGCCGGTGGCGATGCACACCAGGTGGGAGGAGAGCCGGTTGAGCTCCATCAGCAGGACCCGGATGACGGTGGCGCGGTCCGGGATCTGGTCGGTGATGCCGAGCAGCTTCTCGACGCCCAGGCAGTACGCCGTCTCGTTGAAGAACGGCGTCAGGTAGTCCATGCGCGTGACGAAGGTGGTGCCCTGCGTCCAGTTGCGGAATTCGAGGTTCTTCTCGATTCCGGTGTGCAGGTAGCCGATCCCGCAGCGGGCCTCGGTGACCGTCTCGCCGTCGATCTCCAGGATCAGCCGGAGCACGCCGTGGGTGGACGGGTGCTGCGGACCCATGTTGACGACGATCCGCTCGTCGTCGGCCTTGGCGGACGACTGGACGATCTCGTCCCAGTCGCCGCCGGTGACCGTGTAGACGGTGCCCTCGGTCGTCTCGCGAGCAGAGGCGTGGTTTGACGTGGACATCAGCTGTACGACCTCCGCTGGTCGGGAGCCGGGATCTGGGCGCCCTTGTACTCGACGGGAATCCCGCCGAGCGGGTAGTCCTTGCGCTGCGGGAAGCCCTGCCAGTCGTCCGGCATCATGATCCGGGTGAGGGCCGGGTGCCCGTCGAAGATCAGGCCGAAGAAGTCGTACGTCTCGCGCTCGTGCCAGTCGTTGGTCGGATAGACCTCGACCAGCGAGGGGACGTGCGGGTCGGCGTCCGGCGCCGAGACCTCCAGCCGGATCAGCCGGCCGTGGGTGAGCGAGCGCAGGTGGTAGACGGCGTGCAGTTCCCTGCCCCTGTCTCCCGGGAAGTGGACGCCGGAGACGCCGGTGCAGAGCTCGAAGCGCAGCGCCGGGTCGTCGCGCAGGGTCCGGGCGACCCGTACGAGGTGCTCGCGGGCGATGTGGAAGGTCAGCTCGCCGCGGTCCACCACCGTCTTCTCGATGGCGTTCTCCGGGACGAGGCCCTGCTCCTCCAAGGCGCCTTCGAGCTCGTCGGCGACCTCGTCGAAGTAGGAGCCGTACGGGCGGGCGGAGGCTCCGGGCAGGGTGATCGTGCGGACCAGGCCGCCGTACCCGCTGGTGTCGCCGCCGTTGCCGGCGCCGAACATGCCCTTGCGTACGCCGATCACCTCGGGGCCGGCGGCGCTGCCGCGCGGGGCAGGAACGTTGTTCCCGTTCCCGCCGGCGTTCTCGGGCTCGTGGGTCTCGCTCACCGGAGCAGCCCCTTCATCTCGATGGTGGGGAGCGCCTTGAGGGCCGCCTCCTCCGCCTCACGGGCCGCCTCTTCCCGGTTCACGCCGAGCTTGGAGGTCTGGATCTTCTGGTGGAGCTTGAGGATCGCGTCCATCAGCATCTCGGGCCGGGGCGGGCAGCCGGGCAGGTAGATGTCCACCGGGACGATGTGGTCGACGCCCTGGACGATCGCGTAGTTGTTGAACATTCCGCCCGAGGAGGCGCATACGCCCATGGAGATGACCCACTTGGGAGCGGGCATCTGGTCGTACACCTGCCGCAGCACCGGCGCCATCTTCTGGCTGACCCGGCCGGCCACGATCATCAGGTCCGCCTGGCGCGGAGATCCGCGGAAGACCTCCATGCCGAAGCGGGCCAGGTCGTAGCGGCCGGCGCCGGTCGTCATCATTTCGATGGCGCAGCACGCCAGGCCGAAGGTGGCGGGGAAGACGGATGACTTGCGCACCCAGCCCGCGGCCTGTTCGACGGTGGTCAGCAGAAAGCCGCTCGGCAGCTTCTCTTCCAGTCCCATGGAAAACTCAGCCCCTCAGTCCCATTCCAGGCCGCCGCGCCGCCAGACGTACGCGTAGGCGACGAAGACGGTGAGCACGAAGAGCAACATCTCGACGAGCCCGAAGATCCCCAGGGCGTCGAAGGTGACGGCCCAGGGGTAGAGGAAGACGATCTCGATGTCGAAAATGATGAAGAGCATCGCCGTCAGGTAGTACTTGATCGGGAAGCGGCCGCCGCCGGCCGGCAACGGGGTCGGCTCGATGCCGCACTCGTAGGCCTCGAGCTTCGCCCGGTTGTACCTTTTTGGGCCGATCAGCGTGGCCATGACCACGGAGAAGATCGCAAACCCTGCGCCGAGGGCGCCGAGCACGAGGATGGGCGCGTAGGCATTCACGCTCCTCGCTCCTTCCAGTCGTCCTTGACCGTTGGACCGCTGCACACCGGCGTCTGCCCCGCCTCGCGAAGATCGCACTTCGATCGGACGATTCCATGTGAGGCAGTTCACAAGCCGGACTGCTGCGCATCTTATGCCTGCCGGTCTGTGATCTGCGACACGGGTAACAACACCGAGTTTGTGATCTCCACCACCTGACGAACGATCATGAACTCCGATGAGTGGTGATCTTCATACGCGAAGCACCCACATGATCACCAGAGGTGACATTCAAGCCGGTTGCCGCAGGTAGAACGACTGTCGCACTATCAAAGGCTGGATCCTGCACGCAAATTGGCGACAGCCAGCCCTTTCGTGGTAAGGGATCACGCGTCGCCCGACCGGGGGAGGGTCCGGGGACGGAAGTGGACGCGTGCATCCGTTCACGAACTCCACAGGAGCCTCACAGCGTGACGAATCTGTGACCTCCGTCACCCCGGCTTCACGTCGGCAAAAGCGGGCTTGGCCATCTGTCCGCGCGGATGCTAGGCGCTGGATCAAAAGGGACTAAACATGGAAACCCCATGATCACAGCCTTGCAACGGCCTGTCCGATTCGCCCTTTTGCGGCGTCAATAAGGGGTGCGGCGCGCCCGGTTCGAGCCATTCGCGCACAACTGTGGCGCAGACCACGTTTCTTGAAGGGAACCCTGACGCCCTGATAGCGGTTGTACTCATGTCCCACACCGCTCACATACCCAGCCACCGGAAGCCCCGCCGCAGCGCCTCGAAGCTCGCGGTGCGCGCCGGAGTTGCCGGTGGCGTCCTCAGCACCCTGGCGATGGCCGGCACGGCGAGCGCAACCCCCGTCGAGCCCGTGACCGAGACCCTCGAGATGCCCGTCCTGAACCTGGACCTGGGCTCCGAAGTGGCCTCCGCCGTCACCAAGGCCGCCGACAACTCCGGCGTGGCCGCCCTCGAGGGCGAGCTCAACGCCCAGGAGGAGACCGCCCGTACCGGCGCCGCCGCCGAGGCCAAGAAGGCCAAGGAAGAGGCGCAGAAGAAGGCCGACGCCGAGAAGAAGGCGAAGGAGGAGGCCGACCGCAAGGCCGCCGCCGAGCGCGCTTCCCGCAACGACGCCCGCACCTCCCTCGGCACCAAGTCCTCCCCGGACACCTCGCGGCCCACCGCCGAGACCGGCCCGGTCGCCCCCGTGGCCAAGGGATCCGCCGCCGCCATCGTGAACTTCGCCCGCGCCCAGGTCGGCAAGGCGTACGTGCTGGGCGGCACCGGCCCCTCCTCGTACGACTGCTCCGGCCTCGTCCGCGCCGCGTACCGCCAGGCCGGCATCTCCCTGCCCCGCATGTCGCAGGACCAGTCGACGGCCGGCCGCTCGGTCTCGCTGAGCGCCCTGCAGCCGGGCGACATCCTGTACTGGGGCTCCAAGGGCAGCGCCTACCACGTGGCCGTGTACGTCGGCGGCGGCAAGTTCGTCGGCGCCCAGAACCCCCGTACGGGCATCGTGGAGCGCTCCATGAGCTACGACCGCCCCACCGGCGCGGTCCGCGTCCTCTAGGCGCTCTCAGGCACCACGGAAAGGGCCGGCACTCCCCCGCTCGGGGGCGGAGTGCCGGCCCTTCTTCGTACCTTGAGGCCTTCCGGGCCTTATAGGGCGTTATGACCCCTCTAGCGGAGCGTCACCCACTGGTTGGCGTCACCGAACACCCACTGGCCCAGGTCGGGGTCCTGGGCCTGGACGTTGCCGAAGACCTTGAGCCGCTCCGACCGGATGAACGGAGTACCCACCTCCGGCGTGTGCACCTGCACCTCGGCCTGCCACGGGACCGTCTTGCCCGGTACGCAGTCCACCTCGGTGCGGAACTGGCCCTGGACGAACAGCGGCTGCTCCTGGCTCGCCGAGCCGCCGACGTGGACCCGGGCCGGCTTGGTGCAGGTGAGCGTGCCGCTCAGGGTGGCCTTGCCCTTGGCCAGCCTGCCGCCCGCCTTGATGGTCATGCCGAGGGCCAGCGGCTTCGGCGGCGCCACGTCGCTGAGGTGCACGTACCCGGTCAGCACGCCCCGGTCGGCGCACTCCTGCCGGTAGTTCGCCTTCAGGGACTTGACGGTGCCGCCCTCGCCGAAGGTCAGCTCGGTGATGCCGAACGCGCCGGACAGGGTGGCGCAGCCGCCCTGGTACCCGTTCACGAACATGCTCGGCGCGTCCAGGGCCACGCCCGGCATTTCGGGCGTCTTCACCGCGTTCTCGTAGTTGCCGACCCCCAGGGCCTGTCCGGCGGGCGCCGCCAGGTCGACGGTCCAGGTGTCGCCCGGCCGGGTGATGACGATCCGCAGGGTGCGGTGGTCGGCGGAGGCCGTGGCGTCGAGCCGGTCGCCGTACACCGGCCCGTACCAGACGGCTCGATCGGTTTCGCCGTCCCCCTGGTCCCCCGCCCAGTGGAACTCGCCCGTCGGCACGGGCGCGGCCTGCGCGGTGCCGGCGCCGGCCAGGCCGGCGGTCAGTGGCAGGGCCAGCGCCGTCAGGACGGCTGCGGTGCGCCGGAGCGCGGACATACGGAATCTCACTCTGTGTTCCCCCCATGGGACTGATGATCGTCAGCTGATCGCCGCGAGTCTGCCAATGGAGGGATATGCGGGGCAATGGGCTTTGCGCCCGAGGCGGTTGACCGCCGCGGGCGGACAACCGCCTCGCCGCCGTCAGGCCTTCGGCGCCACCTTCGAGAGGCCGTTGATGACGCGGTCCATCGCGTCGCCGCCCGTCGGATCGGTCAGGTTCGCCAGCATCTTCAGGGTGAAGCGCATCAGCACCGGGTGGCTCAGCCCGCGCTGGGCCGCGATCTTCATGACCTTCGGGTTGCCGATCAGCTTCACGAAGGCCCGGCCCAGGCTGTAGTAGCCGCCGTAGGTCTCCTTCAGCACCTTCGGGTAGTTGTGCAGGGCCAGTTCGCGCTGGGCCGGGGTGGCCCGGGCGTGGGCCTGGACGATGACGTCCGCCGCGATCTGCCCGGACTCCATGGCGTAGGCGATGCCCTCGCCGTTGAACGGGTTGACCAGCCCGCCCGCGTCGCCCACCAGCAGCAGGCCCTTGGTGTAGTGCGGCTGCCGGTTGAAGGCCATCGGCAGGGCCGCGCCGCGGATCGGCTGGGTCATGTTCTCCGGGGTGTAGCCCCAGTCCTCCGGCATCGAGGCGCACCAGGCCTTGAGTACCTCGCGCCAGTCCAGCTCGCGGAAGGCGGAGGAGGAGTTGAGGATGCCGAGGCCGACGTTGGAGGTGCCGTCGCCCATGCCGAAGATCCAGCCGTAGCCGGGCAGCAGCCGGTCCTGCGGGCCGCGCCGGTCCCACAGCTCCAGCCAGGACTCCAGGTAGTCGTCGTCGTGCCGGGGCGAGGTGAAGTACGTCCGGACGGCCACGCCCATCGGGCGGTCCTCGCGCCGGTGCAGGCCCATCGCCAGGGACAGCCGGGAGGAGTTGCCGTCGGCGGCGACGACCAGCGGGGCGTGGAAGGTGACGGCCTTCTTGTCCTCGCCCAGCTTGGCGTGCACGCCCGTGATGTGGCCGGTGCGGGCGTCGCGGATCGGCTCGCCGACGTTGCAGCGCTCGTACAGCCGGGCGCCGGCCTTCTGCGCCTGCCGGGCCAGCGTCTCGTCGAAGTCGTCGCGCTTGCGGACGAGTCCGTAGTCGGGGAAGGAGGCCAGCTCGGGCCAGTCCAGCTGGAGCCGCTGCCCGCCGCCGATGATCCGCAGGCCCTTGTTGCGGAGCCAGCCGGCCTCTTCGGAGATGTCGATGCCCATCGCCACCAGCTGCTTGGTCGCGCGCGGCGTCAGCCCGTCACCGCAGACCTTCTCGCGCGGGAAAGCCGTCTTCTCCAGCAGCAGGACGTCCAGGCCGGCCTTGGCGAGGTAGTACGCGGTGGTCGAGCCGGCGGGCCCGGCACCGACGACGATCACATCCGCGGAGTGTTCGGAGAGGGGCTCGGTCACTGCGGGATCTCCCGAAGGCTCGATAAGGGGTGCCGAACGGCACAGGACATGTGCAGTCTATGCAGCGAGAGAGATCGCGAATCCGAAGGGCCACCTCGATGACAAGCTCGCCCACTTCGCAGACCCTGCCGTTCCCCGCCGTCCGGCTGCGCGTGCCTACGGACGAGGATGCCCACGCCTGGCACCGGGTGTTCCGCGACCCGGACGTGATGGAGTTCCTCGGCGGCCCCGCCGAGCTGTCCGCGTACGAGGAGTTCACCGCGCGGCAGCGGATGCACGACGCCAGGTACGGCTACTGCCTGTGGACCCTGCTCGACGCGAACGGCGAGGTCATCGGGTTCACCGGCGCGCAGCCGTGGCCCGAGGAGAAGGACTGGGGGCCGGTCGGGCAGATCGAGATCGGCTGGCGGCTCGGGCGGGCGCACTGGGGCCAGGGGTACGCCAGCGCTGCCGCCGCCGCGACGCTGGAGCGCATACGGGCCGCCGGCCTGGACCGGGTCTGCGCGATGATCGACGCGCGGAACGCCCGTTCGGTGGCGGTGGCGGAGCGGCTGGGCATGACCCTCGCCGAGGAGCTCACCACCCCGGGCGGAAACCCCGCCCTCCGCTACGTACTGGAGCTCTAGCCGGGGCTCCGGCCGGAGCCCCGGCAGCGGCTCAGAAGACGCTGAGTCCGGTGAGGGTCGTGAAACGGTCCAGGGCCGCCACACCCGCCACCGAGTTGCCCTGCGCGTCCAGCCCGGGGCTCCACACGGCGAGCGTGCAGGTGCCGGGGACCACGGCCATGATCCCGCCGCCCACCCCGCTCTTGCCCGGCAGCCCGACCCGGTAGGCGAACTCCCCGGCCGCGTCGTACGTCCCGCAGGTCAGCATCACCGCGTTGATCTGCTTGGCCTCGCTGCGGGTCAGCAGCCGCGAGCCGTCCGCGCGCAGGCCGTGCCGGGCCAGGAAGCGGGCGGCGAGGGCGAGGTCGGCGCAGCTGGTCTGGATCGAGCACTGCCAGAAGTAGTGGTCCAGCAGGTCCGGAACCGGGTTGTCGAGGTTCCCGTACGAGGCCATGAAGTGGGCGACGGCGGCGTTCCGGTCGCCGTGCTCCTGCTCGGAAGCGGCGACCTCGGCGTCGAAGGCGAGGTCGGGGTTCCGGCTCTCCTGCTGCAGGAACTTCAGCAGTTCGCTGCTCGCGTCACCGGTGAGGGTCTGCAGCCGGTCGGTGACGACGAGCGCGCCCGCGTTGATGAACGGGTTGCGGGGGATGCCGTTCTCGTACTCAAGCTGCACCAGGGAGTTGAACGGGTTGCCGGAGGGCTCCCGGCCGACCCGCTCCCACAGGCTGTCCCCGCCCTCGGCGAGGGCGAGGGCCAGCGCGAAGACCTTGGTGACGGACTGCGCGGAGAACGGGGTGCGCCAGTCGCCCACCCCGTACACCGTGCCGTCGAGGTCGGCGACGGCCATCCCGAACTGCCGCGGGTCCACGGTGGCGAGCGCCGGAATGTACTCGGCCGGGGTGCCGCTGCCGACCAGCGGAGCGATGTCGGAGGCGATCTGCTCCAGCAGCGCCAGGTAGTCAAAGGACGCAGTGTCCAAGGACGCGGTGTCCAACGCTCCGGTCCTCAGTCCTTGGTGCCGCGGTGCAGGGCGACCACGCCGCCGGTCAGGTTCCGCCAGGCCACCTTGGACCAGCCGGCCTTCTGCAGCAGGGCGGCCAGCGCGGGCTGGTCCGGCCACTCCCGGATGGACTCGGCGAGGTAGACGTACGCGTCGGGGTTGGAGGACACGGCGCGGGCCACCGGCGGCAGGGCGCGCATCAGGTACTCGGTGTAGACGGTCCTGAACGGCGCCCAGGTGGGCTGCGAGAACTCGCAGATGACGACGCGGCCGCCGGGCTTGGTCACCCGGTACAGCTCGCGCAGCGCGGTGTCCGTGTCCTGGACGTTGCGCAGCCCGAAGGAGATGGTGACGGCGTCGAAGGTGTCGTCGCGGAACGGCAGCCGGGTCGCGTCGCCGGCGGTCAGCGGCAGCCACGGGTGCTTCTTCTTGCCCTCGCGGAGCATGCCGAGCGAGAAGTCGCAGGGCACGACGTACGCGCCGGTGGCGGCGAAGGGAAGCGAACTGGTCGCCGTGCCGGCGGCCAGGTCCAGGATCTTCTGCGCGGGCCGCGCGTCGACCGCCCGGGCGACCTCCTTGCGCCACAGCCGGGCCTGGCCGAGCGAGAGGACGTCATTGGTGAGGTCGTAGTTGGCCGCCACACCGTCGAACATGGAGGCGACTTCGTGCGGCTGCTTGTCCAGATGTGCGCGGGTCACTGGCGTTCGCCCCTCGGTGTGCGTACTCGGCCGATACCGGGCCATTCTCGCAGGCGCACCCCGCACCGCCGGACCGGGCC
Source organism: Streptomyces sp. NPDC051211 (assembly GCF_040689505.1). Classification (NCBI taxonomy): domain Bacteria; kingdom Bacillati; phylum Actinomycetota; class Actinomycetes; order Kitasatosporales; family Streptomycetaceae; genus Streptomyces; species Streptomyces sp. NPDC051211. The sequence goes on from NZ_JBFBAV010000001.1 coordinate 134,679, forward strand.
CGCCCCGGCGGGCCACCGGCGGGCGGAGACCCGCTAGCGGCGGCGGTGGAGCAGCCGGCCGCCGATCACCGTGGCCACACAGGTCGTCGCACCCTCCGCGAGCAGCGCCGCCTCGTCCGGTACCGCGAAGGCCGCGAACCGGGCCGGCCCGCCCTCCTGCAGAGTGCCGTAGTACGCCTCGGCCACCGCCGACCGGCCCGCGAACGGGTCCAGCGAGGGCGGCACGGGGCCCGCCGCAGCCGGGGCCACGGTCGGGCCCGCGGCCGGGGGCGGTGGCAGCACCGTCAGGCCGGAGCGGGACACCGCCGTCCGCACCGAAGGGACGGTGAACCGGCCGGAGACCGCCACGACCCCGCGCGCCAGCAGCTTCTGCGTTCCGCGGCGGGCGCTGTGCCCCCAGCGCGGCTCGGTCATCTTCAGGTCGGCCAGCGCCTCCCCGGTGATCGGCTCCGCACCGAGCTCGGTGACCTCGTACGGGTCGTCCGGGTAGTAGGTGCGCTCCAGCAGCTGGTCGGCGGACCGCACCAGCAGGCCCGGGGCCAGCAGCCCCGGCCAGCGGCGGACCCGCGCGTGCGGGTACCGGGCCGCCAGGTCCTCGTACGGCCCCACCAGGGCGATCCGGTCGCCCTCGACCAGGACCGCCCCGGCGGTCAGCGGCACGGCCGCGTCCTCGGGGCCTCCGGGCACCAGCAGGTCGGCGGTGTGCAGCGTGAGCATCGGCGCCGGCTCAGTTCGTGGAGATGAGCTTCAGCTCGGGGTGCGCGGTGCCGCCCTCGATGGCGGTGGAGGAGATGTGCGAGACGACGCGGTGGTCGGCCGGGTCGTTCGCCGGGTCGTCGTGCACGGCCAGGTGCTCGTACGTGGTCGCGCGCTGCGCCGGCGTACGGCCCGCCTTGCGGATCAGGTCGATGATCTCGTGCCGGTTGGAGCGGTGCTTGGCGCCCGCCGAGGAGACCACGTTCTCCTCCAGCATGATCGAGCCGAGGTCGTCCGCGCCGTAGTGCAGCGACAGCTGGCCCGCCTCCTTGCCGACGGTCAGCCAGGAGCCCTGGATGTGCGCGACGTTGTCGAGGAAGAGCCGGGCGACGGCGATCATCCGCAGGTACTCGAAGATGGTCGCCTGGGTGCGGCCCTTGAGGTGGTTGTTCTCGGGCTGGTACGTGTACGGGATGAAGGCCCGGAAGCCACCCGTCCGGTCCTGCACGTCGCGGATCATGCGGATGTGCTCGATCCGCTCCGCGTTGGTCTCGCCGGTGCCCATCAGCATCGTGGAGGTGGACTCCACGCCCAGGTTGTGGGCCAGCTCCATGATCTCCAGCCAGCGCTCGCCGGACTCCTTGAGCGGCGCGATCGCCTTCCGCGGCCGCTCCGGCAGCAGTTCGGCGCCGGCGCCCGCGAAGGAGTCCAGGCCGGCGGCGTGGATCCGGCGGATCGCCTCCTCGGCGCTCACCCCGGAGATCCGGGCCATGTGCTCCACCTCGGACGCACCGAGGGAGTGGATGACCAGCTGCGGGAAGGCCTTCTTGATGGCGGAGAAGTGCTCCTCGTAGTACTCCACGCCGTAGTCGGGGTGGTGGCCGCCCTGGAACATCACCTGGGTGCCGCCGAGCTCCACGGTCTCCGCGCAGCGGCGCAGGATGTCGTCGAGGTCGCGGCTCCAGCCCTTCTTGGTGTCCTTGGGCGCCGCGTAGAACGCGCAGAACTTGCAGGCCGTCACACAGACGTTGGTGTAGTTGATGTTCCGCTCGATGATGTACGTCGCGATGTGCTCGGTACCGGCGTAGCGGCGGCGGCGCACGGCGTCGGCCGCGGACCCGAGGGCGTGCAGCGGTGCGTGGCGGTAGAGGTCGAGCGCCTCCTCCGCGGAGATCCGGCCTCCCGCGGCGGCACGGTCGAGGACAGACTGGAGAGCGGCCTGGTCGGTCACCGGTGCGTCACCCTTCGGAGGTGTGTCAAGAGAGGTCCGGACCGGCCCAGCCTACGCCAGGGCTGTCAAGGGCTGCGGGTGAGGTCGCCCTGAGGGTTTCCGGCGGGGCCGTCACCGGACTTGTAGTGCAGGGTGCCGTCGGCGTTGAGGGTGAAGCGTTCCTCGGCGGAGCCGTTGGAGCAGATGCCGGGGGCGGGGTTGGTGCCGCCGGAGTTGTCCAGCACGAGGGAGCGGTCGGTGGCGGAGGCGAGCTTCCAGTCGTCGCTGCAGTCGGTGCCGAGCACGGCGACGACCGACTTGTCGCGGGCGACGACTTGGCCGGTGCGGCCGGCCTTGATGGTGATCTCGAACTCGCTGGAGACACCGAGGCGGGTGGTGGTGACGGTGCCCTTCCAGGTGCCGACGAGCTCCTTCGGTACGTCGTCCCGGGCGGCCCCGGGCCCGGCGCCGGTGGGGCGGCTCGCGGCCGGGGGCGAGGCGGCGGGGGTCCGGCTGTCGCTGCTGTTCCCGCTCGCCGCGTCGTGGGACCGCCCGCCGGTGCCGGGCAGCAGCCCCGTCCCGTACAGGCCGCCGGCCAGCGCCGCGACCACCGTGGCGGCGGCCAGCACCACGGTGCAGCTGAAGCGGCGCCCGGCCGCGGTGACGCTGACCTGCCGGCCGCCTGCGTCCGGGGTGGTCTCGGCCGGTGTCCCGTACGGTCCGGGGTCCGCCCGGTACGAGGCATCGGCCGGGCCGAACCCCGCCGATGCGGAACCCGCCGGTGCGGAACCCGCCGGTGCGGAACCCGCCGGTCCGGAGCCGGCCGTGCCGGTCGGCCAGTAGGAGGGGTTCCCGGCCGTGTCCGCCGACCCGGCGGGACCGGCAACCGGGTACCCGTAACCGGCCCGGGGCGCGCCCGGACCGCCGGCACCCGGCCAGGACGGGCCGGACCCTGCGGCGGAGGCGGGATACCCGTAGCCGGGCGGGGATGCCGGGGCGGGTGGGGATGCCGGAGCGGACAGGGATGCCGGGGCGGACGGCGCGTCCAGGTTCAGGAGGTCGACCGCAGCCCGGCTCGCCTGCTCCACCAGCGGCGCCGGCAGCCAGCCCGGTACCGCCAGGGCCCCGTCCAGCACCGCCGCGATGCGCTCCGGCGTCGGCCGGTCCCCGGGGGCCTTCGCCAGGCAGGCGGCCACCAGCTCGCGCAGCTCCCCCGCCGGCAGCAACCCGAGGTCGGGCTCCTCGTGCACCACCTTGTACAGCAGCGTCGCCGAGTTGTCCCCGGTGAACGGCGGCGCCCCGGTCGCCGCGAACGCCAGTACCGCGCCCAGCGAGAACACGTCCGCCGCCTCGGTGACCCCCTTGCCGAGGATCTGCTCCGGCGACATGTAGCCGGGCGAGCCGACCGAGACGCCGGTGGAGGTCAGGGAGGCCGTGCCGTCCGTGGCCCGGGCGATGCCGAAGTCGATCAGTCGCGGCCCGTCCAGGGTCAGCATCACGTTCGACGGCTTCACGTCGCGGTGCACCAGCCCCAGCCCGTGCACCGCCACCAGCGCCCGGGCCAGCCCCAGCCCGACCGCCCGGACCGCCGGCTCCGGCAGGGGGCCGTGCGCGGCCAGCGCCCGGTCCAGCGAGGGACCGGCCACGTACCCGGTCGCCACCCACGGCACGGCCGCGTCCGGATCCGCGTCCAGCACCGGAGCCGTCCACTCGCCGCCCACCCGGCGGGCCGCCGCCACCTCGCGCCGGAACCGGGCCCGGAACTCCTCGTCGGAGGCGAAATGCGGGTGCACGATCTTCACCGCGACCGTCCGGCCACCCTCGCTGCGCCCCAGGTAGACGCGGCCCATGCCGCCCGCGCCGAGCCGGCCGAGCAGGCGGTACGCCCCGATGACCCGCGGCTCCCCGTCGTCCAGCGGCTGCATGGCGTCCCCTCCCCCGTGACACTGCCTGACTGCCCGCACAGTAGCGGGACCGGGCATCCCTCAGGCGGTGCGGCGGCGGAGCCTGCCCCAGAGGATGAAGGCCTCCAGGGCGGCGAACAGCCCGGCGCAGGTCCACAGCGTGGCCGTCGAGGGCCCGTCGGCCTTCTCAGCCAGCCGGGCGGGCAGCCAGTCCTCCGGGTCCACCACCACGGCCACCAGGTCGTCCACCCGGTGGTGCTGCGTGCAGCTCACCCCGATCCGGCCCGCATGGACGGTGGCGACCTGGCAGGTGTGCCGCGTCGGCCGGCTCGTCCGCTTGTACCGGTCGACGTCGACGATCATCCCCTGGTGCCGGACGCCCCGCTGCTCGATCACGATCTCGTCCAGGGTGGGCCCGAGGAACAGCATCAGGGCGAACCCGGTCACGGCGACACAGGCCCCCGGACCGGCCCCGCACAGCGCCCAGGCGGTGCAGAGCACCACCAGCGAGAGCACCGTGGCGAGCGCAAGCCACAGCACGTTGAGCGGTTGCGCGAGCCAGCCGCTGAACGCGATGAGCAGGGGGGTGAGCACCAGGAGGGCCAGGGTGACCGACCCCCGTTTACGGGCCGGCGGCTGCTGCTTCCGCTTCCCCGCGACCCCCGCCGAGACGCCTTCCTGCACTCCGGCCATCCCCAAACTCCCCCGTTCCGGCGGCAATTCGGCGCAGGCGAATTGCGTGCGCGCTGAACCAGAAGAATTTCACAGGCAATTCGGGGCCTGCTACCGGGCCAGCAACTCCACCTTCACGTCCGCCGGGAACCCGGTGGTCGGGCCGGTACGGCGGGCGAATTCGCGTACGCCGGCCAGCTGCTCGGCGCCGAATCGGAAGTCGAGGGTGGTGAAGTACCGCTCCAGCAGGCCGGCGTCGAATGCCTCCCAGCGGGCCGCCTGCTCGGCGACCTTGGCGACCTCTTCCAGCGAGAGGTCACGGGAGGCGAGGAAGGCCTCGTGCACGTTCCGCACCACATGCGGTTCGCGTTCGAGATAGTCGCGGCGGGCCGCCCAGACCGCGAAGACGAACGGCAGCCCGGTCCATTCCTTCCACATCAGCCCCAGGTCGTGCACGGCGAGCCCGAGCCGGGGCGCGTCGTGCAGGGAGGCCCGCAGGGCCGCGTCGCCGATCAGCACGGCGGCCTCGGCCTCCTGCATCATCACCCCCAGGTCCGGGGGGCAGCTGTAGTACTCGGGCCGTACGCCGTACTGCTCGGCGAGCAGCAGCTGGGCCAGTCGTACGGACGTACGAGAGGTGGAGCCCAGGGCCACCCGGGCCCCGTCGAGCTGCTCCAGGGGCACCTGGGAAACGATCACGCAGGACATGACCGGGCCGTCGCAGCCGACCGCGAGATCGGGGAAGGCGACCAGGTCGTCGGCGTTCCGGAGGAATTCCACGAGGGTGATGGGACCCATGTCCAGCTCCCCGTCGACCAGCCGCTGGCTCAGCTTCTCGGGGGTGTCCTTGGTCAGCTCCAGGTCCAGCAGCGTGCCCGTCCGGGCCAGCCCCCAGTACAAGGGCAGGCAGTTCAGGAACTGGATGTGGCCGACCCGCGGCCGGCTGCGATAGGGGTCCACATCGCGAGACTAGCCCGCACGCAGCCGTCAGCATCTTCGAGGGTCTCAAACGTCCGGGTGACGTGATCTTTCCCTCTGGTCTCCCGAGGACTCTGCGTGCTAGGCTCGACGCAAGTTGCAGTTTGGTTTCCCTTGCAGTACGAAGCCTGCGGAGCATGTAACCCGCAGGCTTTTGTAGTTTTCAGACTTCTTAGCAGGTTCTGGAGCAGGGCGACCCTTTGGCCCATAGGAGGGCTCATGGCTACCGGAACCGTGAAGTGGTTCAACGCTGAAAAGGGCTTCGGCTTCATCGCCCAGGACGGCGGCGGCCCGGATGTCTTCGTCCACTACTCCGCGATCAACGCCTCTGGCTTCCGCTCCCTCGAGGAGAACCAGATGGTGAACTTCGACGTCACGCAGGGCCCGAAGGGCCCGCAGGCCGAGAACGTCACCCCGGCCTAATCGCCTGGGCCAACCGGATCGCGGTTGGATTAGCAGTACCCAAGGAGCCCTGCCTCTTCCGTGGGAACGGAGGAGGCGGGGCTCCTGCCTTTTTGCTGCCCTTGCCACCTTGCGCCGCCTTGCGCCGCCCTTTGTTGCCCTTTGCTGCCTTTGCCGGTGACCCGGCGTCCTGGACCCGTGACCGGCGCTGCACGCACGCGCACGGGCCGTGAGCGGGATGCTCACGGCCCGTGCGCGTGGAGTGGCAGTCGTGAAGGGATCAGCCCTGCGGCTGGGTCTCCAGTTCCGGCGCCTTCTCCACCACCAGGTCGAGGACCAGCTCGACCCCCTCCGGGGTGGACAGGCGCAGGTGGTACGTACCCGGCTCGACCTTGACCGTGTAGATCCACGGCAGGGTGACCTTGCCGTCCGCGTCCGTGGCGGGCAGCTCCAGGGTGCGGAGCTGCTTGCCCTCCTCGTCCTTGAAGAACGGGCCGGTGCGGTCGTCGGCGGCGACCGGGACCCACTCGCCCTTCTCGTTCTTCTCGACCATGGCGGCCGTCAGGACCGACCCGGCGAACGCCTTGCCGTCGGTCCCGGTGACCAGCAGCTCCTGCGGAGCGAAGCTGGAGCCGGCCGGCACCTTCAGCGGCTTGTCGTCCGTCCGGGCGATCTTCGCGGCGACCGGCTTCGGCGTGACCTTGCCGTCGAAGTTCACGGTGAAGGCGCGGGTGCCGTAGAGGGTGGCGCGCAGCGTGAAGGTGCCGCCCTTGCCGTTGTCGCCGGCCTTGATCTTCGGCACGGCCACGATCCCGTCGGCGTTCGTACGCAGGACCACGTGGTCCTCGCCGTCCTTCGCGAAGGCCGTCCCGCCCGTCGTGTCGTCCCTGATCTCGAAGACCACGACCTCGTTGGCGGCCGGCTTGCCATTGCTGAGCACGGCCTTGACCTGCGAGGAGGGCTGGAAGACCGCCCCGGCCTCGGCCGTCAGGGTGCGCTCGCCGAGCTGCTCCAGCCCGGACACCGTCGCCGGCGGCGGGGTGGGCTTCACCGGCGGGGGCGTCGGCTTCACCGGAGGCTTGGTCGGCGGCTTGGTCGGCGGCTTCACCGGGGGCTTCACCGGCGGGGCCGGCGGACGGATCACCGGCGGCGGAGTGACCGGCGGCTGCGGAGTCGGGACCGGCGCGGTCGGCGGCGGGGTCGGGTACGTCCCGGCGGGCGGGTTCGGTATCCCGCCCGCGCCCTTCTGGTACTGCCGCATCCAGCCCGTGACCGTGTTCACGTACTCGCGCGAGTTGTTGTAGCTGAGGATCGCCTTGTCGAGGTGGGCCGGGTTGGACAGGTCCCGGTCGCCCGCGCACAGGTACAGCCCGGCGCCGAGCGCCGCGTCGTAGATGTTGTTCGGGTCCCGCTTGCCGTCGCCGCTGCCGTCGGCCCCCCAGGTCGCCCAGGTGGACGGGATGAACTGCATCGGGCCGATCGCCCGGTCGTACTGCGTGTCCGCGTCCCACTCGCCGCGGTCGGTGTCGCGGATCTCGGCGAAGCCGTTGCCGTCGAGCCGGGGCCCGCGGATCGGCTTCTCCGTGTACCCGTCCGTCTTGAGGCCGTACCCGGAGGCGTGCACGGACTCGACCCGGCCTATGCCGGCCAGCAGCTGCCAGGGCAGGTTGCAGTTGGGCAGCGCGGCCTCCACCGAGGTCGCGGCGCGCTGGTACGCCTCCAGGGCGGTCGCGGGTATGCCGGAAGCGCCCTCGCCGGTCCCGGTGCCCGGGGCCGTGCCCGGGCCGGTGCCCGGCGCCGGAGGGTTGGCCACCAGATCGGGAAGGTCGAGCCGGGCGTTGCCGCGGTCGTTCGCCTGGGGACTGTCCGGGGTCGGCTCGGACTCCCCGGCATCGGCGGTCGGTGTGTTCGTCACCACGGCAGCCGTGGTGAGGCTGGCGGCGAGCGCGGCGGTGCAGAGCACCTTGCGCGAGGTGCTGACGAGATGTCGGTGAAGAGGTTTCACAGTGCGGCGATCCCCCCAAGACGAGCTGTGAATATCCACTGTTTATCAGGTCCCCGAAGCCGACTCGCCGTCCCCCCACGGCTTTGTGACACACCGTCCATCCCATTCCACCGGTATTCGCCCCGACATCCGAAAGAGGGCGTTTGTCCTCCGCTCGACTTGGCCGAAGAAGAAGGGCCTGGGTGGGCGGGGCGTGAGGGGGCCGGGGTGAGTTGAGGGGGGTACGGAGGCAGGCGCGGGCGGGCTTCTTTGGCCCCCGGGGCGGGGCGGGGGTGGGGCGGGGGCCTGGGGGCTTCGGGGGGACGGAAGCCAGGGGCTGGGTGGGGGTGTGGGGCGCGCGGCGCGGGCCTGCTTCTTTGCCCCCCGCTCGGGGGCGGGGCGGGGCGGGGGTGTGCCGCCCACCCCTGCAGGCTTCGGTTGGACGGAAGCCAGACACCGGCAGGGGTACGGGGCGCACGGCGCAGGCCTGCTCCTTTGCCCCCCGCTCGGGGGCGGGCCAGGGCGGGGGTCTGCCACCCACCCCTGCAGGCTTCGCTTGGACGGAAGCCAGACACTGGCAGGGGTACGGGGCGCACGGCGCGGGCCTGCTCCTTTGCCCCCCGCTCGAGGCCAGGCCGGGACGGGGGTGTGCCACCCACCCCTGCAGGCTTCGCTTGGACGGAAGCCAGAGGCGGTCGGGGGTGCGGGGCGCACGGCGCAGGCCCACTCCTTTGACCCCCGCTCGGGGCCAGGCCGGGACGGGGGTGTGCCACCCACCCCTGCAGGCTTCGCTTGGACGGAAGCCAGACACTGGCAGGGGTACGGGTTGCGGGGTTTTGCTTGGGCGGGGTCGGAGGGTGCCCGGGGGCTGCCCGTCAGTCCAGTGTCCGAGCGTGCCGGTCCGGGCCGTCAAGGGCGCTCCTTCGTCGCGTCGCTTCGCGATGTCGCTGCGCTCCACCCTTGACTGCCCGGCCCGGCCCGCCCAGACAGAGACTGTCGGGCGGCCCCCGGGGGGATGGCATGGGGGACCTTTCCCACATGCGGCCCCGCCCAGCCGGTCGGGCGGCGGCTGTCGCCCGACCGGCCGCCCTTCGGGCGGACAGCTCCACTTCCCCGAAGCCAGACCCGGGCAGCAGACCCAAACGACAGGGCGCGCCGGATCGCTACGCGCTTCTCTCGGCATAGCGTCTCCGGACCGCCTGTGGCCGGACATAAGCCGCCCACGATCGCGGCACGCTTCTCCCGCCTCAGCGTCTCCGGACCGTCTGTGGCCGGACATAGGCCGCCACCGGCCACCACGTGCTCCTGCCGTCCCAGCGTCCCCGGGGCGCCTGTGGCCGGACATAGGCCGCCACCGGCCACCACGTGCTCCTGCCGTTTCAGCGTCCCCGGGTCGCCTGTGGCCGGACATAGGCCGCCCACGATGCGGCGCTTCTGCCGTCTCAGCGACCACCACCCGTCTGGGGCCACCAAATGGCGCCCATATGCGGGCAATCCGGGCGGCGTGCGCAGGCTTTGAGGTGTTGGTGGTCGCCTGTCGGGCTCTGACTTCCATCTCCCCGTCATTCAGCCGCCAAGACCACCCCAACCCGCCCCGAATCGGTGGCGGCCCATGCCCAACCGCGGCCGGTCCGTCAGTCGCATAGACGAGAGGAGCCTGTTGTGGCCGGTGGCGGTCTACGTCCGGCCCCGGCCGGTCTGTCAGTCGCCGAGACGAGAGGAGCGTGTGATGGCCGGTGGCGGTCTATGTCCAACCACAGGCGGTCGGTCTGCCGCCTGACGGCCTGCAGTCGTCGCGGTCGGTGGGGCGGCCTATGTCCGGCCACAGACGGGACGGGGACGCTTGGCCGGGAGAAGCGCGTAGCGATCCGGTGCGCCCTGTCGTCCGGTCCTGCTGCCCGGGTCTGGCTTCGGGGGAGTGGAGCTGTCCGCCCGAAGGGCGGCCGACCCGCTCACGCTGCCGGGCAAGCTGCTGGGCGGGGCCGTATGGGGTCCTGTCCCCCTGCCCTTCTTTCGGGGCTTCCCGACAGTCCTTGTCTTTCCGGGGCCGGCCGACCTGTCAAGGGTGGAGCGCAGCGACATCGCGAAGCGACGCGACGAAGGAGCGCCCTTGACCGGGCGGACGGACACGGAACGACACTGGGACTGCCGGGAAGGCCCCCCGCCTGCTCCTCCGATTCCGTCCAGGCGAAGCCCCGGCACCCTGTGGCCCCGCCCAACCGACCAGCCTGGCCTGGCCGAGCCCGCCCCGGCCAGCCGCCGCTTCAGCAGTGAGCGGGGTCGCGGCCTGGTGGGCCGCTGCGCGGAGCCTTTCCCCTGCCCGCCCCTTCCCGACCTGGGGCTCCGCCCCAGACCCCGCGCCTCAAACGCCGGCGAGGCTGGAAAGCGGGCTCCGCCCCAGACCCCGCGCCTCAAACGCCGGCGAGGCTGGAAAGCGGAGCCACGGCCCGGCCTCCGCAACCACCCCGGCGGGGCGGGGGAGCGGGCTTCGCCCCGGACCCCGCGCCTCAAACGCCGGCGGGGCTGGAGAGCGGGGTCCTCGCCCGACCCCCGCAACCCGCGGGCCGAGGCCGATAGTGGGGCTTCGCCCCAGTCGCGGCCGGGGAGGTACCGCCCAGCAGGCCGGCGGGCCCGCGGCACGGCGACCGCAACCCACCCCGCCGAGGCTGTCAAAGCGGGGCTTTGCTCCGGGTGAGGGCCGGCGGGTACCGCCCAGCAGGCGCGGGCTCGCGCCCCAGGCCCCGCAATCCAGCCGGCCGAGGCCTGAGAGCGGGGCTCCGCCCCGGTGGGCGGCCGGGTGCGTACCGCCTCGGCAGGCCGGGAGGCCCGCGCCCCGGACCCGGTACCTGCCTGTGCCTCGGACTCCGTCCCGCCGAAGCCCCGAGTGGTGGGTGGTACACCCCTGCCTCGCCGCGGCTCCGAGCGGGGGGCGAAGACGCGGCCTGCGCCGTGCGCCCTGCAGCCCCTCCCGGTGTCTGGGTTCCGTCTGGCCGAAGCTCCCAGGGGTGGGTGGCCCACCCCTGCCCTGCCCCGGCCCCGAGCGGGGGCAAAGGAGCGGGCCCGCGCCGGGCGCCCCCGCAGCCCCCGCCCCGCCCCGGCTCCCTGTGGAGCGAAGATGCGGCCCGCGCCGGGCGCCGGGTGTCCCGTCCCGGTGTCTGGGTTCCGTCTGGCCGAAGCCTCCAGGGGTGGGTGGCATACCCTGGCTCGCCCCGGCTCCGAGCGGGGGGCGAAGAGGTGGGCCCGCGCCGTGCGCCTCCGCAGCCCCCCGCGCGGCATCCGGGTTCCGTCCCGCCGAAGCCCCCCGGGGTGGGTGGCACACCCCGCGCCGCCCCCGCCCCGAGCAGGGGGCAAAGGAGCGGGCCCGCGCCGGGCGCAGGCCCGCCCGCCCCCGCCTCGGCTCGGGACGCGAGAAGGGCCGCCCGCGCCGTGGGTTCCGTACCGCTCACGACCCCGCGGGCGGCCGGCGTTCTCCCCAGTTCTGGTCTGCTTCCAGTTGTGCGGCCAGGGAGATGAGGAGCGGTTCCGAGTCGGAGGGGCCCAGGAGTTGGGCGCCCAGGGGGAGGCCTGAGGGGGTGAAGCCCGCCGGGACGTTGACGGCCGGCCAGCCCAGGACGTTCCATGTCCAGGCGTACGGGCAGGCGGCGATCATCGCCCGGTCCGTGGCCAGGGCGCCCAGGCCCGACAGGGCTCCGATCGGCAGGGGCGGGGTCGCCGTGGTGGGGGTGAGTACCACGTCGAAGCGGCCGAAGATCTCCCCGATGCGGCGCTGCAGCAGCGGCTCGGCCCGGCGCGCCGCCCGCAGGGCGAGGCCGCCCAGCAGGCGGCCCGTACGCATCGTTTCGCGCGTCCGCGGGTCCAGCAGCTCCGGGTCCGGGACGCGGGCGGCCCACTCGCGCACCCCGCTCGTCGCGCGCGGCACGAAGGTCAGGCCGATCTGGCCGTACCGGGGGTCCTCCGGGACCACCTCGTGGCCCAGCGCCTCCAGCCGTCCGGCCAGCCGCTCAACGGCCGAACGTACAATAGGGTCCAGGGACTTGGGCGTCGCAGTGAAGGCCATGCCGAAGGACAGGGCGATCCGCAGGCGGCGCGGCGGCGCGCTCGCCGCGGCCGCGGACGCCGAGATCGGCGCCGGCCGGTGCAGGTCCTCGGGATGCGGACCGCTCGCGGCGTCCAGCAGCAGTGCCGCGTCCGCCACCGTACGGGCGAGGACGCCGTTCACCGTGAGGCCGCGGAAGGACTCCGGGTCCGGCCAGGTCGAGATCCGTCCGCGCTGCGGTTTGATGCCCACCAGATGGGTCCACGCGGCGGGGATCCGCACCGAGCCGGCCCCGTCGGAACCGAGCGCGGCCGGTACCAGCCCGGCGGCCACGGCGGCGGCCGAGCCGCCCGAGGAACCGCCGGGCGTGTAGGCGGTGTTCCACGGGTTGCGGGTGTTGCCGAAGGCCGGCCCCTCGGTGACGGGCCACTGGCCGAGCTCGGGACTCGTCGTCTTGCCGACGATCACCGCACCCGCCGCCCGCAGGCGGCGGACCGCCTCGCTGTCGGCCGGCTTGCGGGGGAAGTCGCCCGCGCACCCGAACGCGGTCGGTTCGCCCGCGACGTCCATGTCGTCCTTGACGGCCAGCGGCACGCCCAGCAGCGGCAGCCGCTCGCCGGCGGCCAGCCGGCGGTCCGCCGCGTCCGCCTCGGCGAGCGCGGCCTCGCCGCGCACCACCCGGAAGGCGTTGAGTTCGGGCTGGGAGGCGGCGATCCGGCGTAGCGCCTCCTCCGTCAACTGCCGTGCGGAAACCGTGCCTTCAGCGAGAAGCCGGACGGTCTCCGCCAAGCCGGCGGACACCTGCCCCGTCGAGGCGAGCCCTGCTCCCTGTCCTGTTCGCTCCGTCGATACCGAACCACCTGCCGACACCGGACCTCCCCGTTACTCGTCGGTAAGTGGACAGTAGCGGTGAGGATTCGGCCCCTGCTAGAGCCTGATCAGATCCACCCTTCCAACGAGGCCATGAACCCCTCGAAGTCGTCCCGGTGGATGGTGTGACCGGCGCCCGCCACCGAACGGACCTCGAACCCGCGGTCCTTGAGGATCGCCGCCCGGTCCTCGGAGATCAGGAAGCTCGGGTCGGCGAGCTGCACCAGAGACGGGACCACCGGCGCGGTCGGCAGCAGATCGGTGCCGAACAGCGGGGCCAGGCTCAGTGCGGTGGCCTCGTCCCACACCGCCAGGGTCGCCAGCTCGATGTCGACGTCCGCCTCCTCCCAGCGCGGGTTCATCGCCCGGATCTGTTCCCTGGGCGCCGACTTGAACTCGGCGAACATCTCCGGCCCGAAGCCCTCCTCCGACGAGGCCAGGTGCCACGCCGGGTCGGAGAACACCGCACGCTGCGGCTTCAGCCGGTCCACGGCCAGGGACAGGGTCAGACCGCCGAGCGAGTGGCCGATGGCGAGCGCCGCGCCGGCGGGCAGGGTCTCCACCACGTCGTCCGCGAAGAGCTGCGGGCTGTACGCGCCCCGGCCGCTCGCGCCGTGACCGCGCAGGTCCACCGCGATCACGCGGTAGCCGCGCTCGGCGATGGCGGGGCCCACTCGGCGCCAGGTGCGGTGGTCGGCCATGATGCCGTGGATGAGCAGGGCGATGCGGTCGCCCTCGCCCCAGGTGCGGGTGTGCAGCTGCACGGTCGTGCCTCTTTCGGGATGGTGGTACGGACGGAAGTCGTGTCGGCGGAGCGGATGCGGAGAAACAGGGCAGTTCAGCGCACGCTGCGGATCGGCTTGACCGCCAGCGCCCCGGCCACCGACAGGACCGCGGCCACGATGAACAGGGCGGTGTAGCCGCCGCTCGCGGACACGATCAGCGAGGCGATGAACGGCGCGACGATCTGCGGACCGGCGTTGGCGATGTTGAGCACGCCCATGTCCCGGGCCGCGTCCTCCGCCTTCGGCAGCACCATCGTCACCAACGCCGTGTCCACGGCCATGTAGCAGCCGAATCCGAGCCCGTTGACCACGGCGAAGGCCAGCATCGCGGTCCAGCCGGTCGACAGGGCCGGGATCAGCAGGCCGAGGGCGGACAGCAGGGCGGAGGCGCCGACGAACAGCTTGCGACGGTCGAAGCGGTCGGAGAGCCAGCCGCCCAGAACGGTCGACACCACCATCGCCACGCTGGTCAGCGGCATCATGACCGCGACCGCGGCCTCGGGCTCCATGCCCGCCGGCAGGATGGTGTGGTCCTGGAGGATGTACAACTGGTAGCCGCTCACCGCGAAGTAGCCGAGCACCAGCAGGGCCCGTCCGATGAAGGCCCACCGGAAGTCGTGGTCCTTGAGCGCGCCCGCGAAGGCGGCCAACTGCGCCCGGACCGGCATCGGCGCGCGGGCCGGCAGCCGCTCCTCGCGGGTGCAGGCGGTGAACAGGACGCCGGCGGCCGCCACCATGGCGCCGAAGACGAGGTACCCGGTGCGGTAGTCCTCGGAGAAGGTGGCGCCGAGCAGCGCGCCGAGCGTGGACCCGAACGGCAGGCCGAGGCCGACGGCCGCTGAAGCCTTGCCGCGGGCGCCCACCGGAACCCGGTCGGGCACCACCGAGGTGATGGCGGCCTGGTAGACGTTCATGACGGCCTGGCCGAGGCACCAGGCGATCATGATCAGCAGAAGGGTGTCGGCGAAGCCGAGCAGCACCATCGCCGGGATCGCGGCCAGGCCGCCGCCGAGGATCCAGGGATTGCGCCGCCCGCTGCGGTCGGAGAGGGCGCCGGCGACCGGATTGAAGACCGTGGCGAAGATCGCCGAGACCCCCGCTATCAGGCCGAAATTGGCGACCTTGCGTGCCGGATCGATGTCCTCGACCTGAAGCGCGAGCAGGACTCCGGCGACGCCGACGTAGAGCGCATACATGGCGGTGTTGCCGACGAGCAGCAGGGGGAGCAGGCCGCGTCCGGGAGCGGAGGGGCCGGACGCGTCAGGGGTGGCGGCGGTGGTGCCGGTGCCGGGGGAGGAAAGGGCCACGGTGCCCTCCTGGGCGGGGTTCTGCGAGCGGATGAGGGGGTGCGCGCCGCCCTGTCGCGACGGCGGGGGTGCGACGGAACGCGACAGGGCGACGGCACGACGGGACACGTGGAAGCGGCACGCCGGATGGGCTGTGGCATCCGGGTTACACGTGTCAATGAATCGTGTAACCACTGTGTAGCACCCGTTTCCGGCCATCCGCTAGCCCCCGGGCGCAACCGGTCTGGAAAGATGCCTCGGCAATGAAGTCTCAGTCACCAAAGTCGCCCGGGCCGCCCCAGCCGCCCCAGCCGGCCGAACCGGCCGAACCGGCCGAACCGGCAGACCCGCCGGCCCCGGCCCCGCCCACGGCTCCCGCCGCCGTTCCCACCAGCGCCGACGTGGCACGCCTCGCGGGCGTCTCGCGCGCGACGGTGTCGTACGTCCTGAACAATGCGGAAGCCGTCCGCATCAGCGAACCCACCCGGCGGAAGGTCCGCGAGGCCGCGGAGGAGCTCGGCTACGTCCCCCACGCCGCCGCGCGCAGCCTGCGGGCCGGCCACACCCGGATCGTCCTCCTGCCCACCTCGCACGTCCCGGTGGGCCCGCTCTACAGCAGCTTCCTCAACGAGTTGCAGTGGGCGCTGCGCCGCCTCGACTACACCGTCGTCCAGTACGGCAGCGTGGGCCTCAGCGGGGACCAGGCCGCTCGCGCCTGGGCCGAGCTGCGGCCCGTAGCGGTGATCTCGCTCGGCGAGATCACCCTCACGGCCCGCAACGTCACCACCCTCAAGCGGGCCGGGGCCCGCGCGGTGATCACGCTCGGACCGGAGAGCGTGCCGGGTGCGCACGCGCTGGTGATGGACCAGCAGGAAGTCGGTGCACGGGCCGCGGCGCATCTGTCGGAGCGCGGCTACCGCCGGATCGGGGTGATCGTCCCCGAGGAGGACGGTCTGGAGCTCTTCTCCGCCCCGCGCCTGGCCGGGGCCCGGTCCGCGGCGGGCGAGGCGGAGGTGCAGGCGCTGCCGATGAGCTACACGGAGGATTCGGCCACGGCGCTGGCGGCGCGCTGGCGGCAGCTCGGCCTGGACGCGGTGTTCGCGTACAACGACGAGTACGCGATGCTGCTGATGCGGGCCCTGCAGGACGCGGGGCTGCGGATCCCGGAGGACGTGGCCGTGATCGGCGCGGACGATCTGCTGCTGGGGAGGCTGCTGCGGCCGCGGCTGAGCACGGTCCGGATCCGGATGCCGAGCGGGGACCTGCTGGCGTCCCTGGTGGACCGGGTGGTCCGCGAACCCGCGGAGGCCCGGGAACTCCGCGACCTGATGTCGGCCCGGGCCGTCCCCCGCGAATCCACCTGACCCGCAGGGGCCGCACCCCCGCCTGACCGCAGGGCGGGGCACACCGGCGCCCCCCGAGCGGGGCACACCGGCCCCACGGCAGGGCCCGGTGCCCCCCTGCCCTGGGCGCCTCGCACCCCCGTCTGACCGCAGGGGCCCCCCGAGCGGGGCACACCGACCCCCGGCAGGGCCGGGTGCCCCCCTGCCCGGGGCGCGCCAGGGGCAGGCGCCGGGCCCGCCCTGCGGGGCAGAGGCCTCCCCGTCCGGGCCGCACCAGCCACCCCGGCAGGGCCGGGCCCGCCCGGCCGGGAAGAGGCCTCCTTCGTCCGGGGCGCACCAGCCACCCCGGCAGGGCCGGGCCCGCCCTGCCGGGAAGAGGCCTCCCCGTCCCGGGCGCACCAGCCACCCTCCGCAGGGCCGGCCCCGCCCTGTCGGGAAGAGGCCTCCCGTCCTGGGCGCACCAGCCACCCCCGGCAGGGCCGGCCCCGCCCGGCCGGGAAGACCCCCGTTGACAGGCGCTGATCGCCCGGCAGAGACTGCCCACGGCGCGCCCCGCACAGGCGCATCCCCGACTCAGGAGACCCCCATGCCGTCCATCCGCGACGTGTACGTCGTCGACGCCGTCCGCACCCCGATCGGCAAGTTCGGCGGCGCGCTGGCCGGCATCCGCCCCGACGACCTGGCCGCGCACACCGTACGAGCCCTCGTCGACCGCACCCCCGCGCTCGACCCCGCCCGGATCGACGACGTGGTCTTCGGCGATGCCAACGGTGCCGGCGAGGACAACCGGGACGTGGCCCGGATGGCCGTGCTGCTCGCGGGGCTGCCCGTCTCCGTGCCCGGTGTCACCGTCAACCGGCTCTGCGGCTCCGGCCTGGAGGCGGTCGTGCAGGCCGCCCGGGCCATCGCGCTCGGCGACGCCTCGGTGGCCATCGCCGGCGGGGTCGAGTCCATGAGCCGCGCCCCCTGGGTGGTGCAGAAGCCCGAGCGGGCCTTCCCCGCCGGGCACCAGCAGATGTGGTCGACCACCCTCGGCTGGCGGATGACCAACCCCCGCATGCCCGAGGAGTGGACCGTCTCGCTCGGTGAGGGCGCCGAGCTCGTCGCGGACAAGTACGGCATCACCCGCGAGGCGCAGGACGCCTTCGCCCTCGACAGCCACCGCAAGGCCGCCGCCGCCTGGGCCGCCGGGCAGTACGACGGCGAGGTCGTCCCGTACCCGGGTGTGGACCTGGTCCGGGACGAGTGCATCCGGGAGGGTTCCACCCCCGAGGCGCTGGCCCGGCTCAAGCCGGCCTTCCGGTCCGACGGCACCGGCACCGTCACGGCCGCCAACGCCTCCCCCCTCAACGACGGCGCGGCCGCCCTGCTGCTGACCGACGAGGAGGGTCTGGCCGCCACCGGCCGCGAGCCGCTGGCCCGGATCCGGTCGTCCGCGGTGACCGGGATCGAGCCGCAGCTGTTCGGCCTGGGCCCGGTGGACGCGGTGCAGCGGGCGCTCGCCAAGGCGGGCCGCGGCTTCGCCGACCTCACCACCTTCGAGCTCAACGAGGCTTTCGCCGCACAGGCGTTGGGCTGTCTGGCGGCCTGGCCGGAGCTGGATCCGGCGGTGGTCAACCCGCGCGGCGGTGCCATCGCCCTCGGTCATCCGCTGGGTGCTTCCGGCGCGCGGCTCGCCGGTTCGGTCGCCCATCAGCTGGCGGCCGCCGGCTCCGGTACCGGTCTGGCTGCGCTCTGCATCGGCGTCGGCCAGGGCATCGCCCTCGTCCTCGAGCGCTGAGCGATCAATTCCGGTCACCACCGGTATCAACTGCCCAATAACCAAACAGTTTTGGCGTGCCTGGCTGGCTACGATGACCCCTGCCCACCCCCCCTGCCCCCACCCCAGCCACCCCGCCCCCGGAGGCCCTGGCATGCCGCTTCTCGACCCGACCATCTGGCAGGACGGACCGGTGCTGACCGGTGGCACGGCCCCGGTGGTCGAGCCCGCCACCGGGCGGACCCTCGCCACCCTCGCCCTCGCCGCCCCGGCGGACGTCGCCGACGCCGCCGTACGGGCCCGGGCCGCCCAGGCCGAATGGGCGCGGACCACCCACCTGGAGCGGGCGGCGGTGCTCCGCCGGGCCGGTGACCTGTTCGCCGAGCACGCCGAGGAGCTGCGGACCTGGCTGGTGCAGGAGTCCGGCTCGATACCCGGCAAGGCCGACTTCGAGCTGCACGTGGCCGCCCAGGAGTGCTACGAAGCGGCTGCCCTCGCCTCCCGCCCGGCCGGGCAGGTGCTGCCGAGCGAGGCGCCCAGGCTCTCGTACACCCGCCGGGTGCCGGCCGGACTGGTCGGGGTGATCGCGCCCTTCAACGCCCCGCTGATCCTTGCGATCCGCTCGGTCGCCCCCGCGCTGGCCCTCGGCAACGCGGTCCTGCTCAAGCCGGACCGGCGGACGGCCGTCTGCGGCGGCCTGGCGCTCGCTGCGGTCCTCGCGGCGGCCGGGCTGCCGGACGGGCTGCTGCACGTACTGCCCGGGGATGCCGACACCGGGCGGGCCGTGGTCGCCGAACCCGACGTGCGGGTGGTCTCGTTCACCGGATCCACCGCCACCGGCCGTGCCGTCGGCGAACTGGCCGGCCGTCAGCTCAAGCGGGTGCACTTGGAGCTGGGCGGGAACTCGGCGCTCCTCGTGCTCGCCGACGCCGATGTGGAGGCGGCCGTCAACCAGGCAGCCTGGGGCTCCTTCTTCCACCAGGGCCAGATCTGCATGACCGCCGGCCGGCACCTGGTCCATGCCTCCCTGTACGACGACTACGTCGAACTCCTCGCGGCCAAGGCGGAATCGCTGGCGGTCGGTGACCCGTACCGGGAGGAGGTCCACCTCGGCCCGGTCATCGACGCGGTGCAGCGGGACCGGATCCACGCCCTGGTCGAGGCCAGCACCGAGCAGGGCGCCAAGCTCGTCGCCGGCGGCACCCACCGGGACCTGTTCTACCGGCCCACGGTGCTTGCGGGCGTCGCCGACGACACCCCCGCCTACGCGGAGGAGGTCTTCGGGCCGGTGGCTCCGGTCCGTTCCTTCGCCACCGAGGAGGAGGCGGTGGCCCTGGCCTCCGCCGGACCGTACGGGCTCTCGCTCGGCATCGTCACCGCCGACACCGCGCGCGGGCTGGAGCTCGCCGACCGGATCCCGACGGGCATCGCCCACATCAACGACCAGACGGTGAACGACGAGGCGGTGGCCCCCTTCGGCGGGGTGGGCGCCTCGGGCACGGGGGCGCGCTTCGGGGGCGAGGCGAACCTGGACGCCTTCACCGAACTCCGCTGGACCACCGCTCGCCGGACCCCGGCCGCCTGGCCCTTCTAGACCGGCTCTAGATCTGCGCGTCGGGCGGGTCCAGGGGGTCCCGGTCCAGGCCGAGCGGGTGGGCGAGCGCGTGCTCGTACGCGGGGCGCGGGAAGACGTACGGCCCGATGGGGAGGTCGCCCCATTCGGGCCGGTACGGATCCCGGAACCGGGACCAGGTGACGGTGTCCTCGGCCACCGTGATCCGGGCCAGCAGCGGCCCGCACTCCCAGACGCCGCAGGAGCATCCCAGCACCGGAGTGCCGTCCGGGGTTCCGCAGCGGAAAGCGGGGTCGTGTTCGCCCAGGAAGTAGCTCGCCGGGCGGCCGAGTTCGTACTGGGGCATGCCGCCGTGGCGGTAGGCGAGGAAGTCCGCCCGCTGCTGCGCGGTCGCTTCCTCGTCCTCCTCGTCCTCCTCGTCCTCAGCGTCCTCAGCGTCGGCCAGGGCATCCGCTTCGCGCTCCCGGAGGGCACGGGTGGCCTCGGCGACGACCGACCTGAGGTCCGTGCCGTCGACGCGGATACCCCAGATCACGGCGGGGGAGTAGTGGAAGAACTCGATCCGGTGCATGGGATCATCCTGCCTCCGGGGCGGCGCGGAATGCGGGATGCCGGCGGCACGGAATGAAGGCGGCAACCGGCTCGTTCCACGAGCACACGCACGACACACGGAGGTCTGGAGACAGTGGCTACAGTCGAACTCACCAAGGAGAACTTCGACAGCACGGTCAGTGAGAACGGATTCGTGCTGATCGATTTCTGGGCCGCCTGGTGCGGGCCCTGCCGGCAGTTCGCGCCGGTCTTCGAGAAGGCCTCGGAGGACAACCCGGACATCGTCTTCGCCAAGGTGGACACCGAGGCCCAGCCGGAGCTGGCCGCCGCCTTCGAGATCCGGTCCATCCCCACGCTGATGGTCATCCGCGACCAGGTCGCGGTGTACGCCCAGCCCGGCGCGCTGCCCGCGCCGATGCTCGCGGACGTGATCGGCCAGGCGCGGGAACTGGACATGGCGGCGATCAAGGCGAAGATCGCGGAGCAGCAGGCGGGCGGGGACGGCGCGCCGGAGGCCTGAGGCGGCGTGCAGGAGGCCTGAGGCGGCGCGCCGGGGGCGTGAAGCACGTGCGGGCCCGGTGGCCTGCGGTGAGACTGTCCCCTATGACTGAAGCCGTGGAGTACGACGTCGTGGTGCTGGGCGGGGGACCGGCCGGTGAGAACATCGTGGACCGGACCCGGGCCGCCGGGCTCAGCACCGCGCTGGTGGAGAGCGAGCTGATCGGCGGGGAGTGCTCGTACTGGGCGTGCATCCCCAGCAAGGCGCTGCTCCGCCCGGCTCTCGCCCGGGCGGACGCGCGCCGGATCCCCGGGCTCGCCGCGGCCGTCGAGGGCCCGCTCGACCGGGAGGCGGTCTTCGCGCACCGCGATTACTGGACCGGCGACTGGAAGGACGACGGCCAGGTCGACTGGCTGGATTCGATCGGTGCCCACGTCTACCGGGGGCACGGACGTCTCTACGGCAACCGGAAGGTCGCCGTCAGCTCGCCCGAGGGTGAGCACCACGTGCTCTCCGCCCGGCACGCGGTGGTCGTCGCCACCGGCAGCCGGGCGGTCCTGCCCGACCTTCCCGGCCTCACCGGCGCCCGCCCCTGGACCAGCCGCGAGGCGACCTCCGCCCGGCACGTTCCGCCGAGGCTGCTGATCGTGGGCGGGTCGGTGGTGGCCGCCGAAATGGCCACCGCCTGGCAGGCGCTCGGCTCGCAGGTCACGGTGCTGGTGCGGGGCGAGCGGCTGCTGCCCCGGATGGAGCCGTTCGCGGGCGAACTCGTCGCCGAGGCGCTGCGCGAGGCCGGGGCGGTGGTGCGTACCGGGGTGGCCGTGGAGGCCGTCGTACGCGATGGTTCCACCGGGCCGGTCACGGTGGTGCTGGAGGGCGGCGAGACGCTGGAGGGCGACGAGCTGCTGATGGCGACCGGGCGGGCGCCGCGCACCGAAGACATCGGGCTGGAGACGGTCGGGTTGAAGCCGGGCGACTGGATCGAGGTGGACGACAGCCTCCGTTCGACGGCGCACGACTGGCTGTATGCGGTCGGCGACGTCAACCACCGGGCGCTCCTCACCCATCAGGGCAAGTACCAGGCCCGTATCGCGGGTGCCGCCATCGCCGCCCGGGCCGCGGGCGCCGCCGAACCGGCCGGCGCGGCCGACCGCTGGGGCGCGCACCACGCCACCGCCGACACGGCGGCCCTGCCGCAGGTGGTGTTCACCGACCCCGAGGCCACGGCGGTCGGCCCGACCCTGGCGGACGCGGAGCGGGCCGGCCACCGGGTCCGCGCCGTCGACTACGACCTGTCCAAGGTCTCCGGCGCAGGCCTGTACGCGGACGGCTACCGCGGGCAGGCCCGGATGCTGGTCGACCTGGACCGCGGGGTCCTCCTGGGCGCCACCTTCGTCGGCCCGGGCGCGGCCGAACTCCTGCACGCCGCCACCATCGCGGTGGCCGGCGAGGTCCCCGTCGACCGGCTCTGGCACGCGGTCCCGTCGTTCCCGACGATGAGCGAGATCTGGCTCCGCCTGCTGGAGGCCCACCGCGATGCCGAACAGGCCTCCACGACCTGAGGGAGCGGCGGGCTGAGCTGCGGTAATTGGGTGTTCAGCGGGGTCGGGTGCGGGCGAGAATGGGGCCTCGCTATCCGGGAGGAACCCCATGAGCCAGGCGACCCTGACTCTGCATGACCTGATGCCCGCGCAGGAGCTGGCGGACGCCATCGACGCCGGGCACGTCACCCGCAAGTCGCACCCCGAACTGCCGCTGTCCATCTACACGTACACGCGGGTGTGCCAGTACGAGCGGATCTGGAACCGGGTGACCATGCGCTGCCGTGGCCTCGTCGCCGACGACACCACCGGTGAGATCGTGGCCCTGCCGCTGCCGAAGTTCTTCAACGTCGGTGAGCACGAGTCCGGTCAGCCTTACGCGCCCGCCCTGCCGGACGAGCCGTTCGAGGTGTACGACAAGGTCGACGGCAGCCTGGCCGTGGTGTTCCACTACGCCGGCCGCTGGCGGGTCGCGTCGAAGGGTTCCTTCGGCAGCGTGCAGGCCACCTGGGCGCAGCGTCGGCTCGACCGCGCGGACACCGCGGCGCTCACCCCCGGGGTGACCTACCTGGCCGAGATCCTGTACCCGCAGAACCGCATCGTCGTCGACTACGGCGACCGCCGCGACCTGGTGCTGCTCGCCGCCTTCGGCAGCGACGGCACCGAGGTCCCGCTCACCGAGGCCGCCGCCCACTGGGAGGGCATCGGCTCGGTGGTCACCGTCTGGCCGGCCATGTCCCTCGACGAGCTCGTCAAACTCACCGAGTCGAACACGCTGCCGGGCGGTCGGGCGGCCACCGGCACCGACGCCGAGGGTTTCGTGCTGCGCTTCGCGTCCGGCGTGCGGGCCAAGGCGAAGATCGCCGAGTACGTGCGGCTGCACAAGGTGCTGACGGGCGTGACCGAACGGGACATCTGGCGCGCCCACGGCATCCAGCGGTTCGCCGGCATGTCCGTGAAGCGGCTGGCCCAGGGCCTGGGCTGCTCGGTCGCCGAACTCGGTGGTATCGAGGCATCCGGCGGCCGCCCGCTGGACGCCCTGCTGGAGCAGGTGCCGGACGAGTTCGACACCTGGGTGCGCGGGGTGATCGCGGGCCTGGAGGACGCAGCGGCGGCGCGCGGACGCGCGATCGACGAGGCCTACCGCAGCATCGCCCATCTGGCCTCGGACCGGGGCGAGTTCGCCCGCGCGGTCAAGACGCTGCCGGTCGACTCCGGCATCCGCGCGGCCATGTTCCAGCGCCTCGACGGCAAGCCGACCGACCTCCTCGTCTGGCGTGCCGTCCGGCCCGAGACGGCCGACCCCTTCACCACCGATCAGGAGAACTGACCCGTGCCCGTAGTTCACGTCATGACCGGACTCCCCGCCTCGGGGAAGACCACCGCCGCGCGGCAGCTGCAGGCGGAGTCCGAGGGCCGGATGCGCCGCGTCAACCTCGACGACCTGCGCACCATGCTCGACGTCCCGGCGCCCGAGCGGGGCCGCTCGCACGCGCACGAGCGGACCGTCCTGGAGATCCAGGACGCGGCCGTCCGCTCGGCCGTCGAGGGCGGCTTCGACGTGGTCGTCGACAACACGCACCTGACCCCGCACATCCCCAAGCGGCTCAAGGCCGCGGTCACCGGCCTCGAAGCGGCCTTCGTGGTGCACGACTTCACCGGCGTGCCGGTCGAGGAGTGCGTACGGCGCGATGCCGCGCGGGACCGGTCCGTCGGCGAGGAGATCATCCGCATCCTCGCCGAGAAGCACGCGAAGGCCACCAGCGGCGGCTGGCGGCTGACCGCCGAGTGGCTGGGTGCCCAGCCCGCCGGCACTCCGTACCTCGCCGACCCGGCGCTGCCGTCGGCGGTGATGTGCGACATCGACGGCACGCTGGCGCTGCGCGGCGACCGCGGCCCGTACGACTTCACGCGCTGCGACCGCGATCTGCTCAACGTCTCCGTCCGGCAGGCCCTGCGAGCCTTCCGCAGCGCCGAGAACGACACGATCGTGCTGCTGTCCGGGCGCAGCGAGGACCACCGGGCCATCACCGAGGCGTGGCTCGCCGCGCACGAAGTGCCGTACGACGAGCTGTGGATGCGGGCCTCCGACGACGGCCGCAGCGACGACATCGTGAAGGCCGAACTCTTCGACGCACACGTCCGGCACCGCTACGCGGTCCGCGTCTCGCTGGACGACCGCGACCGGGTGGTGGCCCTGTGGCGCCGGATGGGCCTGCCCACCTGGCAGGTCAACTACGGCAACTTCTAGTTCTGCCGGATCGGCCGGGCGCCCTCTCCTTACGGGGCGTCCGGTCGCGGGCCGCCGCCCGGAGCGGCCACGCCTGGAGGAGCTACGACCCGCCCGCCCGCCGGTAGCTGCTGCCGTCCCGGGTCCGGACCAGGAGGCCGGCGATGACCAGGTAGCGCCGCAGGGCGGCGCTGTCCTCGTGCACGGTGTGCAGCGCTTCGTTCACCTCGGCCTCGGTGTACGCGCGGTCGGGCGCGAACAGGGTCTCGGCGAGGTGTGCGAGCAGCTGCTCGCGGCGGGCGGCCTTGCGCGGGATCGCCTTCAGGCGGCCGGTGGCGGTGAAGAGGTCGGACACGGACTGTGCTGCTCGTTGCTCGGACATGCGGGGCAGCCTCGCCGACGGCGGTGGCCCCGGCAACGCATTTTCCGCCCACCGCCGAGCCCTCGGAGCCCCGCTTGCACTGCGTTCAAGTGCTGGCTACCCTTCACTTGAACGCAGTGCAAGTGCGCTAAGGGGAGTGGCATGTCACATCACACGCTGTCCGGGTTCGTCGAGGCGACCGCCACCGAGCTGGGCGTCCCAGGCGTTGCGGTCGGGGTCTGGGTCGACGGACGGGAGGTCTTCGCCTGCCACGGCGTGACGAGCACCGAGAACCCGCTGCCCGTCGACGAATCGACCCTGTTCCAGCTGGGGTCGGTCACGAAGACCCTGACCGCGACCGCACTGATGCGGCTGGCCGCGCGCGGCCGGATCGACCTGGAACTGCCGGTGCGCCACTACGTTCCCGAGCTCGTGCTCGCGGACGAGCGGGCCGCGGCCGAGATCACCGTGCTGAACCTGCTCAACCACACCGCGGGGCTGGACTGGGCGGTCATCGCCGACACCGGCGACGGGGACGACGCCCTGGCCGGCTACGTGGCGAAGATGTCCGAGCTGGACATGATCGCCCGGCCGGGCACCCGGGCCTCGTACAGCCAGGCCGGGTACAACCTGGCCGGGCGGATCCTGGAGACCGTCACCGGGATGACGTACGAGCGGGCCGTCGCCTCCCTCGTACTCGAGCCGCTGGGGCTCTCGGACACCTTCTTCGGGCCCGACGACGTCATGACCCGGCGGTTCGCCGTCGGCCACAACCTCGGCGAGGACGGAACGCTGTCCATCGCCCGCCCCTGGCGGATCCCGCGCGGACACAACCCCGGCGGCGGCGGTGTCTCCTCGGTGGCGGACATGCTGCGCTGGGCCCGGTTCCAGCTCGGCGACGGCCGGGCGGAGAGCGGTGTCCCGGTTCTGCCGGCCGCGGCCCTCCAGCGGATGAAGGAGCCGACGGTCGCACTGCGGAGCAGCACGCTCGGCGACGCCATCGGCATCTGCTGGTTCCTGCGCGAGGTCGACGGCGTCCAGACGGTGGGTCACGGAGGTTCGGCGATCGGCCAGTTCGCCGAGTTCCTCGTCGTGCCCGAGCGGAACTTCGCCGTCGTCGCGATGTCCAACGCCGGCCCGGACGGCATCCTCTGCAACCAGGCGATCGTCCGCTGGGCACTCCAGACCTACCTGGGTGTCACCGACCGGGAACCGGAGCCGCTCCCCTATGACGAGGCGCGGGCCCGGGAGATCGTCGGAAGCTACGACATCGACGCCATGACCCTCACCATCAGCAGCACGGACGGGCCCGGACTGCTCCTCGACGTCCGGATCAAGCCGGAGATCCGCGCGGCGGCGGACACCGACCTGCCCCCGGACCACGCGCCGGCCGCCGTCGGCCTGCTGCCCGGCGACGGGGACGAGTACATCGTCACCGGCGGGGGACTGAAGGGCCAGCGCGGCTTCTTCACCCGCGACGCAAGCGGGGCGGTGGTCGGCGTCGACCTCGCCGGCCGGCTGTTCCAGCGCGTGGGATCCGGCGTGGGCCGGGGGTAGAGAAGCGGCGGCAGGGCCTCCTGGTCCGGCTCGGCCGGGACCGCATCCCCGAGCTGCCAAGGGGCCCCGTCTCACCTCACCATGTCACCGGCAGGCTTTTCACCCCGTAGAAGTCCGAGTCGGTACGCATCGGGACCCGGTAGCGGGTGTGCTCGGACGCGTCCATCCGCAGGAACATGCCGGCCTCGGCCGGCGGGGCCTGGTATTCGGCGGCGGGCCCCCCGGAACGGGCCAGTTCGCCAGCTCGGCGCGCGAACTGAACCGGCTGTCCGACAGTACCTCGCGGACCAGGGCGTGGCTGGTCGCGCCGGCCAGCCCACGTGCCCGTTGGGGTAGACCATCCGGCGCAGCGGCTGACGCCGGAGGTTTGGGGCCACAGCGGCGACCGGCGGGCGGCCGGTGTGCTCATGTGACCGATGGGACGGACTCCAGGTACGCCACCGTGCCCGTGCGGCGGGCCCGGTCGATCACCGCGAGCCGGGCGAAGTTGGCGGGGGTCATCACCTTCACCCACTCCTCGACCGGCAGCACCCGGAACTCGCTGTGCTCGCCCGGGTCCAGCACGATGCCCGCGATCTGTTCCTGGTCGAGCGTGCCGCCGTCGAAGATGAACCCGATGTGGTTGGTGTGCCAGTCCTCGCCCCGCGGCGTGAGGAAGTGCACACCCAGCAGCTTCGGTTCACCCGAGAAGACGATCCCGGTCTCCTCCTCGCACTCCCGCACCGCCGTCTCCCACGGCGTCTCGCCGTGATCCATGTTCCCGCCCGGGAACTGCCACGCCTCCGTGCTGTACGTGGCGCGCAACTGGACCGGGTTGCCGATTGCATCGGTGAAGTACAGGCAGGCGTACGCGGTGGCCGGAGGCAGAGTCGCGATGTACTCGCGCGGCGGGAGCCAGGTGTTCGTCATGGTCTTCCTCCCGGGAGATCAGGTGCGGAGATCAGTCCATCACGTGCACCCTGCGCCGTCTGGCAGACTGGGCCGCGTCACCCCCGGGCGGCGCAGATCAGGAAACCGGTGCAAGTCCGGTGCGGTCCCGCCACTGTGACCGGTTCCCCCCACGGGAGCCGGAAGTCAGACACTGACGCGCCGCCTCTTCACCTTTCACGTCGACCAGGGGACGAGGATCCCCCGGAGAGGCTTCCCGTGGTCCTGTCGTACCCGCGCGCCGCCGCGCGCCGCATCCCCGGCGCCCTGCGCACGCTCGCCGCCCTCGCCCTCCTCGTCCCGCTGGCCGGCTGTGCCGGTTCCGGCGACGACGACGCCGAGCCCCGGGCCGCCGCGCCCGGATTCCCGTACACCGCCACCAACTGCGGGGTCGGCACCACCTACCGGGAACCGCCCCGGCGCGCCGTCACCCTCACCCAGCACACCACCGAGATCCTGCTCGCCCTCGGCCTCCAGGACCGCATGGTCGGCACCGCCTACCTCGACGACGCGATCCTGCCCGCCTACCGCCCCGCCTACGACAAGATCAAGGTGCTGGCGAAGGAGTACCCCTCCAAGGAGCAACTGCTCGCAGCCAACCCCGACTTCGTGTACGGCGGTTACGCCAGCGCCTTCGACAAAGCGGCCGGCCGCGACCGGGCCGGCCTCCAGAAGAGCGGGATCAACACCCGCCTCAACGTGGAGTACTGCACCGGCGGCCCGGTCGGACTCGACCAGCTCCGCACCGAAATCACCGAGGTCGCCCGCACCTTCGGCGTGCCCGAGCGCGGCGCCCGGCTGATCGAGGACCAGCAGCGGCGCATCGACGCCGTGGCGCAGAAGGTGTCCGGCCGGCCCAAGCCCGCCGTCTTCGCCTACGACGGCGGCGACAGCGCCGCCTCCACCTCCGGCGGCCACGGCATCGGCAACGACATCATCACCCGCGCCGGCGGCACGAACCTCTTCGCCGACCTCGAGGACTCCTTCGGCGAGGTGTCCTGGGAGAAGGTCATCGAGCGCAAGCCCGAGGTCATCCTCATCTACGACTACGGCGGCACCCCCGTGGAGGCCAAGAAGCAGCGCCTGCTGAACGACCCGGCCCTCGCCCAGGTGCCGGCCATCAAGAACAAGCGGTTCGTCGTGCTGCCGCTGTCCTCGGCCGTGCTCGGCGTCCGCGTCGGCGACGCCGTCGAGTCCCTCGCCCGCCAGCTGCACCCCGGAGCGGTGTGACCCGCCGGACGGCCGCCGTCCTCGGCGGGCTCACCGCCGCGCTGCTGGCCTCCGCCGTCGCCGGTCTGGCGCTCGGCCCGGTACGGATCTCCCCGGGACAGGTGCTCGACATCGTCCTCGGCGGGCAGCACACCGGCGCCTTCGCCGCCATCGTGTGGGACGTCCGCATGCCGCGGGTGCTGCTCGGCGCCGTCGTGGGGGCCGGGCTCGCCGTGACCGGCACCGTGCTGCAGGCCCTGGTCCGCAACCGGCTCGCCGACCCGTTCCTGCTCGGCGCCTCCTCGGGGGCCTCCGCCGGCGCCGTCGCCGTCCTGGTCCTCGGCGTCGGCGCGGGATTCGCGACCACCGTGACCCTGCCGGCCGCCGCGTTCGCGGGATCCCTGGGCGCCCTGGTCTGCGTGTACGCGATGGCCCGGCGCGGCGGCAGCATGACCACCGGGCGGCTGATCCTGGCCGGGGTGGCCGTCCAGTACGTCCTGTCGGCCCTCACCAGCCTGGTCCTGGTCCTCGCCGCCGAGGCGGACCAGGTCCGCCTGGTGCTGTTCTGGACGCTCGGCGGCCTCGGCGGCGCCCGCTGGGACGAACTCGCCCTGCCGGCCGCCACCCTGCTGCTCGGCACCGGCCTGCTGCTCGCACTGGCCCGGCCGCTCGACCTGCTGCTCGCCGGCGAGGAGGGCGCGCAGACCCTCGGCCTGGACACCGGCCGGTTCCGGGCCTCCGTGTTCGTGCTGACCTCGCTGGTCATCGGGGTGCTGGTGGCGTACAGCGGGGCCATCGGCTTCGTCGGGCTGATGATCCCGCACGCCGCCCGGATGGCCGTCGGCGCCGGACACCGGGCGCTGCTGCCGGTGGCCGCACTGGGCGGGGCGGTGTTCCTGGTCCTGGCCGACCTGGTCGCCCGTACTGCCGCCGCCCCCGAGGAGATACCGGTCGGGGTGGTCACCGCGCTGGTCGGCGGACCCTGCTTCCTGTGGATGCTGCGGCGGTCCGCGCGCGCCGAAGGAGTCCTCGGATGACCGCTGTTCAGGAGCCCGCCGGCAAGGGGTCCGTGCGGGAACACGAACCCGGTGGCCATCGGGCCGCGGAGCTGCGGGTGGAGGGGCTGCGGTACGAGACGGGCGGCCGCACCCTGCTGCACGGCATCGACCTGACCGCCCGCCCCGGCGAGACCGTGGGCGTGGCCGGACCCAACGGCAGCGGCAAGACGACGCTGCTGCGTTGCGTGTACGGCGCCCTGCGGCCCGCCGCGGGCCGGGTGCTGCTCGACGGCACGGACGCCGGCGCGCTCCCCGTCAAGGAGCGGGCCCGCCGGGTGGCCGTGGTCCCGCAGGACGCGAGCGGCACCTTCGGGCTGACGGTGCGCGAGGTGGTGGCGATGGGCCGCAGTCCGCACAAGCGCTTCTGGGAGCAGGACGGCCCCGAGGACGTACGGCGCATCGCCGGGGCCCTGCGCACGGTGGGCGTGGAGGAGCTGGGGGAACGGCCCTTCGACGAGCTCTCCGGCGGGGAGCGGCAGCGCGCACTGGTGGCCCGCGCCCTGGTCCAGGACCCGGGCCTGCTCGCCCTGGACGAGCCGACGAACCACCTGGACATCCGCTACCAGCTGGAGATCCTCGGCCTGGTGCGCGGCCTGCCGGCCACCGGCCTGCTGGTGCTGCACGACCTCAACCTGGCCGCTTCCTTCTGCGACCGGCTGTACCTGCTGCACGAGGGGCGGGTGGTGGCCGCCGGAACCCCGGCCGAGGTGCTGACCGAGGAGATGCTGGGCGAGGTGTACGGCGTACGCACGCGGGTCGGCGTCCATCCGACCACCGGGGCGCCCAGCATCGTCTATCTGCCCTGAGCCGGGAGGGTCAGGGGGCCACGGTGATCTGCTGGGCCGGGTCGGTGGTGTCGGCCACCTTGTAGACGGCGTTGAAGGTGGAGGCCGTCGCGCTGGTCGGGCAGCCGAACCCGCCGGTGACCTTGACCGGGACCGAGGTGTTGGTGAAGGTCAGGGAGGGCGGGGCGCCGTTGGTCCAGGTGCCGGGGACGCCGGCCGGGGCGGTGGGCGCGGCGACGACCGTGCAGGAGGCCAGGCCGCTGGTCCTGACCACCAGGCCGCCGGTGGGGACGGTCATGGTGGCCGTGATCGGGGACCCGTGCTGCATGGACACCTGCCAGGCGCCGCTGGTGGTCACGGTCGGGGTCACGCCGGGCATGCTCGACGTACAGGAGCTGTACGTCGGGGCGGAGATCGGCGAGGAGACCGGGCCGGCCGGGTTGTGGTTGCCCGGGGCGGCCGGGACGGTGCCGGTGGAGACGGAGACCGTGCAGGTGACGGTGACCGAACCGGCCTTGAGGGTGGCCTTGCCGCTGAGCGTGGCCTTGAAGGCGTGGCCGGCCGGGGTGACGGTGGTCGAGCCGGCCGCCGGTAACGGTGACGGTAAGGGTGCGGCGGTGGACGGGGCGGCGCCGAGGGTGAGCGCGCCGGCGGCGGCGAGGCCGAGGGCGAGGGTGGTGCGCGTGCGGCTCATGGCTGTGCTCCTTGGGGATCGGAGAGCGGTGTGGGGGAGGGGGAGCCGGGCTTGGGGGTGCCCGGCCGGGGCGTGCCGTGCTGGGCGGTGGCGTGCTGAACGGTGCCGTGCTGGGCGGTGCCGTGTTGGGCGCTGTCGTGTTGAGCGGTGGCGTGTTGAGCGGTGTCGTGTGGCGGGGCGCCGTGCCGGGGGGTGCGCGGCTGCCAGGCGAACATGAGCCCGCCGCCGAGGATCCCCAGCAGGGTGCCGATGAGGAACCCGCCCAGGTTCGACAGGACCAGCGCGGCGGTGGCGATCAGGGTGACGAGGACCCCCGCGAGGGTGCGGTAGTGCGGGGCGAACCAGACGGACAGACCGAGCACGATCATGACCAGGCCCATCAGGACGGACGGGATGCCCGCCACGCCCTGGGTGAGCATGACCTTCAGCGGGGCGAGCGGCAGGGCGCAGATCTCGGCCCCGGCGAGGACGGCGGCGAGCCCGCCCCAGAACGGCCGGCTGCGGCGCCAGCGCCGGAACCGCGCCCGGTAGGGGGTCAGAAGCATTCCTTCTTGCCCTTGCTGATGTGCAGGTTCAGGCCGGAGAGCTTGAAGGTGCCGGCGTTCGTCGCCCACGCCGTCTGCTTCAGATCGGTGATGCTGACGGTGTCGGCCTGCTGGGCGAACAGGTCCTGCATGCCCTGGGCGTCGGTCGGTCCCTTGTCCAGGGTGGAGGCGTCGCGGCCGATCTCGATGTTCGTGAAGGTCGCGTTGCCGGACAGCTGGGTGGCGTCGACGAACAGGTTCGTCGCCTCGACCGGCGTCTTCTGACCGGCGGTCAGGTTCAGCGAGACGTCGCCGATCACCGGGAGCGAGGTGACCACCGACTGGCAGAGGCTGTTGAGCTTGGCCTCCCTGATGGCGGTGACCGCCACCGGGATGAGTTCCTCGCGGGCGTTGACGTCCACGCTGCCGTACTGGACGAAGCCCTCGCCGGTGAGGCTCTGGGCGGAGACCTTGAACTGCTGGCCCGAGACGGCGAAGGAGGCCGCGAGCGCCCCTTGCGCGAGGGCGATTCCGAGGGCGGCGGTGACGGCTATGGCCGGGACCGTCAAGACGGCGAAGCGCCGCCATCTCACCCGGCCGTCGCCTAAGTCGTGTTCCATGACACATCCCCTTTATGATCGTTACTGACCGGTATGGGTGTGTCGTCGAATGTAAGAGTGCCAATGGTGGTTGGCAAGGTTGCTCGACCGCTGCCTTCAGGCCAAGTCCTACTGTTGCGTACGGGGTTCACTGCGCAGCAGTGAGGCGACCTCTCCGTCCACCCGCCGGGCCATCGCCCGCGCGAACTCCGCGGCCACCACCTCGCCCGCCACCGGACGCAGCGCCGCCACCGCCTCCGTGACGTGCTCCAGCTGCGTGGCCGAAAGCCGCTCCAGACCCTCGGGGCCGATCACGTGCTGCCGGAACAGGGCCACGAACCGGTCCGCGAGCGCCGCCGCCTGAGCCTGGACGAACTCCCCGGCGTCCAGGATCTCCGCCAGCGGCACCCCCTGACGCACCAGCGTCAGCGTCGCCTCCAGCAGCCGGCGGCTCGGAAAGGTGACGACGTCCCCCTCGACGCGTACGTACTCCAGCGCGGCCGCCCGCCGGGTGTCCTGCGGGCCGGCCGACGGGCCGAACAGCTCCCGCAGCTCGGCCAAGGTCGTCGTGACCGGCTCCTCCTGGTCCCAGTCGCGGGTCATCTCCCGCTCCAGGCCGAGGAGTTGCCCGATCCCCCCGCCCTGCTCCCAGGCGGCCAGCAGCTCCCCGATGCCGTTCACCGTGTAGCCGCGGCCGAGCAGGTCGTCGATCAGGCGCAGCCGGGTCAGGTGGTCGTCCGAGTACCAGGCGATCCGGCCCTCCCGGCGGGGCGGGGGCAGCAGCCCGCGCTCCTGGTAGTAGCGCAGGTTGCGCACCTTCACGCCGGCCGCCCGGGCCACTTCCTCCCGCCGGTAACGCGCCCCGTCCCCCGCCGCCTCGCTGCTCACGCGGCAGAGTGTAGGACGTACTGGCAGGTCACATGGGCCGCGGCCGATTCTCCCGCTTGACTGCCCGCAGGACCACGAACTTCGGTTCGCTCGCCACGACTTCGCTGTTGCCGAAGAGCCGCCGCAGATGCGTGTGGTAGCCCATGTGGCGGTTGGCGACCACCCACAGCTCGCCGCCCGGCCGCAGCACCTTGCGGGACTGCGCGAACATCCGCAGCGCGGTGGCGTCCGTCGTCGCCTGGTGGGAGTGGAACGGCGGGTTGTTCAGCACCAGGTCCACCGAACCGGGCGGGAGGCCGGCCACCCCGTCGCCGACCAGGAACTGCGCGCGGTCGCGGCCCTGGCGGACATTGGCCTCGAAGGTGGCCCGGGCCGAGGCGACCGCCTGGTACGACTCGTCGGTGAAGACCAGCTCGGCGTCCGGGTCCGCCACCGCGACCGCCGTACCGACCACGCCGTTGCCGCAGCCCAGGTCCAGGACCCGGGCGCCGTCCGTGTTGGTCGGGATGTTCTGGAGGAAGAAGCGGGTGCCGACGTCGAGGCGGTCCGCGCAGAAGATGCCAGCGTGGTTGACCACGGTCAGACCGGCGCCGGACCCGCCGTCCTCGTCCACGGTGTAGGTGACCGGCCAGGGGTCGACGGCCCTCGACGCACCGGGCGTGCCGGGCTTGGCGGGCGTACAGAAGATCAGCCGGGCCTTCTTCTCGGCCAGTGAGGTCCTGGTCGGACCGAGGACCTTCTCGAACAGCTTCAGCGTGGAGGTGTGGATCTCCTTGACCATGCCGGCGCCCACCACGACCGTGCCCTCGTGCAGGTGCGGGGCGAGCCGGTACAGCTGGTCCTCCAGCAGCGCCAGGCTCTTGGGGACCCGTACGAGCAGCACGTCGATGCGCTCGGGCGGCGCGTCCTGCGTGGTCAGCAGCCGCACGCTGTCGGCGGGTACCCCGGCGCGCGCCAGATTGGCCTCGGTGGCCGCATGGGTCAGGGCGGAGTCGGTGATCTGGGTGGGGTGGTACGCGGCCAGCGCCGTCACCAGAGCCCCCCACCGGTCCCCGAGCACGGCGATCTGCCCGGCCCCGGCGAGATCCACCGGCCCGCGCTCCCCGGTACCGGAGTCGAGATGGCGCAGCAGGTACTCGTCGGCGGCGTCCCAGGCGCGCAGCCGGTCGCGCGGGTCCTCGGGGAAGCGGGTGAGCTCGTGGGAGCCGAAAGGCGTGGTCAGGCGATTCATCGTGGCCCCAGGCTAACCGAGCCGGAGCCCCGGCCCCGCATTGCGCGAGGCGGGGCAGGCCGCCATTCACGGGAACTGCACGGGAACTACTCGGGGAACTCGCCGGCCATCGCCGCCGCGATCCGCACGTGCGCCGCCGCCTCGGCGGCCCGGCCCTGCCGCTCCAGGGTGCGCCCCAGCATCAGCTGCGCGTAGTCCTCCACCGGCCAGCGTTCCAGGATGCCCCGCAGCTCGGTCTCGGCGCGGCCCAGCTGCGCCGAGTGGAAGTAGGCGCGGGCCAGCAGCAGCCGCGGCGCGAGCTGCGCGGGGGCCTCGCCGGTCACCGTGACGAGGATGCGCGCGGCCGTGGTGTATTCCCTCGCCCGGAAGAAGAGCTGGGCCCGCTCCCAGCGCTCGGCGGCCGTTCCGTGCTCGAAGTAGGTCGTCGGAGCGTTCATGGTGCCTGCAACACGGCACGCAGGTGGAACATTCCGGTTAACCATCCCGCCTCCCGCGGCTACTTTGTGCCCATGAGCAATCTCGATCGTCAGCCCGCTCTCTCCGCCTGCGGCGGCCGCGGCTTCGTCGTCGCCGAACCCGTACGCGAACTCCTCAGCCCGCGCCAGGTCAAGCTCGGCGAATCCAGCGAGGTCCGCCGGCTCCTCCCGAACCTCGGCCGCCGGATGGTCGGCGCCTGGTGCTTCGTCGACCACTACGGCCCCGACGACATCGCCGACGAGCCCGGCATGCAGGTGCCCCCGCACCCGCACGCGGGTCTGCAGACCGTCAGCTGGCTGCACGAGGGCGAGGTGCTGCACCGGGACAGCGTGGGCAGCCTGCAGACCGTCCGGCCGCGCGAGCTCGGCCTGATGACCTCGGGGCGGGGCATCAGCCACTCCGAGGAGAGCCCCGAGCGGCACGCCCGCTTCCTGCACGGCGCCCAGCTGTGGGTGGCCCTCCCGGACGCCCACCGCAACGTCGAACCGCACTTCCAGCACCACGCCGAGCTGCCCCGGGTCACCGCCCCCGGCCTGACCGCCACGGTCATCCTGGGCACCCTGGACACCGCGACCTCGCCGGGCACGGCGTACACCCCGATCACCGGCGCCGACCTGGCCCTCACCGCCGGCACCGAGACCCGCCTCCCGCTGGACCCGGACTTCGAGTACGCCGTGCTCTCCATGTCCGGCGAAGCCCACGTCGACGGGGTCCCGGTCCTCCCGGGCTCCATGCTCTACCTCGGCTGCGGCCGCACCGAACTCCCGCTGCGGGCAAGCTCGGACGCCGGCCTGATGCTGCTCGGCGGGGAGCCGTTCGAGGAGGAGATCGTCATGTTCTGGAACTGGATCGGACGGTCCCAGGAGGACATCACACAGGCCCGCGAGGACTGGATGAACGGCACCCGCTTCGGCGAGGTGAAGGGCTACGACGGCCCTCCGATTCCCGCCCCGGAACTCCCCGCGACCCGCCTGAAGCCCCGGGGAAGGGTGCGCTGAACCGTGGTGATGTCCGTGCGGACGGTGCAGCCCGGGGCCGGCCCGCTCACCGTGGTGGGCGGGCCCCGGGCGGCCCGTACCGGTCAGCGCATGGCGGTCGTCCGCCGGCGGCGCGCGTACACCGCCGCACCGGCGGCCGCCGCCAGGGCCGCGGCCGTCCCGGTGACGGCCACCGGCTGCCAGGATCCGTCGGCCGCCGCCGGTCGCTCGGTCGCTGCGGCCGCCTGAGCCGGCCGGTCCTCCACCAGGCCGCCGTACCCGCCGGCCAGGCCCTTGCGGTCGTACTCCGAGCCGGGCAGTTTGTCACCGTAACGGGCGGATACGAGCTTCTGGTAGGCGGCGAGGCTGAGGGCGCGCTTGCCGCCGAGGCCGGTGGTCGCCTCCGCGTTGAGCGGCTCGACCATGCCCTGGGCGGTGAGCCGGTACCAGGCGCGAATCTGCGGCTCCGCGAACGTGCGGGCCTGTGGGGTGCTGCGTTCGGCAAGGCCGACCTCGACGTCCCCGTCCCGGATGCCGGCCAGCTGCCAGCCCTCGGCGCCGACGTTCCGCACGCCGTCTCCCGTCGCGGGGGCGTTTCCCTGGGGCGCGAGCAGTACGGCGGCCTTGTGGCCGTCGGAGGCGGTCACCCGGGACGCGAGGTAGGAGAGCCGCAGCGCGGTCTGCGGGGTCACCTGGGTCTTGCCGGACACGAACTCGGGGCTGATCTCGAACATCGGCACCGGGTCCTTGAGGTCGAATCTCGGCGGCGCGGCGGCTGCGGCGGGTGCGTTCCCCGGGGTGCCGAGGGTGCCGCCGTCCGCGGCGCCGGCACTGCCGGGTGGCCGGGTCGCGACCAGGAAGCGGGACACGGTGTCTCGGAGCTGGTCGCTGCGGAGGGTCTGCCGGGCGGACTGGTAACCCGCTATGCCGTCGCCGTCCGCACCCTGTGCGGAGACGTTTCCGCAGAGGGTGACGGCGATCGCGGTCGTGGCGAGGACGGCTGCCCGGGCGGCCGCGCGCTTGGTGCGTCGCATGGTCTGCATGGTCGGTGTTCTCCTCAGCCCTGGATGCCGATGCGGGAGTGGGTCCACTGGAACGAGTTGTTGTTCGCGTAGGTGTTGTAGTTCCACCAGGTGTAGGTCTGGGTGGTCTGCCACGGGTCACCGACCGCGATCATGTTGCTGGCGCTGTCGTAGCCGTAGATGACGTTCATGTGGCCGCCGCCGCTGTGCCAGCCGAACCGGACCGCGAACGGCCGGCCTGCGGCTATCTCGGCGGTCGACTCGCCGAACGAGGCGTTGCGGTACAAGCTGCGGCCACTGTTGCCCAGCCCCAGTCTGGCCAGCCCGTTGGCCATGTCCTCCAGCGTCGCGGGCTGGTTGTTGCAGTTCACCCAGGTTCCCTGGGCGGCGAGTTGGCAGAACCGTTCCTGACTGACGTTGCGCCCCCAGTACTTGGCGATGGTCACGCCCGAGGCGTCCCAGCACCACTGGGTCCTGACCTGCTTCTGCATGTCGATCCCGAGCGTCTTCGACGTCGGGGGGACGGGCCGGGTGGGCTTCGGGTTCGGGTTCGAGCCGCAGACCGGCAGGCCGGTGGTGTTCTCCCGGATGAACGCGTCGGCGATGTAGTACGAGCCGGTGTAGATCCACCGCGGGTTGTTCTCCACGGTGTCCCCGGTGGTCCGGCAGGACATCCGGATCCTGGCGCCGACCTTCGAGGAGCCGATGATCTGGGCCGAGAGGGAGGGCTTGGCCCGGTGGTTGATCGTGTGGTGGTTGCCCTGCCCGCCGATGACCGTGCCGCTGACCACGTCGGCCTGGGCGAGGGCGCCGAAGCCGAACAGCAGGCCGCCGGAGAGCGCTGCCGTGATCACGGCCACCAGCGCCTTCTTGCGGCGGGAGGTACGACGTTTGTGCATCATGCTCCTTCATTCGGGAAAGGGGGAACTGGCGGCCCGGCCCGACGATCCGGGCTCGACGGGACGTCAGGTGGGGTGCACCGACTGCACTTGAGGCAGGGTCAGCCGCGGCCCGTGGCGCCTCGGCGCGGGGCTCAGGCGGCCGTGGAGTCACCCGTGGAGAGCGCGTTGACTCGCCGGTTTATCACTCTTCTGTGACCAGGCATAACCGCACCGCTTTCCTCGAGTGGATTGGGTGCCGGGAATCCTGCCAGAGGGAATCGGGTGATTCGAACGCGGTTGCTCTACGCGCGAAGAGGTCACCAATTCAACCATCGAGAGCAGTGAACTGACGAATCGTCAATATCCTTGACTGGCAGTCGAGTTGCTCGAACGGCCGTCGCTGGTCCAGGCCATGTCGACGGGACTGACGATGCGTTGACTTTACGCAAACTTGACGCTGCGCGACTCTTTATTGGACGCGCCGTCAAATAGCCAAATAGCCCAGAGTGCAGGATGCGTGACTCTGCATCATTTCCAACCGGAGAATTCGCCCAGCCCGCTCAAGGGGTCAGAGCGTCTCGCTCAACGAGTCCGCCAGCCGCCGCCGCGCCGCCCGTGTCGCCGGCAGCGCTGCCGCCGTCACCGCACCCAGCACCGCCACGACGACCACCGCCGACAGCACCGGCAGCGACGGCAGTTGGGCTATCCCCGCGCCGATTCCGCTCGACGCGCCCTGCGCGTCCACCAGCCAGCTGCCGGACAGCGCACCCACCGTCGTACCCACCACGGCGGACACGAGCGCGGTCAGTCCGGCGGCCGTCACGATCATCGCCCCGATCTGCCGGGGCGTCAGCCCGATCGCCTTCAATGCGAGCAGGTCCCGTCCCCGGTCGCGTACGCCCGTGCTGATCAGCGTCAGCAGCTCGGTCAGCCCGATCAGTGCCAGCACCGCGACCAGGGCGGCGATCACTGCGCGTGCCGGTTGCAGCCGGTCGGCCGGATTGGGCGTCTCCCGGATCTCCAGCCTGCCGTCCGCCGCCGCGGCGATAGTGCCGCTCACCGCCCGAGGGTCCGCGCCCTCGCGCAGCACCAGGGCATGGAAGTCGGGCCGCAGCCGCGGATCGCGCTCCCGCAGCGCGTCGATGGTCGTGGTGATCACCCGGCCGCCGGATTCGGGTTCTATGGTGCGGCCGACGAGGTGCAGGATCTGCGGCCGTCCCTCGACGGTCATCCGTACCCAGTCGCCGACCTGCACCCCGAGGAGATCCAGCAGCCCCTGCCCGGCCACAGCCTCGTCCGGGCCGGCCGCCACCCGCCCTTCCACCACCGCGGAAGGATACGGGTGCCTTGCCGTGCCCAGCCCCCGGAGCGTGATGGTGCCGGTCTGCCCCGGGACGAGCGCCGCCATTTCCGCGCCCGGATGGACCGCGGCGATGCCCGGGACCGTCGCGAGGGTCTTCTCCAGCTCCCCGTCCGACGGCCCGGCGGACTGCTCGGCACGCACGGTCAGTGCCGCGGGCAGTCCCATCAGCGCGGGCCGGCTGCGGAACTGGTCCAGCGTCGACAAGGCGACGAGCGCGACCGTGATGAGCGCCAGCGGCAAGGCGAGCCGGGCCACCGGTACCAGCGTCCGAAGGCGTCGCGGGAACGCGGCACGCCATCCCAGGACCAGGGCTGGGGGCACCCGCATGCCGAGGGCCCGCCTGCCGAGCGCGGTCATCGGCGCGGCGGACGGCAGCGCAGCCCGGGCCACCGGAACCGGTGGCACACGTCCGGCCCGCCAGGCCGACAGTCCGGTGGCGGCCGCGATCAGCAGCACCGCGCCGCAGGGAATGCCGATCATCAGCGCGGCGTGGCCGGGCAGGTCCTGCCACATCGCCGCCGCGTCCCCGATCCGCCCCGGTATCCGGGCGCCCAGCAGGGCGATCGCCGCCGTGCCGAGAGCCACGCCGAGGAGCGCGAAGGCCAGGTGCTGCACGAGGAAGCCGCGGGCCACCTGGCCGGGGGTGAAGCCGATGGCCTTGAGGACGGCGATGTCCCTCAGCTGGCCGCGGACCCGGGCGGCGATGGCTCCCGATGCGGCGAGCGCCGCTGCGAGCAGCGCGCCGAGCCCGAAGACGGCGAACACCTGCCCGAGGAGCCGGTCGTCACCGCCTGCCTCGGCCCGTGCCTGCTGCCATTTGGTGACCTGGGCCACCCGGTCGGCGCCCAGGAGGGTCACGGCGCGCTGGACGATGAAATCGGTGTCGCCCGGATCCTCCAGGCGCAGCCCGACGCTCTGCCCGGTGTCTCCGTCGGCGATCTCGTCGAGCGTGCCGGGAAGCACCCAGCCGATGCCCGGGGCGCCGCCCGGCCGGTAGCGGGGCTCGGCCGCCTCGGCCGTCCCGCTCACCCGCAGTTCGCGCGGGGCGCCGTCCGGCCCGGTGACCCGTACCGTGTCGCCCGGCTCGGCCCACAGGGCTCGTGCGACCGAACTCTCCAGCATGACGCTGCCGGCCCGCCCGTCGCCGTCCGGCGGGGCCGGCCAGCTGCCCGCGGTGACGAGCGGACGCCCGGTCTCCGGGGGCGCCACCGCGGTTGCGCGCAGCGTCACCGCGGCCCGCGCGCCGCCCGACTCGACGGTCGTCGCCGCCGTGCGAAAGGGCCCGGAGAGGGCGGCGACGCCGTCCACGCCGGACAGGGCGTCCATGTCGGCCCCGGCGCGGGTGTGCAGCCAGATATGCGCGCCCTGGGACTGGTTGAAGATCCGCTGCCAGGGGTTCGCCGCGTAGCTGAACAGCGCACCGGCCAGCAGGAGCGAGGCGATGATCCCGGCGCTGGCCAGCACGACGAAGAGGGCTTCGCCGCGGTGTGCGCGGAAGTCGGCGTGCGCCCAGCGCAGGGTGGCCCGCACGGTCAGCCCTTGAGGCCGAGTACGCGCGACACGCCGCCGGCCGGCTCGCGGCGCCCTTCTCCGAGCTGCGCGTCGTCGGCGATGCGCCCGTCGAAGAAGCTGATGACGCGGTCGGCGGCACTGGCCATCCGGGCGTCGTGGGTGACCATCATGATCGTCTGGCCGCGCTGGTGGAACCGGGAGAGCAGCCGCAGCACCTCGCGGGTGCCCTTGCTGTCGAGGCTGCCGGCCGGCTCGTCGGCGAGCAGCAGAGCGGGGTGGTTGACCAGCGCCCGGGCGAGGGCGACCCGCTGTTGCTCGCCTCCCGACAGCTCACCGGGCATCGCACGCTCGCGGCCTTCCAGGCCGAGTTCGGCGAGCAGCTCGGCGCGGGATGTGCGAGCGGCCTTGGGGGAGGAGCCGGCGAGCAGGGCGGGCAGTTCGACGTTGTCGGCGACGGTGAGGTTGGAGACCAGGTTGAAGAACTGGAAGACGACGCCGATGCTGCGGCGCCGGAGGACCGCCCAGCGGGCCTCGCGGTACTCGTCGACCCGCTCTCCGCCGAGCCACAGCTTCCCGTCGTCGGGCCGCTGGAGACCGCCGATCAGGTGCAGCAGCGTGGACTTTCCGGCTCCCGAGGGTCCGGTGACCGCGACGAACTCGCCCGGCTGGACGGTCAGGTCGACCCCGCGCACGGCGTGCACCGGCGCGCCCTCACCGTGGTGGGTCTTGGTCAGGCCCTCGGCGCGGACGATGGGCACGGCAGGAGCGTCGGTGGCGGCGTCGCTCATTCCAGCTCCTCCTGACAGCGTTCCAGCCAGTCGAGGTCGGCCTGCAGGTGCAGCATGGCCCCCTCGATCAGCAGTTGGGAGATCTTGTTGCCGCGGTCTTCGGTCGCGGCCAGCTTCGACAGGTCCCGCATCGTGTTGAGGTACTGCCGCCGCTGCTTGTTGATCAGCGCGACCGGGTCGGCCATCCCCGACTGCGGCGCGAGAGCGAGCTTCATGAAGAACTCGTCCCGTACCCGGGGCTCCTCGGCAGTGTCCTCGAACCAGGCCAGCACGGCCTCGCGCCCGGCGTCCGTCAGCCGGTACGTGCGTTTGTTGGGGCGGCCGGACTGCTCGACGTCCTCGCCTTCGATCAGACCGGTCTTCTCCAGCCGACCGAGCGTGACGTAGATCTGGCCGACGTTGGGCTGAGGGTACGCGGCGCCCAGGAGCTTCTCAAGGTCCTGCTTCAGCTCGTAACCATGGGCAGGGCCACGGGTGAGGAGTGCCAGGAGCGGCAGCCGCACTCGCTCCCCCCTCCTTCCCGCTCCGTAGTCAACCGTTCACCGGGCAGGGGCGAGTGGGCATCGCCACTCGTCTTGTCTGCCTGGACGTCTAGTATCGCCCATGCCTAACGGGTATATATAGGCCGCAATGTTCGGCGGCGCAGCCGGATCGTGCACTGGGAGGAACCTATGCGGTGGATGCGTGCCGCGGGTAGAGCCCTCCTGGTCGCGGCGGTGGTGATGGCGGGGTACGCCGGTTTCGGCGTCGGAGCCGACACGGACGCGGCACCCGGGGCCCGCGGCGGGGCGCGCGGCCCCATGACGCTGGTGACGGCGGGCGATCTGACCGACTACCTCTCCCCGCTGCTCGACGACTGGAACGACAGCCGTCCCGACGAGCGCGTCACGCTCGTCGAACTGCCCGACTCGGCCGACGAGACCCGGGCCCAGATGATCAGCGAACTGCGATCGGGCGGCAACCGGTTCGACGTACTCAACATCGACGTGGCCTGGACGTCCGAGTTCGCCGCGGCCGGATGGATCTCCCCGCTCGAGCGTGACCGCTTCCCCCTGGACGCCTTCCTGCGGCCGGTCGTCGACACCGCGACCTTCGACGGCCGGCTGTACGCGGTTCCGTACGTCACCAACGCGGGACTGCTCTACTACCGCAAGGACATCCTGGACCAGGAAGGCGAGAAGCCGCCGCGCACCTGGGCCGAACTGGTCCGCCAGGCCCGCACGATCGCCCCCGAGCACGGAGTGGACGGCTACGCCGGCCAGTTCCTGCCGTACGAAGGGCTCACCGTCAACATCACCGAGGCCGTGCACTCGGCGGGCGGTTCGATCCTGCGTGACGACGGCGCGCGGGTGGCGGTGGACTCCGACGCCGCGCGCGCCGGACTGCGGTTCCTCGCGGACGGTGTGCGGGACGGCTGGATCTCCCGCGACGCCCTCGGCTACAAGGAAGAGGAGTCCCGGCAGGCGTTCCAGGACGGCCGGCTGCTCTTCCTGCGGAACTGGCCCTACGCGTACACGGACGCGAGTGCGGAAGGGTCGAAGGTCGCGGGCCGCTTCGGTGTCGTGCCGCTGCCCGGACCCGACGGACCCGGAAGCAGCGTACTGGGCGGCTCCAACCTCGCCGTCAGCAGCCATGCGCGGCATCCGGCGTCGGCGGCCGATCTGATCTCCTACCTCACCAGTGAACGGGTCCAGCGCCGGGTCCTCACCGAGGGCTCGCTGCCGCCGGTGCGTGCCGCGCTGTACGAGGACCCCGAGCTGATCCGCGCGTACCCGTACCTGCCCACGCTCCGCCAGAGCGTGCTGTCGGCGGTGCCGCGCCCCAAGAGTCCGCGCTACGACCAGGTGAGCATCGCCGTGCAGGCCGTGGCACAGGACCTGACGGCGCTGCGCCAGACGCCCGAGCAGGCAGTGGCGCGGCTCGCACGCGAGCTCGGGACCATCTCCCGCAAGGGCTGAGCGCACTCCTCCACCTCCTCCACCGGCTCCACCTCCCCAGGGCTTCTACTTACATGTTAGGTAGAAGCCCTTCGTCATGCATGCGGACGCTTCGGTGCAAACCACCCCAGCTTTCGGCTGTTTCTGGACGCATCGTTGACACCCTCCCGTCGCTCCTACTTAACATGCATGCATAACAGCGCACCTGATCGGGGCGCTCTCGCATTCAGCAGAAACAGGTCGACGCGAGATGCTCAGCACCCTTCCGGCCGACATCGGCCTTCCCTCCCGCAGCGCCACCCCACGTGACCCCTGGTGGCGCGACGCGGTGATCTACCAGGTCTACGTCCGCAGCTTCCTCGACAGCACCGGGGACGGCATCGGCGACCTGGCCGGCGTACGGGCCGGGCTTCCCTACCTCAGGAAGCTCGGTGTCGACGGCATCTGGCTCAGCCCCTTCTACCCGTCGCCGCAGCACGACCACGGCTACGACGTCGCCGACTACTGCGGCGTCGACCCCGTCTACGGCTCCCTCGCCGAGTTCGACCGGCTGGTGGCCGACGCCCGCCGGCTGGGGCTCAAGCTGCTGCTCGACATCGTCCCCAACCACTGCTCGAGCGAGCACCCGTGGTTCCGCGCCGCGCTCGCCGCCGGGCCGGGCAGTGCGCCGCGCGCCCGTTTCCACTTCGCGCCCGGCCGCGGCCCGGACGGAGCGGAGCCGCCCAACAACTGGCGCGCCATGTTCGGCGGTCCCGCCTGGAGCCGCACCACCGAGCCCGACGGCACCCCCGGAGAGTGGTACCTGCACCTCTTCACGCCCGAGCAGCCCGACCTGAACTGGCGCAACCCGGCCGTCGCCGACGACTTCGAGCAGGTCCTGCGCTTCTGGCTGGACCGCGGTGTCGACGGTTTCCGCATCGACGTCGCCGCCGGACTGTTC
The DNA here is from genome assembly GCF_040689505.1 of Streptomyces sp. NPDC051211. Taxonomy (NCBI): domain Bacteria; kingdom Bacillati; phylum Actinomycetota; class Actinomycetes; order Kitasatosporales; family Streptomycetaceae; genus Streptomyces; species Streptomyces sp. NPDC051211. The sequence goes on from NZ_JBFBAV010000001.1 coordinate 178,729, forward strand.
AAGCACCCCGAGCTGCCCGACTCGGACGACCCCGGCGCCGACGAGCGGGCCCGCGACTCCGTCAACCAGCTGGCCTGGAACCAGCCCGAGGTCCACGACGTGTGGCGCCGCTGGCGCTCGGTGTGCGAGGAGTACGCCGCCCGGGACGGTCACGAGCGGCTGCTGGTCGGCGAGGTGTCCGTACCGACCGCGCGCGAACACGCCGAGTACGTCCGCCCCGACGAACTGCACCAGGCGTTCTTCTTCGACCTGCTCAGCGCGCCCTGGGACGCCGACGCCTTCCGCTCGACGATCACCGAGGCGATGCGCGACATCGCCGGCACCGGCTCCACCGTCACCTGGGTCCTCAACAACCACGACCAGGTCCGCACGGTGACCCGCTACGCGGGCGAGCCGGGGGTGGAGGGCAGCGGGCTCGGAGCCGCCCGCGCCCGCGCCGCCGCCCTGCTGATGCTCGCTCTTCCCGGCGCGGCCTACGTCTACCAGGGCGAGGAGCTCGGCCTTCCCGAGGTCCTCGACCTGCCCGACGAGGTGCTCACCGACCCGATCTTCCACCGCACCGGCAGCCGCAAGCACGTCCGGGACGGCTGCCGCGTGCCCCTGCCCTGGTCGGGGCACGCCTCCCCGTTCGGCTTCAGCCAGGCCGCGGCCGGCGTCAAGCCGTGGCTGCCGCAGCCCGAATGGTTCGCCGAGCACGCCACCGACCGCGCGCTGGCCGACACCCGTTCCTTCTGGCACCTCTACCGCGACGGCCTCCAGCTGCGGCGCAGCCTGCCTCAGCTCGGCGACGGCACCCTGCGCTGGCTGGACGCGCCCCCGCAGGTGCTGGCCATCGCCCGCGGGGACGGCCTGGTCTGCGCGGTCAACTTCGGGACGGAACCGGTGCCCGCCCCGGTCCCCGGTACCCCGCTCCTCGCCAGCGGGCCCTGCCCCGACGGTGTGCTCCCCGCGGCGACCGCCGCCTGGTGGACGGGAGAGTGCCCGGCCCCGTGAACCCGCAGGAATCCGCCGCCCCCAGCACCCCTGCCCCGACCCCGTAAAGGACCCCATCATGCGACGACCCAGCAAGACGACCCGACGCGCCGCGGCCACCGCATCGGCGGCCCTCGTCCTCGCCCTCGGCGCCACCGCCTGCGGCGGCACCACCGGACCCGCGAGCGGCGGTGAACTCAGCGGCCAGACCGTGACCGTCGCCGGCGTCTGGACCGGCAGTGAGCAGAAGAACTTCAAGAAGGTCCTCGACGCCTTCACCGCGAAGACCGGTGCCAAAACGGTCTTCGTCCCCTCCGGCGACAACGTCTCCACCTTCGTCGGAAGCAAGATCGAAGGCGGCAACGCGCCCGACGTGGTGATGGTCCCCCAGGTCGGCGTGCTCCGGCAGTTCGCGAAGGAGGGCTGGCTCCAGCCCCTGTCCGACCAGGCCGCCGAGACGGCCGGCTCCACCCTCGCCCCGGTGTGGAAGAACTACGGCACCGTCGACGGCACGTACTACGGCCTGTACTTCAAGGCCGCCCACAAGTCCACCGTCTGGTACGCCCCCGAGGCCTTCACCCAGGCCGGCGTCAGCGAGCCGAAGAGCTACGCCGACCTGCTGAAGGCCGGCCGCACCCTCGCCGACTCCGGCCGCCCCGCCTTCGCCGTGGCCGGCGAGGACGGCTGGACCCTCACCGACTGGTTCGAGAACATCTACCTCTCCCAGGCCGGGCCGGAGAAGTACGACCGGCTCGCCCAGCACGAGCTCAAGTGGACCGACGACAGTGTCGTCAAGGCGCTGACCACCCTCGGCGAACTGTTCAAGGACAAGCAGCTCGTCGCCGGCGGCGCCCAGACGGCGCTGCAGACCGACTTCCCCTCCTCGGTCGAGCAGGTCTTCGGCCCCGAACCCAAGGCAGGCATGGTCTACGAGGGCGACTTCGTCGGCGGTGTCGCCAAGGACCAGTTCGGCAAGCAGCCCGGCAAGGACGCCAAGTTCTTCCCGTTCCCCGCCGTCGACGGCGGCAAGGCGCCGGTCGTCAGCGGCGGTGACGCGGCGGTCGTCCTCAAGCAGGGCAAGAACGGCAAGGCCGGCATGAAGCTGCTCGAGTTCCTGGCCGGCGCCGAGGCGGCCGAGGTCTGGGCCGGCGCGGGCGGCTTCCTGTCCCCGAACTCCAAGGTCGACCCCCTCGCGTACGGCGACGACACCACCCGCAGCACCGCCGAGTCGCTCATCGCGGCGGGCGACTCGGTCCGCTTCGACATGTCGGACCAGGCCCCGGCCGCGTTCGGCGGCACCAAGGGCGCGGGCGAGTGGAAGCTCCTCCAGGACTTCCTGCGCGACCCGTCGGACCCGAAGGGCACGGCCGCGAAGCTCGAGGCCGAGGCCGCCAAGGCCTACGGGAACTGAGGCGGCCCCCATGCCCGACACCCCGACCGCCCGCGACGCGACGAACCCGCGGCGCCGGGCCCAGAGAAGGAAACGCCGCCTCGCGGTCGCCTTCGTACTGCCCGCCCTGCTGCTGCTCGGCGCACTGGTCGTCTACCCGGTCGTCTTCTCCTTCGGCCGCAGCCTCTTCGACGCCAGTGGCGACCGCTTCGTCGGAGCCGCCAACTACACGGCGATCATCCAGGACCCGGCCACCCTCAAAGCGATCCGCAACAGCACCATCTGGGTCGTCGTCGCCCCCACCCTGCTGACCGGGCTCGGCCTGATGCTCGCCGTGCTCACCGAGAAGGTGCGCTGGGCGACCGCGTTCAAGCTGGTGCTCTTCCTGCCGATGGCCGTGTCGTTCGTCGCCGCGGGCATCATCTTCCGGCTCGCCTACGAACAGGACCCCGGCCGGGGCGTGCTCAACGCGGTCGTCGTCGGCGTCCACGACACCTTCGAAGACGCTGCCGCCTATCCGACGGCCCGTGCCCGCGAGGACCAGGGCCTGACGGGCAGCGCGGGCGGCCCGTACAGCACCGGGGAAGCCGTACGTCCCGGCAGCTCGGTCAGCCTCGGCCTCGTCGGCGTGGCACCCGACGCGATGCCCGCCGACGCGAAGGCCGCGGCCTCGGCGACGCCCGGCGGCGACGGAATCGGGGGCGTCGTCTACCTCGACTTCGCCCCCGGCGGCGCCGGCACGCCGGGCAAGGTCGACCCGGGCGAGAAGGGCCTGCCCGGCATGACGGTCGAGGCCGTACGGGACGGCCGGGTGGCCGCGACCACCACCGCCTCCGCCGACGGGTCGTTCCGCTTCACCGGACTGGCCGACGGCGAGTACACCCTCCGGCTGCCCGCGGCCAACTTCGCGGCCCCCTACCAGGGCGTGAACTGGCTCGGCCCGGCGCTGGTGACGCCTGCCATCATCGGCGCCTACCTGTGGGTGTGGACCGGCTTCGCGATGGTCCTGATCGGCGCCGGGCTCGCGGCCATCCCGCGCGACGCCCTGGAGGCCGCGCGGATGGACGGTGCCACCGAGAGCCAGATCTTCCGCAAGATCACAGTGCCGCTGCTCGCGCCGGTGCTCACCGTCGTCTTCGTCACCCTGGTGATCAACGTGATGAAGGTCTTCGACCTCGTCTACATCATCGCGCCCGGACCCGTCCAGGAAGAGGCGAACGTGCTGGCCACCCGCATGTGGCTGGTGTCCTTCGGCGGCGGCAACGACCAGGGGCTGGGCAGCGCCCTCAGCGTGGTGCTCCTCCTGCTGGTCGTCCCCGCGATGATCTTCAACATCCGGCGTTTCCGAAGGAGCGCAGCATGAGCAGCCAGAGCACCATCGAGCGCCGGCCGCCGCGGCCGGCGGGGGCGATCCGGCCCGGCCCCGCCCCGTCTCCTCCCGGACCGCGCCGCAGGAGCCGGCTGTCGCGCCTGCTGAGCAGCTCGGTCGTCCAGGGCCTGCTGATCCTGGTCGCCCTCGTGTGGATCACCCCACTGGCGGGCCTGTTCCTGTCCTCGATGCGTTCCGAGCGGGACAACGCCTCCGAGGGCTGGTGGACCGCGCTCACCGACCCCTCCCAGCTGTCCCTGGACAACTACAGCGCCCTGCTGGAGGACTCCGGCATCGCCGCGGCCTTCGGGAACACCGTGATGATCTCGGTGCCCACCACCGTCCTGGTGGTCGGCATCGCGGCACTCGCCGGATACGCCTTCGCGTGGCTGGACTTCCCCGGCCGCGACGGCATCTTCCTGGTGGTCGTCGGACTGCTGGTCGTGCCCGTGCAGATCGGGCTGCTGCCCGTGGCCAAACTCTTCGGCGCGGTGGGCCTGTTCGGCACGATTCCGGGCGTCGTCCTCTTCCACGTCGCCTACGGGCTGCCGTTCGCGATCTTCCTGCTGCGCAACTACTTCGCCGAGATACCGCGCGAAATGCTGGAAGCCGCCCGGATGGACGGCGGCAGCGAGTGGCGGATCTTCTCCCGGCTCGTGCTGCCGCTCGGCCGCCCGGCCATCGCGAGCCTGGCCATCTTCCAGTTCCTGTGGGTATGGAACGACATGCTCGTGGCGCTGCTCTTCGCGGACAGCGAGTCCCAGCCCCTCACGGTCGCCCTGCAGTCCCAGATGCGGCAGTTCGGAAGCAACATCGGCGTCCTCGCGCCGGGGGCGTTCCTGTCCCTGGTGGTCCCGCTGATCGTCTTCTTCGCCTTCCAACGGCATTTCGTCCAAGGCGTGATGGCGGGCTCGGTGAAATAACGGCCGCGAGGTCCGGGGTGCCGGGAACGGGTACACCCCCGCAGGCCGCCCCCGCTCCGTCACCGCAGGGTTCACGCAACGTAGTCGGGGCCGGCCCTTTCGGCCGGCGTTCCGACTCGCCCGAACGGTCCCGGGCGCGACAGCATGGAGAGAGGCGGTCGGCCTGCGGGACGTCCTCGGAGAGGCGATACAGACAGTGACCAGGCATCGCTTTACGTTCTGCGGGGCTGAGCTCGCCGCTGTCTATGTGGTCGCCGACCAGGACAGGGAACTGCATCTGGCCGAGTTGACCGGAAACCGCGGCGTCCTTTACGGACTGCCCGCGATCCTCGCCGTGGCCAGTCATTCGCCCGCCGCCAATGCCTTCCGCTCCGGCCGCCCGCTGTGGCTGACCCCCAAGGAACTCGCCACGTTCGTCGAGGACGATCCCCACCACTTCCCCACCCGGGTTCGGGGCGCTGACCCCAACTCGCCGGCCAGGATCTCGCTGGGCGCGCTGCCACTGGGCCACGGCGACCAGGAGCTCGGGTGCCTGATCGTCGCCGGCGAGGTCGGGGACGGATTCAGCGCCGACGACCGCAGCCTTCTGGAGCTTTACGCCGATCAGGTGGCCGCCGGACTCGAATCGGTCGCCGTTCGCTTCGCCGGGCGCAGAGCCCCGCAGGCACATCTGGGTCAGTCCCTGGTGCCTCACCAAGGCGGCGCGTTCATCCTGCAGCTGAGTACCGGCCGCATGGAGGCCCACGCGCATGTGCTGGAACTGCTCGGGCTGACTCCCGAGCAGTTCGACGGGCAGGTGGAGACCCTGCTCGCCTGCGCCGTCCCCGACGACATGCCGGCACTGATGGCGATCGTGGAACCGGACCGGTTGGCCGCCGCCGGACAGCAGCTGGCGTTCCGTATCCGCCGCCCGAACGGCGAGCTGCGCTGGCTGGGGCTGCGTTGCCGTGTGGAGGTCGACCCCGATGGCACACCGCAGCGCGTCCTGGGTGTGGTGGCCGATGCCACCTATCTGCGCCCCAGCGCCGACGAGGTCTCCCTCGTGCAGCGGCTGTCGGCCACGCTGGCGGGAGCGGCGACCATCCGAGAGGTCAGCCGGCTGGTCGTCGCCGCCCTGCGCGAGCCGCTCGGCGCCTCCCGGGTCGCGGTCGGCGAACTGGAGTCCGAGCGGCTCGTAGTCACCGCCCTCGACCCTCCGGAGCCGGATGCCTGGCCCGAGGTCTGGCGCTCGGAATGGCGGTCCGAGTGGCCCGACGCGTCGCTCAGCGACCTGCCCACCCTGCACAGCGCGCTGCGTGGGGGGCATATGAGTCTGTGGCCGCCGGGTGCGGCTCTCGAGCCCGGACTTCTGGGTGTCGGGCCCGGTGGTCTCGCGGTGCTGCCGCTGCCCGCCGAAGGCAGGATGGTCGGAGTGTGTCTGGTGGGGTGGGACGGGGAGCACCGGTTCGGACCGGAGGAGCGGTCGCTGCTGACCGCGACAGCGGGGCTGGTGGGGCAGGCTCTGGTGCGCGCCCACGCACTGGACGCGGGCCACGAACTCGCCACCATGCTCCAGCGCAGTCTGCTGCCCCGCAAGCTTCCGGAGCTGCCGGGCGGGGTCGCCGTCGCCCGGTACCTGCCCGCGACGGCGGGACTCGAGGTCGGCGGCGACTGGTATGACGTCATTCCACTCAGTGACGGTCATGTGGCGTTCGTCATCGGGGACGTACAGGGGCACAGCGCGGGAGCCGCCACCATCATGGGCCAGATGCGTACGGCGGTCAGAGCCTACGCGGTCGAGGGCCACCCGCCCGATGTGGTGGTCGCGCGGGCCAACCGTCTGCTCGTCGGCATGGAGACCGATCTGTTCGCCACCTGCGGGTATGTGGACCTGGACATGGAGGAGGGCATCGCCAGGGCCGTACGGGCCGGCCATCTGCCGCCGATCCTGCGCCACCCCGACGGCGTCACCGAGGAGATGGCGGTGGAGGGCGGGCCTCCACTGGGCGTGCTCGCGGAAGCCGAATTCCCCATGACCGAGGTGGGATTGCTTCCCGGAACCCTGCTCGTCCTGCTGACGGACGGCCTGGTCGAGTCCGCCAGGCTGCCCCTGGAGGAGGGCATGCGGCGGGTGTGCGATGTGCTCGCTGCGGCCGACCCGGTCGATGCCGGAGGGGTGGCCGACGAGTTGGTCGTCGGTGTCGGCCGTCGCGACGACGATGTGGCGCTGCTGTTGCTGCGCTACGACGGCACAGGGGGCCGGCCGATGAGGAGCCACTGGACGGTGTGGCGGCTGCCCAAGGCGGTCATGCACGCCCGCCGCTTCACCGCGCGCACCCTGCGGTCCTGGGGGGTGGTGGAGGAACTCGACGCGGCGCTGCTCGTCGTGTCGGAGCTGGTCACCAACGCCATCGCGCACACGCAGGGCGAGGTGGGGATGGATCTGATCCTGTCGACGGACCGGCTGCGGATCGCCGTGAACGACGCGTCGCCGCGCAGCCCCGTCAAACCGGTGTCGGTGAGCTGGGAGTCGACCGGCGGTCGCGGGCTGCTCATCGTCGAGGCGACGACGATGGCCTGGGGCTCGGTGCCGCTCAGCGGCGGCAAGCAGGTGTGGGCCGAGATCCCCTGGCACCGCGCCAGCGACTGAGGCGGAGGGCGAAGGCCCGCTGCCCACGGCCGCGCCGAGCCTCAGCAACCGCCCGGCCGGCAGCCCCGGGACGGGGCACGGGCCCAGGAAATCGATGCCCGCTCGCCCACCGGTGACCACCGCCGACAACGCATCGGCGGACGGCCCCGCCGAGGCCCTTAGGGGACGCGGCGGCGCGCGCGGCGGCCGAGCAGGGCGCCGAGGGCGATCATGCCGAGGCCGAGGGCGAGGTGGAGCCAGTTGTCCGCCTCGTTGACCGGTACGAAGTTGGCGGCGCTGTCGCGGTCGATGAGCAGGCCGAACAGCCACAGCGCGAGGTAGACCACTCCGCCGCCGATCAGGAAGCCGCGGGAGCCCTGCCAGCTCTGCGACAGCACCAGACCGGCGACGCCGAACAGCAGGTGGACGATGTTGTGCAGCACCGAGACCTGGAACACTCCGAACAGCTGCGCGTCGGAGTGGTGCCCGGCGAAGGTCATGGAGTCGTAGTCGCTGGTGATGCCGGGGATGAAGCCCAGCACGCCCACGAGCAGGAACACCGCACCCACCAGGAGCGCGGCCTGCTGGAGCGGGGTACGCGGGGCGACGGCTGCGGGACGATGCGTTGCCATGGGATGACCTCTCTTCCCTGCAAGGCAGGCCGGCTCGGGGGCCCGCGCACCGGGCGGCGGCGTGACCAGGGTGCATCCTGCGCCTGCCGCTCCGCGCCTGCCCGGATACGGCGGCCCTATGCGGCATGATCCGTCCGCGGAGCGACGGTCCCGGGCGGCAGCCTGCGCCCGCGCCGTACGGGCTGACGACCACCACCGGGGCGGCGACGCGGAGCTCCGAGGCTTCGACGACGGATGAGGAGAACGCTCGCCCGCTTCCGGTGACCGCGGTCACTGCGCGGGCGGGCCGCGGTTCCTGTGAGCAAGCCCACGCGGGCCCCCAATGCCCCGACGCGGCGGGTGATTTGGGCTCCGTGACCCCTGCATCGGACGGGTCCGGGCCGCCGCCGCGAATCGGCGTCTGCCACGATGGTTCGGCGGGACGGAGAGATCCCTCCGAGCCGAGCTCCCCCAGCCACCCCCACCGCCACCGCGGTGGGCACGCCGGAGCACGCCGGACATCCCGTCCCCCCGTTTCCTGCCCTCGCCGAACAGCCGAGCCGAGCCCTGCGCTCCTTCAGGTACCCCACTGTGTCTTCCTCGCCGCCCTCCCCTGCCACCACGCCGCCATCCGTGACCCCCGACCGCTCGCCCTGGCGCTCCCTGCGCTACCGCAGCATGCGCTGGTGGTCCGTGGCCCACTTCGTCTCCAACGCGGGGACGTGGATGCAGCTCACGGTGCAGAACCTGCTGGTGCTGCAGATCACCGGCTCCGCCGCCGCGACGGGGCTGTCCATCTCCGTCCAGGCCGCCCCCGGCCTGCTGATGGGGCTCGTCGGCGGCGCCGCGGTGGACCGGTGGCCGCTGAAGCTGACCGCTGCCGTGAGCCAGGCCCTGCTGGGAGCCGTCGCCTTCGTCACCGCCGTCCTGGTGGCGCTCGGCCAGCTCAACCTCGGTGTGCTGATGGTGCTGGCCGCCGTAACGGGCCTGATCGCCACGGTCGACGGCCCCGCCTGCGCACTGCTGGGCAACGACCTGGTCCGTCCCGAGGACGTGCCCTCCGCCATCGGTGTGGGCTCGCTGGTCCACAACGCGGGCCGGCTCGCGGGCGCCGCCCTCGGCGGCATCACCGTCGCCTTCCTCGGTACGGCGGCCGCCTACGCGGGCAACGGCCTCTCCTTCCTCTTCGTCGCCGCGGTGATCCCGTTCCTCAAGCCTGCCGGGGAGGCGTGGGGCGCAGCGCGGGCCGGAGCGGATGCCACGCCGCCGGCTGCCGACCCCCTGAAGAAGAGCGCGGCGGAGGCGCCCGACGCAGCGGGGGCCGAGATGACCGCACGCCAGGGACTCACCTTCTTCCTGAGCCGCCCCCGCCTGGTCGCGCTCGCCGCCATCAGCGGGATCAGCGCCCTCTTCGGGCGGAACTACGGGCTCACCCTGGCCGTGCTGGTCACCGGCCCCCTCGCGGGCGACGCCGCCGCCTTCGGCACGGTCTCCACCGTCCTGGCGGCCGGCGGCATCATCGGTGCGGTGCTCGGCGCCCGGCTGCGCAAGCCCACCGTGCGGATGGTCGGCGTACTGGCTGCGGCCGGAGGCCTCCTCCAGGTGACGGCGGGGCTGTCCCCCTCCCTCGCCGTACTGCTGGTGCTCGTCCTGCCGATGGCGGTCGCGGAGTCCGTCTCCGACACCGCCGGGACCACCGTGCTGCAGACGGATCCGCCGGCGCACCTGCGGGGCCGGGTCCTGGGCGTGTGGAGCAGCGTGCGCACGCTGTGGAGCCTGGCCGCGCCGCCGCTGCTCGGGCTGCTCATGGAAACGGCCGGTGTACGGGGCGCCCTGGTCATCGGCGGCCTGGTCACCGCCGCCGCGATCGGTTCGGGCTTCCTGCTCCGCAGCCGCCGTACCTCCGTCCAGGTGCGCTGCCTCTCCGACGGCAGCCCGGCGGCACTGCGCCCGGGCCTGAGCACCGCGGCCTGACGGGCCTGGGGAACGCGGTCGGCGGCACACCGGTCTCGGCCGCGGTCCCGGCCCCAAGTGCGGCCACCTGCTGACAGGCACCGGACCGGAAGACCACAATGGGTGGATGGCAGTGGCCGCACCTGTGCTGGCCGGGCTGCGCGAACAGCTCGGCCGTGAACTGTTCTCCCGCGTCGCCGGGCCCGCGGGACCGGCGAACCGTGCGCGCATCCACGGCACGCCCGGCCCGCGCTGGTTCGGGCCGGACCGGCCGGTGCGGGTCGTCCACGGCGACGCCTCGATGTTCATCGGCGGACTGCGGGCGCTGCTGCTCCAGTCCCTGCACCCGCTGGCCATGGCCGCGGTGTCCGGGCACTCCGGGTACCGCGGCGACCCCTGGGGGCGGCTCCAGCGCACCAGCACCTTCCTCGCGGTCACGACGTACGGAACGGCCGAGCACGCACAGCAGGCCGTCGACCGGGTGCGGGCCGTCCACGACGGGGTGCGCGGAACCACCGCCACCGGCGAGCCGTACCACGCCGCGGACCCCCACCTGCTGGCCTGGGTCCACATCGCCGAGATCGACAGCTTCCTGCGCGCCCACCAGCGGTACGGCGCGCACCCGCTCGACGGACCCGGCTGTGACGCGTACATCGCCGACACCGCCCGGGTGGCCGCCGCGCTCGGTGTGCCGGATCCCCCGCTCGACCGGGCCGCTCTGCAAGGGCGGCTGGCCGCCTACCGGCCGGAGCTGCGCGGCACCCCCGAGGCGCGGGACGCCGCCCGCTTCATCCTGCTCCACCCGCCCCTGCCGCCGGCCGCCCGCGCCCCGTACGCCCTCCTCGCCGCGAACGCCGTGAGCATGCTGCCGCGATGGGCCCGCGCGGAGCTCGGCCTGCCCTGGCTGCCGGCGCCGCTGGAGAAGGCCTGCGTACGGCCCTCCGGGCATGCGATGACCGCCGCCATCCGCTGGGCGATGGCCACCCTGCCGCCGGCGGATCTCAGCGGTGCCGCCCGCTGACCGACGGACGGCGGAGCCGGCCCTGGCCTTCGTGCCGCCATCCGCGACATCGGTCGTTCAACGCCGCCCGGCCAGGGGGCCCGGTCCGTCGGGGCGCCGGTGAGCCCCGGTGGCCGGTGCGGCGCGGTGCCGCGTGTGTAGGAGTCGGCCGGACGGGCAGACGCCCCGCCATGAGAACCCGCGTCCGGCGGTACCGCACGGACGACTCCGGACCCCTGCAGGGCCGGGTCGCCGTGGTCACCGGTTCCGCGCGCGGCCTCGGCGAGGGCTTGGCCTACGCGATGTCCCGGCGCGGCGCCCGGCTCGCGCTGGTCGGCCTCGAAGGGGAACGGCTGGCCCGGCTGGCCGCGGAGCTGCCCGGCCCGGCGGCCCACTGGCACGCCGACGTGACCGACGCGGACGCGCTCGCGGCGGCCGCCGAAGCCGTGCGGCACACCCTGGGCGAGCCCTCCGTGGTCGTCGCCAATGCCGGTGTGGCTCTCGGAGGCCCGCTGCTGGAGTGCGACCTCCGGACCTGGCGGCGGGTGATCGACATCAACCTCGTCGGCAGCGCCCTGACGGCGCGCTGCTTCCTGCCCGGTCTGCTGCGCACCCGCGGCTACTACCTCCAGGTGTGCTCCCTGGCGGCCCTGGCACCCGCGCCGCTCCTCACGGCCTACTGCGCCTCGAAGGCCGGCGCGGAAGCCTTCGCGCACGCGCTGCGCGCCGAGGTCGCACACCGGGGCGTAGGAGTCGGCATCGCCTACCTGAGCTGGGCCGACACCGGCATGATCCGCGAAGGCGACAGGACCGCGGTCTTCCGCGAGCTGCGGGCCCACCTGCCCTGGCCCGCCTCCGCCGTCCACGACACGGCCCCCTTCGTCCGCTCCATGGTCCGCGGCATCGAACACCGGTCGGCACACATCTACGCCCCGCCCTGGCTGCGCGGCGCACAAGCGGCGCGTGCCTGCCTGCCGTCGGTCGTCGCGCACCGCTCCCGGCAGGTGCTCGCCGCCCGCCGGGACGGCCCCCTGCCGCCCACCGGCCTCCTGGGGCCCGGCGGCGCTGCCGCTGCCGCTGCCCCCCAAAGCGGTACGACGGAACTTCCGGGACCTCCGGAACTTCCGGACCAGAACCCATCCCTGCGCCCTGGGGAGGAACCATGGCCGTACGACACCAACTGATCCACGCCGCACCGCGCCAGGTGTGGGCCGTGCTCGCCGACGGCTCGCGCTACTCCGACTGGGTGGTCGGCACCAGCGATTCGCGCGTCGCCCGCGGCCTGTGGCCCGAGCTCGGCTCCGCCCTCGAGTACACCGTCCGGATCGGGCCGTGGACGGCTTCCGGCGCCACCGTCGTCCGGCGGGTGAACGCCCCCGACGAACTCGAGCTGGAAGTCGACGGTGGTCCCGTCGGGACGGCCCGGGTGGCGATCGAGATCCGCCCCTGGGGCGAGGAATCCCTGGTCATCGTGGACGAGCACCCGCTCCGCGGGATCGGCGGCGCCCTGCACAACGCTGCGCTCGACGCACTCATCCAGCTGCGCCACCGCGACATGCTCAGGCGGCTCGCGAACGTGGTGGAGGAGTCCGCCGGAGCCGGCGAACACGAACGGGTGTCATGACAACGGGGCCCATGACAACGGGTTCCATGAGGAAGGAGGCGCGATGTCGGACGCCGTGGTGATCGGAGCCGGGCCCAACGGTCTGGTCGCCGCCAACCTCCTCGCCGATGCGGGCTGGAGCGTCGAGGTGCTCGAGGCACAGCCCGAACCGGGCGGCGCTGTACGCAGCGACCGCGGCGTGCACCCCGACTACGTCAGCGACCTGTTCAGCGCCTTCTACCCGCTGGCCGCCGCGTCGCCCGTCATCGCCTCCCTCGGCCTGGAGCGCGAGGGCCTCGTCTGGAGCCACGCCCCGCGGGTGCTCGCGCACCCGATGGCTGACGGCCGGTGCGCAGTGCTGGACCGGCTCCCGCACGACACCGCCGCCGGGCTGGAGGAGTTCGCGCCCGGGGACGGGGCGGCCTGGACGAACCTGTGCGCGGTCTGGGAACGGCTCGGCCCCGACATCGTCCGCGGCCTGTTCACGCCCTTCCCACCCGTTCGTCCCGCAGTCCGCCTCCTGGGCGGAGTCCGCAGGGCGGGCGGGCTGGGGCTCGTACGGCGGCTGCTGTTGCCCGTACGACGGCTGGGCGAGGAGGAGTTCCACGCCGAAGCGGGGGCCCTCCTCCTCGCGGGCAACGCCCTGCACGCCGACCTTCCGCCGGAGGCGGCCGGCAGCGGCGGATACGGATGGCTCATGTCGATGCTCGGCCAGCACCACGGTTTCCCCGTCCCCGCCGGCGGCGCCGGCGAGTTCACGGCCGCCCTGGTGCGGCGGCTGGAGCGCCGGGGCGGTGCAGTGCGCTGCTCCACGCCGGTCGTCGAAGTCGGCGTGCGCGGCGGCCGTGCCGTCGGGGTGGTGACCGCCTTCGGGGAGCGGGTGCCGGCCGGGCGGGCCGTCCTGGCCGACGTATCGGCCCCGGCGCTGTACGGGTCCCTGGTCGGCGAGGAACACCTGCCCGACGGGCTCCTGCGGAGCCTGCGGCGCTTCGAGTGGGACTTCGCCACCTTCAAGGTGGACTGGGCCCTGGACCGCCGCGTGCCCTGGACCGCCCCGGAGGCCGCGACCGCCGGCACCGTCCACCTGGCCGACGGCATCGACGGCCTGACCGCCTTCGCCGCCCGCATCGCCATGGGACTCGTACCCGAGGATCCGTTCCTGATTTTCGGTCAGATGACCGCGGCCGACGCCACCCGGTCACCGGCGGGGACCGAGTCCGCCTGGGCCTACACGCACCTGCCGCACCGCATCAAGGGCGACGCGGGCGGCCAGGGTCTGACCGGACGCTGGGACGGCAGCGAGAGCGCGGTGATGGCCGACCGCATGGAGGAGGTCGTCGAGCGCCATGCCCCCGGCTTCCGCGCGAGCATCATCCGGCGCCGGATCCTGGCCCCGCCCACCATGGAGGCCATGGACGCCAACCTGCGGGGCGGCGCCCTCAACGGCGGCACGGCCGCCCTGCACCAGCAGCTGGTCTTCCGGCCCGTCCCCGGCACGGGACGCCCCGAAACACCGGTCAAGGGCCTCTTCCTCGCATCGGCGTCCGCCCATCCGGGCGGCGGTGTCCACGGCGCGCCGGGAGCCAACGCGGCCCGGGCGGCCCTGCGACGGCACCTGCCGACGGCCCTGACCGGGCACCGCCGCAGACTGGTCCACTTGGGCGGCAGCGCTCCCTTCCGGCGGTAGGGAGCGCTGCCCTCGGGTAGGGAAATGCGTGGAATGCGCTGTTTCCCACCGGTCCGAGCTGCTTGGAGGATGTACATGGACGCGATCGTGCTCCTGCGAGACGACCACAAGACGGTCGAGAAGCTGTTCAAGCAGTTCGAGAAGACCGGGGACGAGGACACGGACGAACGGCGGAGGATCGCCGACCGGGTCGTCGAGGAGCTGACCGTCCACGCCTGGATCGAGGAGCAGATCTTCTACCCCGCTGCCCGCGAGGCCGCGCCGGACACCACCGACCACATCCTGGAGAGCATCGAGGAGCACCATGCGGTCGTGTGGATGCTGTCGGAGATCAAAGGGATGGACGCGGCCGACGAACGGTTCAAGGCGAAGATGAGCGTGTTGATGGAGAACGTCCGCCACCACGTGGAGGAAGAGGAGAAGGAGTGGTTCCCCGACGTCCGCAAGGCCATGGGACGCAACCGGCTCACCGAGCTCGGTGAGCAGCTGGAAGCCGAGAAGCCGAAGGCGCCGCGGGATCCACTGGTCGTGCCCAGCGCCGACAGCCGATGACACCGGGAGCCCGCCCGACCCGCCCGACCCCCCCGACCCGTGCGGCTCTGCGGACGGCCGGCGCCGGAGCCCTGGCAGCGGTGCTGGGGGTGTTCCTGTCGGGCTGCGGGGCGGCCGGGGCGCGCGTGAACGGTGCCCGGGACGCCGGCCGTGCCTTCGAGCAGGCGCTCGCTTCCCGGGACTACGGGGCAGCGTGCGACCTGCTGGCCCCCGAGACCCGCGCGCAACTGGAAGAGGACGAAAAGCAGTCGTGCGCCCAGGCACTGGAGGGCCAGGAGCTGCCGACGCCGGGGGCGGTGAACGGCGCAGAGGTCTACGGGCGCCAGGCCCTGATCCGCGCCGAAGGCGAGACGCTGTTCCTTTCGCGGTTCAGCGGGGGATGGAGGGTGGTCGCGGCAGGGTGCACGCCGCAGCAGGACAAGCCGTACCAGTGCCTCGTGAAGGGCGGCTGAGCATGCGGGGTCTCTTCGTTGCCTGCCTGGTCGTGATCGTGGGCGGGCTGGGGTACTTCATCGCGATCGGAGCGATGTACCGATGAGCGGAAGCGGGCAAGGGCGCCGGGAGCACGGGAGTTTCTGGCGGGACAACAGTCTCACCCTCGCCTTCGGCACGGCGTTCCTGCTGGTCCTGCTGGGACAGGCGCTGGCCGGGCAGGCCGAGTTCAACGGGCAGCTCACCGACGACGGTCTTCAGCGGATCGGCCTGGGCGAGTACGTGATGTCCTCGGACTTCGCCGTGGACGTCACCGAGAACTGGCAGTCGGAGTTCCTCCAGTTCTTCCTGTTCATCTTCGGCACCGTGTGGCTGGTCCAGCGGGGGTCACCGGAGTCCAAGAAGCTCCACAAGATCGGTACCGAGTCCGACCGCGAGCAGCGGATGGGTGATCACGCGAGCGAGGAGTCGCCGCGCTGGGCCGGTACGAAGGACTGGCGGCAGCGGGTGTACTCGCGCTCGCTGGGCCTGGTCATGGGAGCCCTGTTCGTGCTGTCCTGGCTGGCCCAGTCGATCTCGGGCGTGGCCGCGTACGGCGAGCAGCAGCTGCGGCAACTCCAGGACCCCGTCGGATGGGGTGCCTATGTGGCCTCGCCGGATTTCTGGAGCAGGACCTTGCAGAACTGGCAGTCGGAGCTCCTGGCCGTGGCCGCCATGGTCATCCTGTCCGTCTACCTGCGCCAGCGGGGATCGCCCGAGTCCAAGCCGGTCGGCTCCCCCCACACGGCGACCGGGGTCGAGGGCTGACCACGGAGCACCGGAGCCCGGTCAGGGTTTGAACAGGACCTTGACCGCGCCGTCCTGCTTCTTCTGGAACATTTCGTACGCCTGGGGGGCCTCGGCGAGAGGCAGGCGGTGGGTGGCGAAATCGTCCACGCCGAGCGGGTCGCCGTCCGTGAGCAGTGGCAGCAGGTCGCCGACCCAGCGCCACACGTTGGCCTGGCCCATGCGCAGCTGGATCTGCTTGTCGAACATGGTCAGCAGGGGCATCGGGTCGGCCATGCCCCCGTACACGCCGGCCAGGGAGATGGTGCCGCCCCGGCGTACGAGGTCGATGGCGAGATGGAGCGCGGAGAGGCGGTCCACGCCGAATCGCTGCATCATCCTGGCGGCCAGGGCGTCCGGCAGCATGGTGGTCAGATGCTGGGCACCCTTGGCCACGGGTGCACCGTGCGCTTCCATGCCGACGGCGTCGATGACGGAGTCCGGGCCGCGTCCGTCGGTCAGCGCCCGCACCTCGTCGACGATGTCCGCGCCGTAGGTGTCGAGGTCGAGGGCGTGGACGCCGTGTGCGGCGGCGCGGCGCAGCCGATCGGGGACGAGGTCGATGCCGATGACGAGCCCCGCTCCGCGGTGTGCGGCGATGCGGGTGGCCATGTCTCCGATGGGCCCCAGGCCGAGTACGGCGACGGTGCCGCCGGGTGGGACCGCGGCGTACTCCACGGCCTGCCAGGCGGTGGGCAGGACGTCGGAGAGGTACACGAAGCGGTCGTCGGGTCCGTCGTTCGGCACGGGGATGGGCAGGGTGTTGCCGAAGGGGACGCGGAGGTATTCGGCCTGGCCGCCGGGGACCTGTCCGTAGAGCTTGGTGTAGCCGAAGAGGGCTGCACCACTGCCGTGTTCGTGGACCTGTGTGGTCTCGCACTGGGAGTGCAGGCCATGGTTGCACATGTGGCAGGTACCGCAGGAGATGTTGAACGGGATGACGACCCGGTCGCCGGGCCGCACGCGGGTGACCTCGGAGCCGACTTCCTCCACGATGCCCATGGGTTCGTGCCCGAGGATGTCTCCGGCGTCGAGGAAGGGACCGAGGACCTCGTAGAGGTGCAGGTCAGAGCCGCACAGGCCGGTCGTGGTGATCTTCACGATCACGTCCGTGGGGTCTTTGATCACGGGGTCGGGCACGGTGTCGACGCGTACGTCGCGTTTGCCGTGCCAGGTCAGGGCCTTCATGGCGACTCCTGGGTAGGTGGCCTGCCCCCCGCTCCGGTCAGGCCCTGCGCCTGCCCCCCGGTGCCGGTCGAAAACACCCCCCGCACAGCACGGACGCCCCGGATGATCACGGCGGTTCCGGGTAGCCGTCCGGCGTGGGGAGGCCGTCCCAACCGATCAGAACGAAGGATTCGCACATGACCACTCCCTTTGACTTCACGCCCAGGTCCGCCGTGGTCACCGGCTCGGACTCGGGCATCGGACGGGCCGTCGCGGTCCGGCTCGCCGAAGCGGGCGCCGACATCGGCATCACCTGGCACCGCGACGAGCGGGGAGCGCAGGAGACCGCCGAGGAGGTACGGGCCTGCGGGCGCCGCGCGGTGGTGGCCGGACTCGACCTCACACGCCTGCCGGCCGCCGCGGACGTCATCGACGAGCTGGCCGAAGAACTCGGAGGCATCGACGTCCTGGTCAACAACGCGGGGACCGGTACGGCCACGCCCTTCCTCGACCTGGAGCTCGACACCGTACGAGAGGTCCTCGACGTCGACCTCGTCGGCCCGCTGCTCTGCAGCCAGCGGGCGGCACGGCGGATGATCCGCCAGGGCCGCGGCGGCCGGATCGTCAACATCACCTCGGTGCACGAGCACCAGCCGCGCGTGGGAGCCGCGCCGTACTGCGCGGCCAAGGGCGGCCTGGGCCTGCTGACGCAGGTGATGGCACTCGAACTGGCCGAGCACGGGATCACCGTGAACGCCGTCGCGCCCGGGGAGATCGCCACCCCGATGACCGGCCAGGAGGACCGGGACGTCCGCAAGGAGGCCAGGCCCGGCATTCCGGTCGGCCGCCCCGGCGACGCGCGCGAGGTGGCGGCCGTGGTCGCCTTCCTGGCGGGCCCGGACGCGTCGTACGTGACCGGGGCGTCCTGGACGGTCGACGGAGGAATGCTGCGGATGGGTCCCATGGCGGG
This sequence comes from Streptomyces sp. NPDC051211, assembly GCF_040689505.1. NCBI lineage: Bacteria > Bacillati > Actinomycetota > Actinomycetes > Kitasatosporales > Streptomycetaceae > Streptomyces > Streptomyces sp. NPDC051211. Next base: position 196,791 of record NZ_JBFBAV010000001.1, read on the forward strand.
TTCGCACCTGGACCACGACGGCTGGCGCCGCCCCTGACCGGCGCCCGCACGCGCTCGGCGTACGGGCCTTCGCGCTCCCCGCGGCGGAGGCCGGCACGGCGGCTCTGCTCTCCCTCGGCGGACTGGCCCGGGTATTTCCCCGCCATCGAGGCATGGGTGGCGCCCGAGTGGGCAGCCGCAGCATCTGGAAAGCGGCAGTTTCGCCCATGCCCACATGCAAGGGAGAGCACCGATGACTCTCCATCTCCAGCGGCACTTCGACCTGCACCGGCCGACGGCAGCCGCTGATTCCCGCCGGGCCGCCCGGCGTCTCTTCGACACTGCTCTGTACGCCGGCGAGTCGGTGGAACCCGCGGTCGTGGACACCACGCTGCTGCTGGTCAGTGAGCTCGTCACCAACGCGGTGCGCCACACGGACGGCGACTGCTCGCTGGATCTCGAGTTCGACGAGGACGGCATCGGCATAGACGTCACCGACTTCAGCACCGCCGAACCGCGTCCCAGGCGGCCGGACGACCGGGGCGGAGGCGGGTGGGGGTGGAACCTGGTCAACCGGCTCGGCTCCGACGTGGCCATCCGGCACCGGGAGGGTGGAAAGACGGTCCACGTGCGCGTCCCCTGCTGATTCCGGCAGGGGCAGTCCGGCGCGGGAAGCCTGGCCGGAGGCGGCTTGCCGGGCCCGGATCCTTGGGGTCAGTATCGGAGGTGAAGCCGGGCCCGTCGCCGGCGTCGGTGCAACGGCCCCTTCCCGGGGAGGTGAGACGCATGGAACCCGACTTCCACGTCGCGGTACGGCGCTACGGGCCGACCCTGCACCTGGCCCCCGTCGGTGAGCTGGACATCGAGGCCGAGCCCGTCTTCGCACGGGTGCGGGACCGTCTCGACTCCCATGTGGCGGTGGTGGTCTGCGACATGCAGCGCGTCTCGTTCATGGACGTCACGGGCATGAACTGCATGCTGGCCCTCGCCCACTACCTCCAGGTCCGGGACACCGCGTTCTTCACCTACAACTGGTGCCGGCAGCCGCAGCGGCTGCTGGACCTCGTGGACCGCATCGAGGCCGCGCATGCGCCGAGGCCCGCCGGCGGGCGGCCCGCCGCGACCGCCGCCCTGCGCCGCACCCTCGGCGCGCGGGCGCAGGCGGGGCGTGGCCAGGGCGCCAGTGGGGCCCGCGCGGACCGGACGCCGGTCGAGGCGGCAGGTGGCCGCGGCTTCCTCCGAAAGGCCCGTACACGGGGCTGAGCCGGTGCCGTCGCACGCGCGGTCCGGCGGCCGGCCGGACGGGCACGCGTCGAGGTGGCGTAATCCGGCATGCCCGCAGCCCCTCGGCTCCCCACAGTGGGTAAGCGGGCGGCGGCGGCCGTCGCCGCGCCCACGACCGAGGAACGGTGATGCGATGAGCGGCGTCGTGTATGGAGACCTCCGGGGCAGGCAGGCCCTGGTCACCGGCGGGGCCCGGGGCCTGGGCGCCGCGATCTCCCGGAGACTGGCCGAGGCCGGCGCCTCCGTGCTGGTCGCGGACGTACGCAAGGACCTGGCGGAAGAGCTGTGCGCCCGGCTGGAGGCATCCGGGGCCCGCGCCCGGTTCGTCAGGATGGACGTCTGCGATCCCGAGGCGGTGGCGGCCGTCGTGGGGGACCTGGAGGAGACGGGCCAGAGCGTGGACATCCTCGTCAACAACGCGGCCGTGGACGTCTCGAAGGCGATCGAGCACCTGACGGCGGACGAGGTGACCCGGGTGGTCACGACCAACCTCCTCGGGCCGATGTACCTGTGCCTGGAGGTCTACCGGCGCATGGTCGCGCAAGGCGGAGGGCACATCGTCAACATCCTTTCGACGGCGGCGAACCGGACGTGGACCGAGGCCGGACCCTACTCGGCGAGCAAGTCCGGTCTTCGCGCCTTCACGCACACCCTCTTCAAGGAAGCCCAGCGGGACTGCCCCGGCATCGGCATCACCGGCATCATCGCGGGCGGCATGGAAACGCCGTTCATCATGGAGCGGTTCCCGGACGCCGACGTCTCGATGCTCCAGAGCCCCGAAGTGGTCGCCGACACGGTGCTGTACGCGCTGTCCGTGCCGGCCGGGAGCGCGGTGTCCGAGCTGGTGGTGGTGCCCCGCACGGAGCCGTCCTGGCCCTGAGACCAAGACGACGACCGCGGCAGCACCGGCGTGATGCCCGTTCGCACCGTTCGCACCGTTCGCACCGTTCAGCGCCCGGCGGCGCCCGAGTCGGCCCGCGCGCTCACGCTCCGTGTTTCACCCCAATGCCCGTCCCCGGGTGCCGACCCCGGCGGGCGCCAAGAGGCTGGACCCGTCCACGCTCCGGCCGCGTCCCCCGACCGGCTGCCCCGCCCCCCGGGCGGCCCGTCCGTCCTCCGGACGAACCCTTGGGGCGGGACTCCGAGTTCCGCTGCGTCAGAGGAGATTCCCCATGGACAGCACCGTCCCGCGCCGGTGGGAGCACGCGGTCGTCACCGGTGGCTCCGGTTTCGTCGGCTCCCACCTGTGCACCGCCCTGATGGACGCCGGGACCGACGTCACGTGCGTGGACGACTTCAGCACCGGGCGGCGCGAGAACATCCGGCATCTGCTGGACCGGCCGGGCTTCGTCTTCCAAGAGGCCGACGTCTCACAGCCGTTCGACGTCACCAGGCCCCCCGACCTCGTCCTGCACTTCGCCTCGCCCGCCTCGCCCGCCGACTACCTCCGGCTGCCCCTGCACACCCTGGAGACGGGCAGCCTCGGTACGCGCAACGCCCTGGCCCTCGCCCACGGAGCCGACGCCCGCTTCCTGCTCGCGTCCACGTCCGAGGTGTACGGCGATCCGCAGGAGCATCCGCAGAGCGAGCGCTACTGGGGCAACGTCAACCCGGTGGGTCCGCGGAGCGTCTACGACGAGGCCAAGCGCTTCGGCGAGGCGCTGACCACGGCCGAGGCGGGCGTACACGGCACCGACACGGGCATCGTGCGCCTGTTCAACACCTACGGGCCGCGGATGCGCGGCTACGACGGCCGCGCCGTCCCCACCTTCATCCGGCAGGCACTGGCCGGCGAGCCGCTCACCGTCACCGGCGACGGCCTGCAGACCCGTTCGCTCTGCTACGTGGACGACACCGTACGAGGCATCCTGGCCGCGGCGGCCGACGGCATGCGCGGCCCCGTCAACATCGGCAACCCGACCGAGATCACGATGCTGGAGCTCGCCCGCTGGATCATCCGGCTCACCGGCTCCCCGTCCGAGATCCGCTACATCGAGCGTCCGACCGACGACCCTGCGGTGCGCTGCCCGGACATCACCCTGGCGCGCGACAAGCTCGGCTGGGAGCCGGTGGTGACGGCCGAAGAGGGCCTGCGGCGGACCATCGCCTGGTACCGCGAGCACACCGCCGACTGATCCACGGCCGACTGGTCCACGGCCACTGCCCACGGTCACTGGTCCACGGCCACTGTCCACGGCCGCCGGGCCGAGTCCCCCGCGACCCTTCGGAGCCCCCCGCGGGGCTCGGTGCGACGCTCACCGAAAGGCCTGTCCCCTCATGCGCATTCTCGGGATCAACGCTCTGTTCCACGATCCGGCGGCGGCGGTCGTCGTCGACGGACGAACCGTGGCGGCTGCGGAAGAGGAACGATTCTCCCGACGCAAGCACGGCAAACGGCCGGTGCCGTTCTCGGCATGGGAAATGCCGGAGCAGGCCGCCGCCTGGTGTCTGAAACGGGCCGGTCTGCGCCCTCAGGACCTCGACGCCGTGGCCTACTCCTTCGACCCGGAGCTCGCCCGGGCCGCGCACATCATGGGGCTCGACGACCCCTGGGACCACCTGCGCCTGACCTACGCACGCCAAGCGCCCGGATTCCTCGCAACGGCCCTCCCGGGCCTCGACCCGGGCATCGTCCGCTTCGTTCCGCACCACATGGCCCACGCCGCCTCGGGCGCCTTCGCCGCCGACGATGCGCAGACCTCCTCCGTCCTGGTCCTGGACGGACGGGGCGAACGCGCCTCCCACCTCGCGGCCCGTCGGGTAGGGGACCGGATGGAACCGCTGCACGCGCAGGACCTTCCGCACTCCCTCGGCCTGGTCTACGAGGAACTCACCGGACACCTCGGCTTCCTGCGGTCCTCGGACGAGTTCAAGGTCATGGCGCTGGCCTCGCACGGCAGGCCCCGCATGCTGGCCGAGCTGCGCCGTCACGTCTACCCCACGGGTGACGGCGGCTTCCACGCCACCGGCGTCCCCTGGCACGAACTGTGCGCCCCGCGCGGCCCCGAGGAGCCCTGGACCCAGGACCACGCGGACGTCGCCGCCAGTGCCCAGGCCGTCCTGGAGGAGACGATGCTCGACCTCGCGCGCTGGCTCCACGGCCAGACGCACGACGAACTGCTGACCCTCGCCGGGGGAGTCGCGCTCAACTGCGTTGCCAACTCCCGCATCGCGCGTGAGGGCCCCTTCTCCCGCGTGTGGGTCCAGCCCGCCGCCGGCGACGCCGGAACGGCCCTGGGCGGAGCCCTGTTGCTCGCGGCCGGCTCCGGTGAGGAAGTGGAGCCCATGGCCGGCGCCGACCTGGGCCGCGACTGGTCCGACGCGGAACTCGGCGCGTTCCTCAAGACGGCGGCCGTCCCCTTCGACCGCCCGCCCGACATCGCGGAGACCGTGGCACGGGCGCTGGCCGACAACGCCATCGTGGCCTGGTTCCAAGGGCGTTCGGAGTACGGGCCGCGCGCTCTGGGACACCGCTCGCTGCTGGCGCACCCCGGCCACGCGGGCAACCTCGAACGCCTCAACGACGTCAAGGGCCGCGAGCAGTTCCGGCCGGTCGCCCCGATGGTGCTGGCCGACCGGGCGGCGGAGATCTTCGACGGCCCGATCCCCAGCCCCTACATGCTCTTCGTCCACGACGTGGCGCCGCAGTGGCGCGAGCGCATCCCGGCCGTCGTGCACGTGGACGGAACGGCCCGGATCCAGACCGTCGACCCCGCCTCCGAACCGCTCGTGGCCCGCATGCTCGGTTCCTTCGAGCAGCTGACCGGGCTGCCCGTCGTCGTCAACACGAGCCTCAACACGGCGGGTCGGCCCATGGTCGACGACCCCCGCGAGGCACTGGAGTGCTTCGGCTCCTCGCCGGTGGACCTCCTGGCCATCGGCCCCTACGCGGTCCGGCGCGGCGCCTTCTTCCGCCAGGGCGAGGACGAGTGGTCACGATGACCGGGAGGACCGGGACCACGCGACACGTCGGCGCCACCACGGTGCCCGAGTACGCGGTCGTGATCCCCACACTCGGCCGCCCCAGCCTGCACACCTGCCTGACGGCGCTGGCGCGGGCCGCCGGGCCGAAACCCGCCGCGATCGTCATCGTGGACGACCAGCGTCCGGGCAGCGGCGGCTCCGTGCACGCCCAGGTCCCCGACGAGCTGAGAGCCGTCACCACCGTGGTGTCCGGGGGTGGCCGCGGTCCTGCCGCCGCCCGCAATACGGGGGCACGCACGGCGGGTGCCGTGGAATGGATCGCCTTCCTCGACGACGACGTCGTCCCCGGCGCCGACTGGTGCGAGGCGCTGGCGCGCGACCTGGCCACCGCGTCCGGCCGTACGGCGGGCGTCACGGCCCGCATCACCGTGCCCCTCCCGCCCGATCGCAGGCCCACCGACTGGGAACGCGGCACGGCGGGCCTGGCCACCGCCCGCTGGATCACCGCGGACATGGCGTACCGCCGGGAGGCCCTGGAGAGCGTCGGCGGCTTCGACGAACGCTTCGGCCGCGCCTTCCGGGAGGACGCGGACCTCGCGCTCCGCGTGCTCGACGCGGGCTGGACCCTGGCCGCGGGCAGCCGCCGCACCACGCACCCCGTCCGGCCCGCGGACCGCTGGGTCTCCCTGCGCCAGCAGGCGGGCAACGCCGACGACGTGCTCATGACCCGGCTGCACGGCCGCGACTGGTGGGGTCGCGCCGCGGCTCCGCGCGGGCGCCTGCCCCGGCACCTCCTCGTCACCGGGGCGGCCGTGGGGGCCCTCGGCTGCGCCGTGCTGCGCCGGCACCGCCCCGCCGCCCTGTGCGCAGCCGGCTGGCTCGTCGGCTGCGCGGAGTTCGCCGCGGCCCGGATCGCGCCGGGACCGCGGACCCGCCGGGAGGTCTCCACCATGGCGGTGACGAGTGCGCTGATCCCCCCGGCGGCCACCTGGCACTGGCTCAGGGGCCTGTTCGTGCACCGCCGCGCCGCTCCGCTGGCGACGTCGGCCCGTCCACCCCGGCACGCGGACGCGCCGGACGCGGCCGCCGCAGCGCGGGTCCGGGCATGACCGGCCCTCCCCACCCGGCCGGTGCGCGGCCCGGGGCGTTCGACGACGGCCCGTGGCTGTTCGACGGACCCGCGCGCGCCGCGGCGCCGGGGCCGCGCCCCGCACCCGCCGGCAGCGGCGACCGGGGGCTGCCCGCCGCCGTGCTCTTCGACCGCGACGGCACCCTGGTCGTCGACGTCCCGTACAACGGCGATCCCGCCCGTGTGGTGCCCATGGCTTCGGCCCGGGCCGCAGTGGCCGCGGTCACCGCCCTCGGCATCCCGGTCGGAGTGGTCAGCAACCAGTCGGGCGTGGCCCGCGGGCTGCTGACCCGCCGCCAGGTCGAAGCCGTGCGCGAGCGGGTGGACGCCCTCATCGGGCCGTTCTCCGTCTGGGCGGTCTGCCCGCACGGCCCCCACGACGGGTGCGGCTGCCGCAAGCCCGCCCCCGCCCTGGTCCTCGCCGCCTGCGCACGGCTCGGCGTACCGCCCGGCCGGACCGTGGTCATCGGAGACATCGGCGCCGACATGGAAGCCGCCCGCGCCGCCGGGGCCCGCGGAGTACTGGTGCCCACCGCCCTCACCCGCCCCGAAGAGGTCCGGCGGGCACCGGAGTCGGCCCCCGACCTGATGGCGGCCGTACGCCTGGCCCTGTGGGCCGGAGCGGCGAGTGCGGGGTGTCCCCGGACCCCGGGCGGCGTGCGGTGAGTCAGCCGCGCACCCTCGTCGTCCGGCTGGACAGCGCGGGCGACGTCCTGCTGGCCGGCCCCGCGGTACGGGCCGTCGCGGCGGGCTCCTCGTACACCGCGCTGCTGTGCGGTCCGCAAGGCGCACCCGCGGGCCGGCTGCTGCCCGGCGTCGACGACGTCCTGGTGTACGACGCCCCCTGGGTCGGGCTGGAGCCCGCGCCGTTTTCCGAGCAGGCCTGGCTGGAGCTCGCCGCCACGGTGGCCGCCGCACGCTTCGACCGGGCGCTCATCCTGGTCTCCCACCACCAGAACCCGCTTCCGGCGGCCCTGCTGCTCAGGCTCGCCGGGGTGGCGTGGACGGCGGCCGACTGCGAGGACTACCCCGGCGCACTCCTCGACCTGCGCCACCACCGGGCCCCGCACCGCCACGAGGCACGGGCCGCGCTGGATCTCGCCGCCGACGCGGGCTTCCCCCTCCCGCCGGGCGACACGGGCACCCTGCGCGTCACCGATCCGCCCGACACCACCGGCCTGACCGGTCCCGCCCCGTACGTCGTGCTGCACCCCGGAGCCGCGGTCCCGGCCCGCGCGTGGAGTCCCGCGCGCGCGGCCCGGGCCTGCGCGGCCCTGAGCGCCGCCGGACACCGGGTCGTCGTGACGGGCGGCCCGGCGGAACGGGAGCTGACCGCCCACGTCGCCGGCCGCCACGCGCTCGACCTCGGCGGGGCCACGGGCGACCTGCGGTGCCTGGCGGGCGTACTGGCCGGGGCCGATGTCGCCGTGGTGGGCAACACCGGCCCCGCACACCTCGCCGCCGCCGTCGGAACCCCGGTGGCCTGCCTGTTCGCCCCGGTCGTACCGGCCGAGCGCTGGCGCCCGTACGGGGTACCGCACGTTCTGCTGGGGGACCAGGAGGCACCGTGCCGCGACACCCGGGCACGGCGCTGCCCCGTGCGCGGACACCCCTGTCTCGACGGTGTCCCGGACGCGGAGGTCCTCAGGGCCGTGGCCCGGCTCGGCGGCCGCACGGTGCCCACGGCGGCCGCCGCGGACGACCCAACGGAATCGGAGCAAGGAGCGAGCGTATGAACATCCTGCTGTGGCACGTGCACGGGTCGTGGACAACGGCGTTCGTCCAGGGGCCGCACACCTGTCTGGTCCCCGTGACCCCGGGCCGGGACCCGGACGGACTGGGACGCGCCCGCACCTTCTCCTGGCCCGATTCCGTGCGCGAGGTCACCCCCGAGCACCTTCGGGACACCCCCGTGGACCTCGTGATCCTCCAGCGCCCGCACGAGCTGGAGCTCGCCGCGCGGTGGCTGGGAGGACGCCGCCCCGGCCGGGACCTGCCCGCCGTCTACCTGGAGCACAACGCCCCGGCCGGCAACGTCCCGGCGACCAGGCATCCGTACGCGGACCGCGACGACCTGACGCTCGTCCACGTCACGCACTTCAACAGGCTCTTCTGGGAGAACGGCTCCACCCGCACCGAGGTGATCGAGCACGGGATCGTCGATCCCGGCCACCTCTACACCGGCCGTCTTCCGCGGGCCGCGGTCGTCGTCAACGAGCCCGTCCGCCGCGGCCGGTACACCGGGACCGATCTGCTGCCCGCACTGTCCGCGGCGGTCCCCCTCGACGTGTTCGGCATGCGCACGGAAGGGCTCGCGGCCCACCTGGGCGTGCCCGCCGACCGCTGCCGGAGCGCGGACCTCCCCCAGTCTGCACTGCACGCCGCGATGGCTCAGCGCAGGCTCTACCTGCACCCCGTGCGGTGGACGTCCCTCGGGCTGTCCCTCCTGGAGGCGATGCACCTCGGCATGCCCGTGGTCGCACTGGCGACGACGGAGGCCGTGGAGGCCGTCCCGCCCGGCACCGGGGTCCTCTCGACGCGCCCCGAGGTGCTGGCGCGCGCCGCCCGCCGCTATCTGGAGGATCCGCAGGCCGCGGCCGAGGACGGTGCGCGGGGACGTCAGGCCGCTCTCGAACGGTACGGGCTCAAACGCTTCCTGGCCGACTGGGAACGGGTGATGGCGGAGGCATGCTCATGAGGCCAAGTCCGCATGCCGCCGGCCGTGCTTCCGGCCGGCTGTCGATCGCCCTCGTCTCGGAACATGCGAGTCCGCTCGCGGCCATGGGCGGGGCGGACGCCGGCGGACAGAACGTGCACGTCGCCTCCCTGGCCCGGGCACTCGCCGACCGCGGCCACCGCGTCACCGTGTACACCCGCAAGGACGCCCGCGATCTGCCGCAGCGCAAGCGCCTGCGGGCGGGCGTGGAGGTGCACCACGTGCCCGCCGGTCCGGCCCGGCACATTCCCAAGGACGAACTCCTGCCCCACATGCCGGCGTTCGGCCACTACCTGACATGGCAGTGGCAGGAGCAGCCCCCCGATCTCGTGCACTCCCACTTCTGGATGTCCGGGCTGGCCGCGCTGGCCGCCGCGCGGGAACTGCGGCTGCCGCTGCTGCACACCTACCACGCGCTGGGTACGGTCAAGCGGCGCCACCAGGGCGGGGCCGACACCAGCCCCCCGTCCCGGATCGCGTGCGAGCGGCAGGTCGGTCTGCACGCCCACCGGATCGTCGCCACCTGCCGCGACGAGGCCGCCGAGCTGGCCCGGATGGGGATCCCGCCCGACCGCGTCGACATCGTGCCGTGCGGGGTGGACCCCGAGGTGTTCACCCCGGACGGCCCGGCGGTCGAACGCGGTCCCCACCGCCACCGGCTCGTGCAGCTGGGCCGCATGGTCCCGCGCAAGGGCGCCGCCGTGTCGATCGCCGCCCTCGCCGCACTGCCCGACACGGAACTCGTGGTGGTGGGCGGGCAGGCCGGGGACCGCGCCGGCGACGACCTGGAGGTGCGCCGCCTGCGCGCGATCGCCCACGAAGCGGGGGTCGCCGACCGCGTGCACTTCACGGGCGCCGTGCCCAGCGCGGAGGTTCCGACCGTCCTGCGGAGCGCCGACGTGGTGCTGTGCCCCGCGGACTACGAGCCGTTCGGCATCGTGCCGCTGGAGGCGATGGCCTGTGGCAGGCCCGTCGTCGCCAGCGCGGTGGGCGGCCAGCTCGACACCGTCGTCGACTTCGTCACCGGCCGGCTGGTGCCGCCCGGCGACCCGGAGGCTCTCGCGGCCGCCGTGAGCGCTCTGCTCGCCGACCCGGCCCGGCGTCTGAGCTGCGGGGCGGCGGGCCGCCAACGCGTGCTGAGCCGCTACAGCTGGGCGAGCGTCGCCGAGGCGACCGAGGCGGTGTACCGCTCGGTACTCGCCGCCCGGCCGGCCGCGGCGGTGATCTGAACCCGGCACCGATCCCCACGCACCGACCACGCACCGCCGACGACCGAAGGAGGCACGGACACGGACGCACCGACCTGCTGCGACCTGTCCGACCGTCATGAGCGAACACCACATGAGGGAAGACGCGCATCGGCACTGCCAGTCGCTCCAGGACGCCCTGGACCGGCTCCGCCGTGACGGCCTCGACCGACTGGCCCACTGGGGCGACCGGCTGGCCGCCATCCTGCCGGCGGGCGGCCGCCTGCTGGCCGCGGGGAACGGCGGCAGCGCCGCCCAGGCCCAGCACCTGACAGCCGAACTCGTCGGCCGCTACCGGAAGGAACGGCCCGCGTACTCGGCCATCGCCCTGCACGCCGAAACCTCCAGCCTGACCGCCATCGGCAACGACTACGGCTACGAGCACGTGTTCGCCCGGCAGGTGTCCGCCCACGGCCGCCGCGGAGACGTGCTCCTCCTGCTGTCCACGTCCGGCCGCAGTGCCAACCTGATCGCCGCCGCCGCGACGGCACGCAGCGCCGGCCTGCACGTCTGGGCGATGACCGGCCCAGCCCCCAGCCCGCTGGCCGACATCGCCGAGGAGACGCTGTTCATCGACGCGTCGAGCACCGCCACCGTCCAGGAAGCCCACCTGGTGGCCGTCCACCTGCTGTGCGAGAACTTCGACGCGGCCGCCGGCCGGGCACGGGGCCGGCCCACCGGGACCCACCAGCCGATGGCCGCCGCCCCGAGGCCGCTGTGAGCGCGCCCGGGCCGCTGGTCGTCGTCGGGGACGCCCTGCTCGACCAGGACATCGAAGGCTCCGCGACGCGTCTGTCGCCCGACGGCCCCGCCCCGGTCGTCGACGTCACCGAGGACCGGTGCCGTCCGGGCGGCGCCGGACTCGCGGCGGTCCTGGCAGCCCGTGAAGGCCGCGAGGTCGTCCTGATCACGGCGCTCGGCGACGACGAGGCCAGCCGGACGGTACGGCGTGCCCTGCGCGGCCGGGTCACGCTCGTCGAACTGCCCCTGACCGGGGAACTCCCCGTCAAGACCCGGGTGATGGCGGGCGGGCGGCCGCTCGTCAGGATCGACCGGGGCGGCGGCCGGCCGGGCGCACCGGACGACGCCGTACGCGAGGCGCTGGCGTCGGCCGGGGCCGTCCTCGTCGCCGACTACGGCCGCCACGCCGCACACGCCGTACGCGAGCAGCTCGCGGCCGCGGCCCACCGGGTACCGCTGGTGTGGGACCCCCACCCCAAGGGCGACGATCCGGTACCCGGAGCGCGACTCGCGACACCCAACGCCGCCGAGGCGCGTGCCCTGTGCCCCGGCGACGGCACCACCCTGAGCGACGACGCCCTGCGCGGCGCGCAGCTCGCCGAGCGGTGGGCGGCGGCGTCGGTCGCCGTGACGCTGGGCGAGCGCGGAGTACTGCTGACGAGCCCGGGCCAGGACACGCCGATGCTCGTCCCGCCGCCCTACCGGGCCGTCGGAGACCCCTGTGGAGCCGGCGACTGCTTCGCCGCCACCGCGGCCGCCGCCCTCGCCGACGGGGCCCTGCCCGGGGAGGCCGTGGAACGGGCGGTCGCCGAAGCGTGCGCCTTCGTGGCGGCCGGGGGCGCGGGCAATCCCGCCCTGTGGCACGCGCGGGCCGCCGCTGACGAGACCCTTCCGTCGGACGCCTTCGCCCTCGCCCGGAGCGTCCGGGCCCGAGGCGGGACCGTCGTCGCGACCGGCGGATGCTTCGATCTGCTCCACGCCGGCCACGTCGGGCTGCTGGAGAGCGCCCGGCGCATCGGCGACTGCCTGATCGTATGCGTCAACTCCGACGCGTCACTCACCCGCCTCAAGGGACCCGGCAGACCGCTGACGCCCCTCGCGGACCGCATGCGCGTACTCGGTGCCCTCGGCAGCGTCGACGCCGTCGTGGCCTTCGAGGAGGACACACCCGCCGCGCTCCTGACGGAGCTGCGGCCGGACGTGTGGGTCAAGGGAGGCGACTACGCGGTCGACGACCTTCCCGAGGCGGCCGTGCTGCGGGAGTGGGGCGGGCAGGCCGTCGTCCTGCCCTACCTGGCGGGCCGCTCCACCACGATGCTGGCCGGCCGGGCGGCGAGGGCGGCCGCCACAGTCACGGGACTGTGAAGGAGCGGGCATGAGCCGATACGCGGAAAGCCCGGAAGAGCCGGCCGGCTCGGAAGACCCGGACGGCCCGGAAGACCCGGAAGTCCCGGACGGCTCGGAAGTCCCGGAAGGCCGTGGTGGCCCCGGTGCGCCCGGCCGTGGGCGGCGCCCCGCCGGCCCGCGGCCCCGTGTCCTCGTGCTCCGCGCACTGGGTCTGGGAGACCTTCTGACGGCCGTGCCGGCGCTCCGCGCCCTGCGTCACCACCTGCCGGACCACGAGATCGTCCTGGCCGCTCCCGAACGGCTGGCAGGTGCCGCGGCCGCCACCGGCCTCGTCGACCGCACCCTGGGCACCCGGGCCCCCGGGCGCGAGGTCCCCGCCTCCCTCGACTGGCCCGGCCCGCCGCCCGAGGTGGCCGTCGACCTGCACGGCAACGGCCCGCCCAGCCACCTGCTGCTCCGGCGACTGCGGCCCCACCGGCTGCTCGCCTACCGACACGACCACACTCCCGGCATCCCCGGACCGATCTGGCGTCCCGAGGAGCACGAGCGGGACCGCTGGTGCCGGCTGCTGCGCTGGTACGGGATTCCGGCCGACCCCGGCGACCTGCGCATCCCGCCACCCCCGGAGCCCTCGCCCGCACCCGGTGCCACCGTCATCCATCCCGGCGCCGACGCGGCGGCCCGCCAGTGGCCGGCGGAGCGGTTCGCGGCCGTGGCGGCGGCGCTGCACCGCGCGGGGCACCGGGTCGTCGTGACCGCCGGTGCCTCCGAAGGACACCTCGCACACTCCGTCGCCGCCGAAGCCGGTCTGCCGCCGGACGCGGTACTGGGCGGGACGGCCGACGTGCCGTTCGGGCGCTTGTGCGCCCTCGTCGCCGGGGCACGGTGCGTGGTCGTGGGCGACACCGGACTCGCCCACCTCGCGTCCGCGCTCCGCACCCCCTCCGTCGTCCTGTTCGGACCCGTGTCGCCGAGGCTCTGGGGCCCGCCCGCGGCCGGGCCCCACCGTGTGCTGTGGCATCCCGAGCCGGGCGGGGACCCGCTGCGCCCGGGAGACGCGCACGCCGACTCGCCCGACCGGCGCCTGCTGCGGATCCGTGTCGACGAGGTCCTCGCCGCCGTGGAGAGCGTGACCTCGGGCCCGGCCGGCGGGGCACGTCGCTCAGGGCCGGAGCGGAACGGCCCGGGTAGGTGTGCCGCTCCGGCGAAGCTCTAACGGCCTCGACCCCTCCGAGGTCACTCTCGGGCCCGTGCCCGATTCCGGGAGGGCGGTTCAGGTGTGCAGGCGGCTGTTGGCTCCGTCGTGACCGTCGGCGTGGTCCTCGTCGAACCAGTAGTCGCCCGCGGCCAGGTACCTGAAGGAGTGGACGCTCCTGCCGGGCAGGGCGATGGTGACGGCGCGGGTGCCGTCGCTGCGGGGTTCGAGGGTGTGGGCGCCGGGCTGCCAGTCGTTGAAGTCACCGACGACGCTGACCGGGCCGGGCGGGGTGTCGGTGGGCAGGACGAAGGTGACCTGTGCACAGTCCTGGAGCTGCTGGCGTTCGAGCATGACGAAACTCCTGAGGTCAGGGCGGGTGTTCGGCTCATCCTCAGGCCCGCGCCGACGACCGGCACCCGCAGAGGCCCGGGCGGGTGCCGGCTTCACCCGCCCGGCTGGCCCGCAGCCCGCGGAAGGTAGAATTGCCGTTCTTCACGGGGCCGTCCGCGGAGTGCCGGCCCGGCTCTCCCGCCTCCCGTACACCCCGGCCCGCCGGTGCGGGGTGCGCCCGAGTACGACAGGTTCCGTCTCCTTGCCTTCTTCTGCTTCCGTCGTGTCGCCCGTCGCGCGGCTGCGGGCCATGCGTCCCGACTGGCTCTCCGATCCGAAGGTGTGGCGTACCGAGGTCTTGGCGGGCCTGGTGGTCGCGCTCGCGTTGATCCCCGAGGCGATCTCGTTCTCGATCATCGCCGGTGTGGATCCGGCGATCGGGCTGTTCGCCTCGTTCACCATGGCCGTGGTGATCGCGGTCGTGGGCGGACGGCGGGCGATGATATCGGCGGCGACCGGCGCCGTGGCGCTCGTGATCGCACCGCTGAACCGTGAGCACGGATTGGGCTACCTGGTCGCCGCCGTCGTCCTGGCGGGCGTCTTCCAGATTGCGCTCGGCGCGCTGGGGGTGGGGAAGCTGATGCGGTTCATTCCCCGCTCGGTGATGGTCGGCTTCGTCAACTCCCTCGCGCTCCTGGTCTTCATGGCGCAGGTGCCGGAGCTGCGGGACGTACCGTGGGCCGTCTATCCGCTGGCCGCCGCCGGTCTGGCACTGATGGTGTTCCTCCCGAAGATCACGACCGTGATCCCGGCGCCGCTCGTCTCCATCGTCATCCTGACCGTGATCACCGTCGCGGCGGGGATCGCGGTTCCGACCGTGGGGGACAAGGGCGCGCTGCCGTCCTCCCTGCCGGTGCCCGGGCTGCCGGACGTGCCGTTCACGATGGACACCCTGACGACGATCGCCCCGTACGCGTTCGCGATGGCGCTGGTCGGCCTGATGGAGTCGCTGATGACGGCCAAGCTGGTCGACGAGATCACCGACACCCACTCCAACAAGACCCGCGAGTCCATCGGCCAGGGCGTCGCGAACATCGTCACCGGCTTCTTCGGCGGCATGGGCGGCTGCGCCATGATCGGCCAGACGATGATCAACGTGAAGGTCTCCGGTGCCCGCACCCGCCTGTCGACCTTCCTGGCCGGCGTGTTCCTGATGGTGCTCTGCATCGTCTTCGGCCCGGTCGTCTCCGACATTCCCATGGCCGCCCTCGTTGCCGTCATGGTCATGGTCTGCTTCGCGACCTTCGACTGGCACTCCATCGCCCCGACGACCCTCAAGCGGATGCCCGCCGGGGAGATCGCCGTCATGGTCATCACCGTCGTGGTCGTGGTCGCCACCCACAACCTCGCCATCGGCGTCGTGGCCGGCTCCGTCACCGCCATGGTGATCTTCGCCAAACGAGTTGCCCACCTCGCTGAGGTCACCGCGGTCACCGACCCCAAGGGCACCACCGTGATCTACCGGGTGACCGGGGAGCTGTTCTTCGCCTCCTCCAATGAGCTCGTCGGGCAGTTCGACTACGCCACCGACCCCGGCAAGGTCGTCATCGACCTGTCCGCCGCCCACATCTGGGACGCCTCGTCGGTGGCCGCCCTGGACGCCATCGAGAACAAGTACGCCCAGCGCGGCAAGACGGTCGAGATCATCGGCCTGAACGACCGCAGCGCCCACCTCCACGGCAAGCTCACCGGCGAACTCGCCGGCCACTGAACCGCGATCACCCGTCGGTCACAGGCTCGTGAAGAGGTCGTCGAGCGGGGCCGGTACCTGTCCGGGGCCGAGTGCCTCCACCAGGAGACGGCCGTAGCGGATCTTGCGGCCCTTCTTCGTGCCGAGGAAGCGCCGCAACTGCCCGTGCCGGGGCCGACCGTGCTGTGCGGGCTGGCGCAGGAAGGTCTGCCAGGCCCGCAGGTCGCCCTCGGCCTCGATGATCTCCTCGACCCGCTCCGTGCCCAGCGCACGGATGAGCTCGTCCTCCAGGTCCGCCACGCACACGAAGAATCCCCGGTGCGGCGCCCCGGCCCGCTTCAGGCCGCGATCGTAGAAGGGCTGCTCGCGCTCGTCGCACAGTCCGCTCAGGTGCAGGCCGAGACCCGGGGGCCCGAGAAGACCGGCGTAGCGGCCGATGTTCATCGCCCCGCCCATCGGCACGACGCACACCCCTTCGGCGGCCAGGTCCCGGCCACGCCGGGCGGCCAGCGCCTCGACGGCCGCGAGGTCGCTCAGGCCTTCCAGCAGCACCGCCGTCCGCAGCCCCAGTTCCACGGCCAGATCCTTCGCGAGCCCGGCCGGTTCGCCGGGGCCGTCGGCGGCCCAGCAGCCGACCGCGTCCCGGAATGCCTGTATGTCCGCCATGGAGCGAAGTCTGCACGTTCACCGGCCGGCACTGCACGGAATATTCGGCGGCCGCTCGACATGCCCGGCACTCTCGTCATCCGGGCCTGATAATCCAGGCTGGGCCGGCGCTGCGCGCCGTCGCCGCGGAGGGAGAGGGATATGCCGGTGGTCGGAAGCACGGGCGTGGCCGGTCGGGGAGTCGAGGTGACCCGGGTGGGGGCCCGGTGGCGGGTGACCCGGCCGTGGCCTCCCTGGTTACGCCCGGTCGTGCACAGCTATGCCGGCTACTGGGAGGCGGCGGCCTCGCCCTATCGGGTGCGGCTGGTTCCCACCGGCCGAGCCGTCGTGGTGATCAGTCTGGGCGAGCCGTTCGCCCGGATCCGCCGGCTGGGGGAGGCGAGTCCGAGCACCCAGGTGACCGGCTCCCTGGTCACGGGTCTGGAGGACGGGTCCCGGGTGTGTGATCATCCAGGCGGCCAGGAGGCGATCCGGCTCGAGTTGACCCCGCTGGGCGCCTTCCGGCTGTTCGCCGTGCCGATGCACGAGTTGACCAACAGGGTGGTCGAGCTCGGCGACGTCCTCGGCCCGGGGTCCGGATTGCTGGTGGAGCAATTGGCATCCACCAGGGACTGGGGAGCCCGGTTCGACCTGCTGGACAACGCGTTGTGGGCCCGGCTCGAGCGCGGACCGCGTCCCGCGCCGGAGGTGAGCCACGCCTGGCGACTGCTGTCCCGCGCCGGCGGTGCGATCCCGGTCGGCCGGATAGCCGCCGAAGTGGGCTGGAGTCAGGGCTACCTGGTCCGCCGGTTCACCGAACAGATCGGCCTGGCGCCCAAGATGTCCGCCCGGGTACTGCGCTTCCACCGGGCCGTGGCGCTGCTCACTCGCGAGGGTGCGAACCTCACCGAAGTGACGGCTGCCTGTGGCTTCTACGACCAGGCGCACCTCAACCGCGAGTTCCGTGCCCTGGCCGACACCACTCCCGGCCGGATGGCCGCCGCCCGCGTAGTGGAGGGAGCCCTCATCCTGTGAGAGGCGAGGTCCAGGCACGTACGGCCGATGATGTCCCGGTCGGCCGACGGGGGTCGACCGGGACATCGGGGGTCAGACGAGGTCGAACCTGTCGAGGTTCATCACCTTGTCCCACGCCGCCACGAAATCACGCACGAACTTCTCTCCCGCGTCCTCGCACGCGTAGACCTCCGAGACGGCTCGGAGCTGGGAGTCCGAACCGAAGACGAGGTCGACGGCGGTGGCGGTCCACTTGACCTCGCCCGTGACGCGATCCCGGCCTTCGAACACGTTCTCGGCGGAGGTCGACGCCTTCCACTCCGTACCCATATCGAGCAGGTTGACGAAGAAGTCGTTGGTCAACGTCTCCGGCCGGTGGGTGAAGACGCCGTGCGAGGACCCGCCGAACCCGGTGTTCAGCGCCCGCATGCCGCCGGTCAGGACCGTCATCTCGGGTGCGGTCAGCGTCAACAGGTTGGCGCGGTCCAGGAGGAGGGTCTCCGGCGACAGCTTCTCGCCCGCCCGGAGGTAGTTGCGGAAACCGTCCGCCTTGGGTTCGAGCACGGCGAACGTATCCACGTCGGTCTGCTCCTGCGAGGCGTCCGTGCGCCCCGGTGCGAACGGGACCGTGATGTCGTGCCCGGCGTTCTTCGCGGCCTGCTCGACCGCGGCGCACCCGCCCAGGACGATCAGGTCGGCGAGCGAAACCTTCGTACCGCCGGCCTGTGAGTCGTTGAAGTCCTGCCGGATCTGCTCCAGGGCCTGCACCGTCCCGGCCACCTCGGGCAGGGCGTTGACCTCCCAGTCCTTCTGTGGCGCGAGCCGGATCCGTGCCCCGTTGGCGCCGCCCCGCTTGTCGGTGCCGCGGAAGCTCGCCGCCGATGCCCAAGCGGTGGTAACCAGGTGGGAGACGGGCAGACCCGCGGCGAGGATCCTGCTCTTGAGGGCGGCGATGTCCTCGTCCCCGACCAGCTCGTGGTCGACCCGGGGGACGGGGTCCTGCCACAGCTGCGGCTCGGCCACCCACGGGCCGAGGTAACGCGAGAGGGGTCCCATGTCGCGGTGCAACAGCTTGTACCACGCCTTGGCGAACGCTTCCGCGAGCTTGTCCGGGTTCTCGTGGAAGCTCTTCGAGATCGGCCCGTAGATCGGGTCCAGCTTCAGCGAGAGGTCCGTCGTCAGCATCATGGGAGCGTGCCTCTTCGACGGATCATGCGCGTCGGGCACGGTGTCCTTGGCCGAGGGATCCGTGGGAGTCCACTGCTTCGCACCGGCCGGGCTCGTCGTCAGCTCCCAGTCGTACCGGAACAGGTTGTCCAGGTAGCCGTTGTCCCACTTCGTCGGCTCGGAGGTCCATGCGCCCTCGAGCCCGCTGGTGAGCGTGTCGACGCCCTTGCCGCTGCCGTACGTGTTCTTCCAGCCGATGCCTTGCTGCTCGATGGGGCAGGCCTCGGGTTCCGGACCGATGTACTCGGGGTCGACCGCACCATGGCACTTGCCGAACGTGTGGCCGCCGACGATGAGCGCAACCGTCTCCTCGTCATTCATCGCCATACGCCCGAACGTCTCGCGAATGTCCCGGGCCGCAGCCATCGGATCCGGGTTGCCGTTGGGCCCTTCCGGATTGACGTAGATCAGTCCCATCTGCACGGCGCCGAAAGGGCCGGTGAGTTCCCGGTCGCCGCTGTAGCGCTCATCTCCGAGCCATGTGTCCTCGGGCCCCCAGAAGATTTCCTCCGGCTCCCAGATGTCCTCTCGTCCGAAGCCGAACCCGAACGTCTTGAACCCCATCGATTCCATGGCACAGTTGCCGGCGAAAACCAGAAGGTCGGCCCATGAGATTTTCCGGCCGTACTTCTGCTTGACCGGCCAGAGCAAACGGCGCGCCTTGTCGAGGCTCGCGTTGTCCGGCCAGCTGTTGAGGGGGGCGAAGCGCTGAGCGCCGGAACCGCCACCGCCCCGGCCGTCGGCGATGCGGTACGTTCCCGCGGCGTGCCAACTCATCCGGATGAAGAGCGGCCCGTAGTGGCCGTAGTCGGCAGGCCACCAGTCCTGCGACGCCGTCATCACCTCGAAGACGTCCTGCTTCAGCGCATCGACGTCCAGGTTCGCGAACTCCTCCGCGTAGTCGAAATCCTCACCCATCGGATTGGACCGGGGCGAGTGCTGGTGGAGAACCTGAAGGTCCAGCTGATTCGGCCACCAGTCCCGGTTCGTCCTGGGACGAGTCGGCGTGGGGGTCGGGGAGGGGATTACTGGGTTCTCGCTTTCGCTGCCGGACACGTCCGTCCTTCTCCCTGTCTCGGTGTTTCCATCTGCTGGCTGCTTGGTATGGTCGCGCACCGAGACCCGACCGCTACGAGAACACGCAGAGCCCCCCGCGTAACAAGAAGTCAAAATCCAAATCCGTTTGCGCCCCGGCTCAATGGCCGGGCCGGGATGATGCCGGCGAGGGCTGGAATCCCCGGGTGACGAGCCGGACGGCGAGTGCCACTTCCCAGGCGAACACGGGGAGGGCCGCGAGCGACCCCGCCACGGAGACCTGCTCGTAGAGCCCGAACATCACGGCCGTCGCCGAGGCGCAGATCAACGGGCCGCCGACCAGACCCAGTACGGCGATGAACCGGGGTACGAGGCCCGAGCGGTACATCAGCCACGCCAGAACCAGCGTGTTCGCGCCCAGGATGAAGTTCGGCCCGAAGAGGAAGGTCCAGTCGTGGACCGCCACCAGGGTTTTGCCGGCCGTGACGAGGGACGCCGCATCGCCGCCCGAACCGTCCGAAGCGCCCGAACCGTCTGCACCGCCCGCGAAGTTCCTCCTCAACGTCACCACGGACAGCACGCTGACGGTGCCGACGAGGATGACGGCCGCTTCGAGGAGGCGGCCGCAGACGTAACCCAGTGCGGCCCCTTCGTTCTGCCTCTTGATGACCGGAAAGAGTGCGACCCCGGTTCCGATGACGGCCACCGCGAGGACGATCTCGAACAACGCCCCCAGGAACACCCGGGTGTCGGCACCCGGACCGACCACGTAGTCCGCACCCCCGAGAACAGGGCCGTAGAGCGCGAGTCCGGCGATCGCGCTGACTTCCGTGACGAGGAAGAACGCACCCGCGACGACGGCGATTTTTCTGACCGAGTCCATGCGGACCCCTCCCCATATGCTGGTGTACGGCGTACACCTGTCAGCCCACGCTAAGTGTACGCCGTACACCCGTCAAGCTGGATGCCGGACAAGGCTGATCACAGGGAGATGATCGATATGGCGCAGCAGACGGACACGGGACGCCGGGCCCCCCTGAGCAGGGACCGGGTGCTGCAGGCCGCCGTCGCGCTCGCCGACGACATCGGGATCGAAGCGCTCAGCATGCGCAAACTCGCCCAGGAGCTGGGCGTGGTGCCGATGGCGCTCTACAAGCACGTCGCCAACAAGGAGCAGCTCCTGGACGGCATGGTGGACGTCGTCGTCGGCGGGATCGACCCCCCGGCGGCCGACGCCGACTGGCAGAGCGCGGTCCGGCAGAGGATCCTTTCCGCGCGGCGCGCCCTCCTGGGTCACCCCTGGGCGGCCCGGGTGATCCAGTCGCGGACCAGCCCGACCCCGGTCGTGCTCGCGTATATGGACTCGGTGATCGGGATGTTCCGGACCGGCGGCTTCTCCGTGGATCTGACGCACCACGTGATGCACGCACTGGGGAGCCGCATGCTGGGGTTCGCCCAGGAGCTGTTCGACGACGCGCCGAGCCCCGATCCGGGCGTCACGGCTGACGCGTCCGCCGAGGTCGCGCGTCGATACCCCTACGTGACGGAGCTGGCCATGGCGGTTGCCCACGACGGGGAGTCCGTCGTCGGCGGAGGCTGTGACGACCAGTTCGAGTTCGAGTTCGCACTGGACCTCCTCCTGGACGGCTTCGAACGGCTCCGGCGGCAGGGGTGGACGTCCGGCAGGTGATGCCGTTGGTGCCGTCCGCCACCCCTGCCGGGCGGCGGACGGTCACGGCCGGTGGAAGACCGCCTCCGGGGCCTCGGCGGACGGGCCGTTCAGGAGCGGCTGCGGGATGCCCTTCAGGTGGCGGTCGAAGAAAGCTCCGACATAGGTGCGGGTCAGCTGGACCGAGCGGGTTCCGGGGAGCGGGGATTCCAGCTCGGGCAGGCCGAGCTGGTCGCCGAGGGACGGGACGTCGGTGAAGGTGAAGTGGTCGGCGTCCTTGAAGGTGATCCAGCGCTTCCAGCCGTCGAGCCGCTGCCAGTCCCGGTCCCAGCTGGCCTCGCCACCGGGCACGGTGTCCGCGGCGCCGAGCAGCATGAACGGGCGGCCGTCGAGCCCCTGCTCCGGGACCGGGGTGAACAGGGTGCCGTCCATGTCGATGCCGGCCCGGATGCGCCGGTCGGCGGCCATCGCCGCAGCCGAGCTCGCGCCGCCGATCGAGTGCCCGGCCATCGCGATGCGGTTGCGGTCGATGAGGCCGGCCTTGCGCCAGGCGGGGCTGCGACCGGTGAGCCGGTCGAGGAGGAAGGACACGTCGCGGGCCCGGTTGTCGCTGACCGCGCGGAAATCGGAGCCGTCGCCCCCTACCCGGGTGCAGGCCAGGCACTCCAGCACCCGGCCGCCGGGGAAGGCGGTGCCGACGCTCTCGTACGCGTGGTCCACGGCGGCCACGACGTACCCGCGGGAGGCCAGTTCCTCGGCCAGGGAGGTGAGGGTGGCGCGGTGGACGGTGAAACCGGGCGAGAGGACGACCAGAGGGAAACGGCCCGGGAGGGCGCGCGCCCGGTCGCGCGCGTGTACGGCCGTGCCGGTCAGGGTCTCCACCGGGATCAGCTGGTCCAGTTTGCGGTTGACCAGGAGCAGTCGGGCTTCCTCGTCGGTGAGGTAGCGCACGGTGTCGCCCGTGCCGCGCTGGGCCGGGTAGCGCATGGTGACCATGAGTTCGCGCGGCCCGCTGCCCGCCCAGGGGTCGGTGCGGCTGTGGTCGACCAGGTGCAGGGTCTCCTGGCCCACGGCGAACCGGCCGGTGGGCCGGGGGAGTTCGAGCCGCGCCCCCTGGCGATCCGCGGCGCCGACGTTCGCGGCGGCCGGTGCGGCGGCGGTCACGGGGGCCGCGGCGGCGGTGCCGGACACGGCGAGCGGGAGCGGGAGGAGGAGAGCGAGGAGCGCGGCGGAAGCGGCAGCGTGGCGTCGATTCATGACCTTGAAGCTATGCGGAGCAAACGGACGGATCGTCAGCTTCGGGGAGGAGTGGGCGTCACCCGCGCGAAGGGGGCCGTCATCCTCCCGAAGTCGTAGGCACAGGAGCGGAGTTCGTCCTGTGGGCAAGGAACTCCGGCCCCCTCCTTCGTCACCGTGGCCGTCCCGGTACAGTCGGCTTGCGCCGCGCGCTGCCCGTCGCACGGTGGACGGGGAGCCGCACCGCGTGCACCACGCATGCCGGTGACCCCGTAGGGCGAATCCGGGCCCACCCTGCCCCCTCAGGCCGCCGCGCGCCGGTACACCTACATCCTCAAGGCCCCCACATGCACCTCAAACTGTTCGACATCCACTTCGACGATCCCCTCTACCGGGACTTCCTCGCCGAGCAGGAGCGGGCGTACGCCCGGCTCGGCCACGAGGCGATGGTGAGGTTCGGGAAGGGTGACCCACGCGTCGGCGCCGATGCGCTGAGCTGTGTGGCAGCGGTCGACGACGACGGCAGGCTCGTGGGCGGCGTGCGTATCCACCACGGAATCGAAGGGGAGTTGCCCTCCGAGATCCACCTCCGCAGTCCGGACGTCGCGTCCGCCGTCGCCCGGGCCCGCGCCCGTGGGGAGGTGGTGGCGGAAATCGCCGGCGCGTGGGTGGCGCCGGAGTGGAGAGGACGCCATCTCGTCACCGTGCTGGTGGTCGCCGGTATCGCCGCCGCCGAGACCCTCGGTGCCACGGCACTCCTCGGCAGCTGCTCGGCCCGGCTGACCGGGACGTACGAACGCTGCGGCTACCGGTGGCGGTGGGAACAGCCCCTGGACGGCGTCCCCGTGCCCGGCACCACCTCGTACTACTCCCTCGACAGGATCGAGGCCTTCCACAACCGGGAAGCGCGGCTGACGCGGGCATTGCATGCGCTGGGCCAGGGGCTGAGGAGCACGCGCGAGCGCATGTCCGAGCCGGTCTTGCGCACCTGCGCCGACCAGCTCGGCCTGCGGCTGTTCGAGCCCTCGCTGCTCACGCAGGAACCCTGACAGCCTCCGACCCCCTCATTCCCCTGCGACCGTCCCCCCGACCACGATCTGCCGAAGGTGCACGATGAGTCTGGAAGCGCACATCAACTCCGCGGCCCGGACGGCCGACGGCGAAAGCCACTGGCGTCCGCGGCTGTTCACTGCGGGCGACCCCGGGCAACGGTCGGAGCTGACCGCGATCCTGGCCCGCGGTGAGGCGACGGAGGTGCGGGACACCCTCACCGAACAGGTGGGGGAGCTGCTGACCGCCCGCCGCCCCGCCTGGCGTCCGAGCACCGAAGAACTCGCAAGGGCGGTGGAAGGGCATCTCCACGGGCAGCCGCCGGTGGAGTACGGGACCTGGGTCTGGTACCCGTGGTCACGCCGACTCGCGCACGTGCTGCCCGAAGCGGAGTACCGGGAGCTGCGGCAGTCCCGCAACCAGTACAAGATCACAGCGGCGGAACAGGCCGACCTCACCGGCAGGACGATCGCCGTGGCCGGCCTCTCCGTGGGCGCCGCCAGCGCGTTCACCCTCGCCCAGGAAGGGGTCGGCAGCCGCTTCCGGCTCGCGGACTTCGACCGGCTCTCCCTCTCGAACCTGAACCGGCTGCGTGCCTCGGTCACCGACATCGGACTGCCCAAAGTGGTCATCGCCGCACGGCAGATGTACGAGATCGACCCCTACCTCGACATATCGGTATGGCCCGAGGGCCTGACCGAGGACAACGTCGACGCGTTCCTCACCGGCGACGGCCGTGCCGATCTGTTCCTCGAAGAGTGCGACGACCTCTACATCAAGGTCTTCGCGCGTGAACGTGCCCGGGCGCACGGGATCGCGGTGCTGATGGAGACCAATGAGCGCGGCATGCTGGACGTGGAACGCTTCGACCTCGAACCGGACCGGCCCCTACTGCACGGCCTGATCGAGGGTGTGTCGGCCGCCGACCTCAAGGGGCTGCCGGTCCGCGAGAAGGTGCCCCACGTCCTGCGGATCCTGGGCCCGGAGAACCTCTCGGAACGCATGGCCCCCTCGCTGATGGAGATCGGGCACACCCTCTCCTCGTGGCCCCAGCTCGCCTCGGGGGTGGCGCTGGGCGCCGCCGTGCTCACCGACACCGCCCGCCGTGTCCTGCTCGGGCAGTTCACCGCCTCGGGGCGCTTCTTCGTCGACCCGGCGGAGCTCGTGCGCGACGGGGCACAGGTCCACCCGGCGCCCTCCGTCCCGCCCACGGCACACCCCGCGTCCGAGCCCGCGACGCAGCCGGCGGCGGGCCCCGCACCGGGACCCGCGGCGGAGACCCGCACCTCCCCCCTCGCCCTGCCCGGCCCCGGTGCGGCCCTGGGCGAGGAAGGCATCCGCCGCCTCGTCGCGTACGGAATCCAGGCGCCGTCCGGCGGGAACGTCCAGCCCTGGAAGTTCCTCGCCCGCGGCCCCGTGCTGCACTGCCGCACCGACGACACACAGCCGGCGACGCTGCTCGACTTCCAGGGGGCCGCCACCCGGCTGGCGATCGGAGCGGCCGTCGAGAACATCGACCTCGCAGCCCGGGCAGCGGGCTGGGCCTGCCAGGTTCGCCCCTTCCCCGACCCGGCCGATCCCGGTCTCGTCTGCGCACTCACCTTCTCCAAGGCCCCGCACACACCGCGGCCCGGACTGGTCGACTGGATCGATCGGCGCGCGACCAACCGCCGACCCGGCCCTGCCCGTCCCCTGGACGAGTCCCACCGGCAGGCCCTGATGCGCTGCGCGGCCGACAGCGGTGCCCGTCTGCACCTGATCACCGACCGTGCGGAGCTGGCGGAGGCGGGCCGCATCCTGGGCGCCGGCGACCGGCTGCGCATGCTGTCCCCGCGCCTGCACCAGGAGATGATGAGCGAACTGCGCTGGACCCCCGAGGAGGTGCGGGCGACCCGGGACGGTATCGACATCGCCACCCTCGAAGCGGACAGCGCCGACCTGGCGGGCCTGTCCCTCGCCCGTCACTGGCCCCACCTCGCGTTCGTCCGGCACATGGGCGGCGGCCGCGCCTTCGAGGAAGGGGCGCGCAGCAGTGTCGCGGCATCCTCGGCGATCGGCTGCCTCACCACCACCGCCACCACCGGCACCGGATCCGACGCCTACTTCGACGGAGGCAGGGCCCTGCAACGGCTCTGGCTCACCGCGACGTCCCTGGGCCTCGGATTCCAGCCCGTCACCGTCCTGTTGTACCTCTTCGCCCGCATCGAGCGCGGTGACGGCAGCGGACTCGACGCGACGGAAACCGCCACCCTGCACACCCTGCGGAAGCGCCTTTCCGCCCTCGTCCCGCAACACCCGGACGAGACCGAACTGCTGCTGTTCCGCCTCTCCTACGCCCCACCGCCGACCGCCCGCGCCCTGCGCCGGGACGTCGACACCGTACTCCGCTTCGACGACCCGGAGACGCGCCGCTGACGTCGAACCGACGTCAGCCGTGCTGGATCGGCAACTGGGAGGGCGAAAGCTCCCGCTCCTGCTGGCTGCACGACGACCTCGCGGACTTCGACACCGAGTCGGCGCCCGTCCAGAACCACCTGATCGGCGCCTACAACAAGTACATCGACTTGGGCGTCGACGGTGTCCGCACCCGGAAAGATCGGGGCCGCGGGCCCCTACCTCAAGTAGCCGGCCCACCCGCGAGACCCCTCACCGAGGCCGACGCACAGCACGGACGGACCGTGCTGTGCGTCAGCGGCTCAGTCGTGGTGGATGCCTTGCGGGAGGGCGGGACCGTACAGGGCGGCCGACCGCTCGGTCATCAACGCCCAGTACCGGGGCGGTGGGTGATGCGGAGCCGCAGCAGGGCCCGTAGCGTCCGCGACGGGCCCCTCGCGGGGGAGGGCCCGGTCAGGAGGCGGGTGCGGTCCGGCCCGTCGGGCTGGTGGGGGACGGCGTCGCCGGGCTGCTGGAAGTGGACGGCGCCGGGGCGGCCGCCGCGGTAGGCGTCCAGGCCGGCGCGGCAGTACGCCACCATCGGCTCCGGCAGTGCGTCGAGGGGGTACCAGCCCATGGCATCGCACAGGTCGGGCTCCATGATGCCCGGCTCGCCGGTGAAGTCCCGGACCTCGAAGAACACGCCGACCCGGGCCCTGCCGTGGGGGCTTCGGTGGTGGACCGTGGTCGCAAGGGCCACGTCCGCGCGATCGATGGTGATGCCGGTCTCCTCGGCGGCCTCCCGTATCACCCCGTCCACCATGTCCTCGTGCGGACCGTCCAGATGCCCCGACGGCAGGTGCCACAACCCGGCGGCGTACACCTCGCCGGCCCGCCGGGACAGCAGCACTTCCGGCCCCTTCCCGCTGTCGCGGCGCAGGATCAGATGTACGTCGACGGGCAGCGCATAGCGCTCGCGGCCGGTCACCGAACCGCCGGGGAGGCGGCCGGAGGTGCGCCGGCGGGCGCGGGTGGTGCGTGTTCGGACACAGACGGCTCCTTCAACGGCGGCGGACGGGGGCGAGGGCGTTGACCGGGTCTGACGAACTCTGACGGGGTCAGGTCCAGCCCAGTTCGGTGTACGGGCGGCCGGCCCGGATGCCGTCGATGGCGGCCCGGGTATAGGGGACGATCGGGTCCGGCAGGGCGTCGGCGGGCCACCAGCCCCAGGACACGCACCGGTCGGGCTCGCGCACCACGGGCTCTCCCTGCCAGCGGCCGGCGCGGAAGACCAGCTGGATCCGCGGCTGCCCGCCCGGGTGGTCCACCACGTGGACCACGTGGACCAGGTCGACGTCCGCCGGGTCGATCACGAGCCCGGCCTCCTCCTCCGCCTCCCTCACCAGGCAGCTGACGGCAGATTCCTGCTCGCAGTGCCCGGCGAGGAAGTGGTGGGTCTTGCCCGCGTACGCGGAGTCGGGGTGCCGCAGGCCGAGCAGGACCCGGCCGCCCCGCTCCAGGTAGAGGTGGACCCCGACGATGTTCGGACATGCCCGCCCGGCGGACCCGGCCTGCCCCGGTACCGCTGCTGGGGGCGCCGCAATGCCGCGCGCTTCGTCGGATGCAGTGCTCATCGGACTCCTCTTGGTCGCGTGTTCTCCCGGCGGCTCGGCCCGGGCACCGGCGGCAGCGCGGAGTACGCGAGTACGCCCCGGCGCGGCGGACCGTCGTGCCGTACGTGAGGCTGCCCGCTTTCCGGCGCAACTCGCGCAGAGCGGGCGCGAACTCCGCGACCGGCCCCGACGCGCGGCCGGGCCCGGCTCCCACGCCCATGATCACGCAGCCAACATGCCGACCGGCGGCCGCACAAGACGGATTCACGCCGCGCGTGCCGGGTGGGCGCCCGTTCCGAGCTGGTTCAGGCCCGGCGGGAGCAGCGGCCGGCTCTGCAGGTGCGCGGACCGGCCCGATGGGGGAAGCTGGGCGTGGCCCGGTGTTGCTGCGCAAGATGGGTGAGGAGGGTCTCGTGGACGCTTCAGGACACGGCCGACCCGCAGGTGTGCCCCGGGCCGGGGCGGTGAGAACGGCCCTGATGTGGGCGGTCGCGGCACTCTTGGCGGCCGCGGTTCCGGGCGCCGTCCCGGCCTCCGCGCAGACCCCGGACCCGGACCCCCTGGTGGTCGTCGACTGCTTCGAGCAGGCACAGGTGCGCCCGCCGGAGTACCTGCTCGCCTGCGGGGACGGGAACAACCGTCTCGTCCGGCTCGACTGGCACACGTGGGGGCCGGACACCGCGACGGCCACCGGGACCGACATGGTGAACGACTGCAAGCCCTACTGCGCTGCGGGACGGTTCCACCCCTATCCGGTAACGGTGACGCTGAGCAAGCCGGAGGCCTGGACCGCGGAACCCGGCGTCCAGCGCTTCACCCTGATCCGGCTCGTCTACACCGACACCGCGCCGTCCCCGGTGCCTCAGGACGTGACCTACAAGCTGGTCTACTGACGTCCGGCGGCCGGGGTGGCCGGGGTGGGGTGGCCGGGGGCGGGGTGGCCGGGCCGTCCCTTCCGCCCCGCCCCCGACGCTTCGTACGCTGGATGCATGACCGAGCGCAAACCCCCCGGCGTCAGCTTCGAGTCGTTCGTGGACAAGCAGATCCGCGAGGCGGCCGAGCGCGGGGACTTCGCGAGCCTGTCCGGCTTCGGCAAACCGCTCCCCGACGACGCCGCCCCCTACGACGAGCTGTGGTGGATCAAGGGCAAGCTGCACCGCGAGGGCGTGTCCGTCCTCCCGCCCGCGCTCGCGCTGCGCAAGGAGGCCGAGGACGCGGTCGAGGCGGTGGCGGAGGCCCGTACCGAGGCCCGGGTCCGGGAGATCCTCACCGCGGTCAACGACAAGATCGCCGCCGCGATCCGCCGGCCCCCGCCGGGTCCGCCGCTGAACCTGAAGCCGTTCGACGTGGCCGCGATGGTGGAGGAATGGCGCGCCCGCCGAGCCTGAGGCAGCGGCGGGCGGGGCCGGTTCCGGGCTGTCCGGTCCCGTCGGCCTGTCCGGGCCGTCCGGGCCGTCGGGCCGTCAGGGCTGGACGGGGCAGGGGCGGTACTCGAGGCTGAGTTCGCGGTCGACGGCGTAACTCGTCCGCATCGACGCGTCGATGACCTTCTGCCAGGAGCCGTACTTGGCGTGGAGCTGGTCCGCGGTCGGCCCGAGCGGGTTGCCGTACTTGGCCACGTTCCGCTCCTCCAGGATCCGGACCTCCTCCGGGCTCATGCCGGCACGGGTGATCTCCTTGGCCTGGTTGCGCATGTCGACGAGCTCCCTGGCGATCTCCTCGTCGGTGGCCCCGGCCTCCCGCATGTTGGCTTCGGTGCGGTGCATGTCCTCGAGGAGGCCGTGGTAGCGCATCCGCGTCCGCTGCGCCTCGACCTTCTCCCCGTACGGCAGGACCCGGATGCGGCACACGACGGGATCGGTGCTGGGACAGGGATCGTCGGCGCTGACGGGCGGGGAAAGGGGAGCGGTGATGAGGGAGCCGCACGGCTTCCATGTGTCGGAGGCGGCGGAACCCGCGGTGGTCAGCAGGGCGACGGCGGCCACGAACGGGACGAGGGCGCGGCGCAGCAACGAGGAGTGAGCATGCATGCCCGCATCCTGGGCGGGCCCGGCGTGTCCCTCCGCCCGGACACACCGATGATCACTCCTACGGGGAACCGGTCACCGTTGCCGCCCGCCCCGACCGCTCAGTCTGCTAGGGGTGCCGCGCTGACCGCCGCCCTAACTAACCGGCGCTGCGCTTGCCCGGAGGGTCCTGCGGGTCCACGCCGGTGGTGGCAGAGGCGTCCTTGGTTCCGCTGGGGCGCTGCGAGCGGCCCTTCGGGCCGGTGTCGTGCATACCCTTCTCGCCGGAACCCTTGCTCTGCTCCTCCCCGCGGCGGCCCGTGCTCTCGGTGGGGCTGCCGTGCGGATTCCCGGACTCCTCCTTGGACGCCTTCCTGCCCGGGCCCTTGCCGGGGGCGTACTCGTCCGGATGGAAGGAGCGGCGGGCACTCGGGTTCTCCTGCTGCTTGGTCTCGTCCACGTCCGGAGACCAACCGTGCTGCTTGGTTCCCTTGTGCCGGCTCGGACCCTTGCCGAGCGGAGGCTCTGACGGCTTCGGCTGCTTGGCCATGATCTGACCTGCTGTCCTGTGGGGGGCGGACGCAAAGAAGCACGCGCCCTGGGTGGTAGAGCAATTCTCCCACCTGCCCCCCGCGCGGTCACCTCGGCCGACCCGAGGACGGCCCTCGGCCGGCCCGGGGCCGGGCACACGATTCAAGAGCCTGACTGCGGCCGAGTGGCCCCCCGGCCGGTGCCGCGTTCGAGTGACACCGCCGCACGGCTTCGGCCGCGGCCCCGCCCGCCTGCCCGACCATCTCAGGCGCCGGTCGTGTTCCGGTCACGCACTGCCGATCAGGCCGGATGCCACGCCGTAGTGGCTCCGGGCCGACGCTGGGAGATCACGTGTACGTCCTGCTCGTCGCGAGCGCGTTCAACAGCCTCACGCAGCGTGTCCACGCGGAGCTGCGCGACCACGGCCACCGCGTGGCGGTCGAACTCGCCCTGCCCTCGGTCTCCCTGGCCGAGGCCGTCCGCCGCCACGAGCCCGATCTCGACCTCGTCCTCGCTCCGATGCTGAAGACGGCCATCCCCGAAGAGGTGTGGGCCGCCCGCACCTGCCTGATCGTCCACCCCGGACCGGTCGGCGACCGCGGCCCCTCCTCGCTCGACCGGGCCATCCAGGAGCAGGAGACCCGGTGGGGCGTCACGGTCCTGCAGGCCGGCGCGGAGATGGACGCCGGGGACGTCTGGGCCAGCGTCGAGTGCCCCGTGCCCGAGGTCGGCAAGAGCGACCTCTACCGCGGCGAGATCGCCGATGCGGCCCTCGAGGCCGTACTGCTCGCCGTCGACCGTTTCGCCTCCGGCACCCACACCCCCCGACCCCAGGACGAGACCGCCGCCCGCACCCGCCCCTACCTGCGCCAGCAGGACCGCCGCATCGACTGGGAAGCCGACTCCACCGAGCGCGTCCTGCGCCTGCTGCGCGCCGCGGACTCCCAGCCGGGCGTACGGGACGACCTGCTCGGCGGCGAGTGGTACCTGCACGGCGGTCGGCCCGTCCAGCCGTACGAGCGGCTCCGCGGCCGCCCCGGCGAGCTGCTGGCCACCCGGGCGGGCGCGATCTGCCGGGCCACGACCGACGGCGCCGTGTGGATCCCGGAACTGCGGGCCCGCCGTGCGCCCGGCGGGCCCGCCCCCCTCAAGCTGCCCGCCACCCTCGCGCTCGCCGACCGGCTGCCGCCGCTGCCGGAGCACCCCGCCCCGCCGGACGCCCCCGCAGGGCGGCCCGCCTGGTCCGACATCGGCTACCGGGAGGAGGGCCAGGCCGGCTTCCTGTCGTTCTCCTTCCCCGGCGGCGCGATGAGCACCGAGCAGTGCCGGCGCCTGCTGGACGCCTACCGGACCGCCTGCACCCGCCCCACCTCGGTCCTCGTCCTCGGTGGCGGCCGCGACTTCTTCTCCAACGGCATCCACCTGGGCGTCATCGAGGCGGCCGCCGACCCGGCCGAGGAGTCCTGGGCCAACATCAACGCCATGAACGACCTGGTGGAAGCCGTCCTCACCACCACCGACCGGCTGGTCATCGCCGCCGTCGGAGGCAACGCCGCCGCCGGCGGGGCGATGCTCGCCCTCGCCGCCGACGAGGTCTGGTGCCGCTCGGGCGCCGTGCTGAACCCGCACTACCGCCTGATGGGGCTCCACGGCTCGGAGTACTGGACGTACACCCTGCCGCGCCGCGTCGGCGCCGCCGCCGCGGACCGCCTCACCACCGAGGCCCTGCCGGTGAGCACCGCCGCCGCGCACCGGCTCGGGCTGGTCGACCGTACGATCCCCTGCACGCCCCAGGCCTTCGCGGCCGAGACCGCACGGCTGGCGGTGCAGCTCGCCGACCGGCCCGCCGCCCGGTCCCTGATCGCCGTGAAGAAGGCGCAGCGCGACCGGGACGAGGAGGCCAGGCCGCTCGCCGCCTACCGGGAGGCGGAGCTCGCCCTGATGCGCCGCACCTTCTTCGACCCGGACGCCCCGTACCACGCCCTGCGCCGGGCCTTCGTACGCAAGGAGACCCCGTCCGGCACCCCGCCCCACCTCGTACGCCCCGTGCCCGACCGGCACACCCCCGTGCAGCCGGCCCCGCCCGCACGGCCCCGCACCGTCACCGGACTGGCCGTACATGACCGAGCACCCGGAGCGACCTGCTGTTAGCAAGAAGGGTGGGGCCGGTCACCGGCCCTCCCCGCACCACCGCCCCGAGTCCCTCCCCGAGGAGGCATCCCCATGGACGCAGCGACACAGGACCCGGTAGAGGACCAGGCAGAGGCCCCTCCGATCCACATCCTCTGGATCAACGCCGGACTGAGCTGCGACGGCGACTCCGTCGCCCTGACGGCGGCGATGCAGCCGAGCATCGAAGAGATCGTGATGGGCGTGCTTCCCGGGCTGCCCAAGATCGCCGTGCACTGGCCCCTGATCGACTTCGAATGCGGCCCGGTCGGGGGCGCGGACACCTTCATCGAGTGGTTCTTCAAGGGTGAGCGCGGCGAGATCGATCCCTTCGTGCTGGTCGTCGAGGGGTCGATCCCCAACGAGACGATCAAGCCCGAGGGGTACTGGTGCGGTTTCGGCGACAACCCGGAAACCGGTCAGCCGATCACCACCAGTGAGTGGATCGACCGGCTGGCCCCCAAGGCCCTGGCCGTCGTCGCCATCGGCACCTGCGCCACCTACGGCGGCATCCACGCCATGGAGGGCAACCCGACGGGCGCCATGGGCGTGCCCGACTACCTCGGCTGGGACTGGAAGTCGAAGGCCGGCATCCCGATCGTGTGCGTGCCGGGCTGCCCGATCCAGCCGGACAACTTCTCGGAGACCCTCACCTACCTGCTCTACCAGGCGGCGGGCTCGGCCCCGATGATCCCGCTGGACGACAAGCTGCGGCCGACCTGGCTGTTCGGCGCCACCGTGCACGAGGGCTGCGACCGCGCCGGCTACTACGAGCAGGGCCAGTTCGCCCAGACCTACGACTCGCCCAAGTGCCTGGTCAAGCTCGGCTGCTGGGGCCCCGTCGTGAAGTGCAACGTCCCCAAACGCGGCTGGATGAACGGCATCGGCGGCTGCCCGAACGTGGGCGGCATCTGCATCGCCTGCACCATGCCCGGCTTCCCCGACAAGTTCATGCCGTTCATGGACGAACCCCCCGGAGCCAAGGTGTCCAGCCGGGCCAGCGGCGTGTACGGGGCGGTGGTCCGCAGACTCCGGACGATCACCGCGCACACGGTGGACGAGGAGCCGAAGTGGCGGCACACCGGCGACCGGCTGACGACGGGCTACCGCCCGCCCTGGTGACCGGGCCGCACCCCCGCGCCCCGGTCCGCAGCGCATCACCTCCCGCTCAGAAGAAGGGTCACGGCAGACACGATGGCACCGAAGACGAAGGCGGCCGGTGACGGCAGCGGCCTGGTGGAGATGGCCTGGGATCCGATCACCCGGATCGTGGGCAGCCTCGGCATCCACACGAAGATCGACTTCAAGCAGAAGCGGGTCGCGGAGTGCTACAGCACCTCGTCGGTCTTCCGCGGCTACAGCGTCTTCATGCGCGGCAAGGACCCCCGCGACGCGCACTTCATCACCAGCCGCATCTGCGGGATCTGCGGGGACAACCACGCCACCTGCTCCGTCTACACCCAGAACATGGCCTACGGGGTGAAGCCGCCCCACCTCGCCGAGTGGATCATCAACCTGGGCGAGGCGGCGGAGTACATGTTCGACCACAACATCTTCCAGGAGAACCTGGTCGGGGTCGACTACTGCGAAAAGATGGTCCGCGAGACCAACCCCGGGGTCCTGGAGCTGGCCGAGCGCACCGAGGCCCCGCACGCCGGCGACCACGGCTACCGCACCATCGCCGACATCATGCGCTCCCTCAACCCCATCGAGGGCGAGTTCTACCGCGAGGCCCTCCAGGTCAGCCGCTACACCCGGGAGATGTTCTGCCTGATGGAGGGCCGCCACGTGCACCCCTCCACCCTCTACCCGGGCGGCGTCGGCACCATCGCCTCCGTCCAGCTCTTCACGGACTACATGAGCCGCCTCATGCGGTACTGCGAGTTCATGAAGCGGGTCGTCCCGCTCCACGACGACCTGTTCGACTTCTTCTACGAGGCCCTGCCCGGGTACGAGGAGGTCGGCCGGCGCCGTGTCCTGCTCGGCTGCTGGGGCGCCCTCAACGACCCCGAGTACTGCGACTTCACGTACGCCAACATGAGCAGCTGGGGACGGAAGATGTTCGTCACCCCGGGCGTCATCGTGGACGGCAAGCTGGTCACCAACGACCTCACCGACATCAACCTCGGCATCCGCATCCTGCTCGGCAGCTCCTACTACGACGACTGGGAGGGCCAGGAGCAGTTCGTCACGCACGACCCGCTGGGCAACCCGGTGGACCCCCGCCACCCGTGGAACCAGCACACCATCCCCTCCCCGCAGAAGCGGGACTTCGACGACAAGTACAGCTGGGTGATGTCCCCCCGCTGGTTCGACGGCAAGGACCACCTCGCGCTCGACACCGGAGGCGGCCCGCTCGCCCGTCTGTGGTCCACCGCCCTGTCCGGACTCGTCCACACCGACTACGTCCAGGCCACCGGCAACAGCGTGGTCATCACCCTGCCGCGCACGATGACCAAGCCCGAGACCCGTTTCGAGTGGAAGATCCCACGGTGGAGCAACGCGCTGGAGCGCAACCGCGCCCGCACGTACTTCCAGGCCTACGCCGCCGCCATCGCGCTCCACTGCGCCGAGATGGGGCTGGCCGAGGTCCGCGCCGGCCGCACCCAGACCTGGGAGAAGTTCGAGGTGCCGGACGAGTCCATCGGCGTCGGCTTCACCGAGGCCGTACGGGGCGTCCTCTCGCACCACATGGTGATCCGCGACGGCAAGATCGCCAACTATCACCCCTACCCGCCGACCCCGTGGAACGCCAGCACCCGCGACACCTTCGGCACGCCCGGACCGTACGAGGACGCCGTGCAGAACACCCCGATCTTCGAGGAGAACACCCCGGAGAACTTCAAGGGCATCGACATCATGCGCGCCGTGCGCAGCTTCGACCCCTGCCTGCCGTGCGGGGTCCACATGTACGTGGGCGGCGGCAAGACGGTGAAGACGATGCACGTGCCCACCGGGCTGAGCGGACTGGGCGGATGAGCGCGGCGATCGACGCCCGGCAGGCCGGGCAGCGGGTGGAGGAGGTGCTCGACCGGCTGGCCGCCACCGGCGACCGGGAGGCGTGCGCGGCGGCCGAGGAACTCGTGCGCGTGCTCATGGACTTCTACGGCTCCGGGCTCGCCCGGATCGTGGAACGGCTCGGCGCCGGCACCCTGGCCCCGCTGCTCGGCGACGAGCTCGTGGCGAGCCTGCTCTCCCTGCACCAGCTGCATCCCGAGGACGTGCACACCCGGATCGGCCGCGCCCTGGAAGGCGTGGGCGAACCCGTGGAGCTGCTCGGTTTCGACGAGGCCACCGGCACCCTGCGGCTGCGCCCCACAGCCGGTTCCGGCTGTGGATGCCCGAGCAGCGGCGCGGCCGCGTCGCAGGCCGTCGAGGACGCCCTCGCGTCTTTCGCGCCCGAGGTGACCCGGGTGGAGGTGGAGCCGGCTCCGGCCCCGCAGCCCGCCCTGCTCCAGATCTCCCCCCGCCCGCACGCTCCGGCGCAGGTGTCGTGAACGCGCCCCTCGCCCGTACGGGCACCCCGCGCGGGCTGCACCGGTTCGCGGGCCCGCGCGCCCCCCGCCCCGAGACCTGCGAGCTGTGCGGGGCGGTGGTGCCCGAGGACGGCCACCGCCACCTGGTGGAGACCGAGAAACGGGCCCTGGTCTGCGCCTGCACCGCCTGCACCCTGCTGTTCGACCGGCCGGGCGCCGCCACCGGGCGCTTCCGCGCCGTCCCCGACCGCTGGCTCACCGACCCCGGCCACCGGCTCGACGACGCCGCCTGGGAGCTGCTGCGGATCCCGGTCGGCGTCGCCTTCTTCTTCCGCAACGCCGCGCTCGACCGCCTGGTCGCCCTCTACCCGAGCCCGGCCGGAGCCACCGAGAGCGAACTCGACCCGGACACCTGGCAGACGGTCCTCGGCGCCGGACCGCTGGCCGCACTGCTGGAGCCCGACGTGGAGGCCCTGCTGCTGCGCCGCTCCGAGGGACGGATCGACTGCTACCTGGTGCCGATCGACATCTGCTACGAACTGGTGGGGCGGATGCGTCTGTTGTGGCAGGGCTTCGACGGCGGGGCCGAGGCCCAGGCCGCGCTGCGGACCTTCTTCGAGCAGGTCGAGCGCCGGGCCGAGGTGCCGGCGGAGGCTGCGGGGAAGGCGCGGACGGCATGACGGAATTCGCGTTCACCTGCACCGGCGTCCGCGCCGACGCCTACGCAGCCGGGCCCACCCTCGTCTTCCGGCTGCGCATCACCGCCGGCGGGGACGCCCCCGTGCACGCCCTCGCCCTGCGCTGCCAGATCCGCATCGAACCGGCCCGGCGCGGCTACGGACCCGCCGAGGCGGAGGGCCTGGCCGACCTGTTCGGCGAGCCGTCCCGCTGGGGCAGCACCCTGAAGCCGGTCCAGTTCGCCCAGGTCGCGCTCATGGTGCCCGGCTTCACCGGCGAGACCGAGACGGATCTGGCCGTTCCGTGCACCTACGACATGGACATCGCGGCCACCCGGTACTTCAGCGCCCTCGAAGGCGGGGAGGTGCCGCTGCTGATGCTGTTCTCCGGCACGGCCTTCACCGGAGCCGGCGGATTCCACGTCGAGCCCGTGCCCTGGGACCGCGAAGCCCCGTACCGGATGCCGGTCGCGGTGTGGCGCGAGATGGTCGAGCAGCACTTCCCGGGCTGCGGCTGGCTCCGGCTGCCCCGCGACGCCATGGACGAGCTGCTCGCCTTCCGTTCGCGCCACGCCCTCGCCTCCTGGGAGGCGACCGTACGGGCCCTCCTCGACGCGGCCGCCCGCACCGAGCCCCCACCCTCCGACCCCGCCTGGGCCGGCGCCGTACTG
This sequence comes from Streptomyces sp. NPDC051211, assembly GCF_040689505.1. Taxonomy (NCBI): domain Bacteria; kingdom Bacillati; phylum Actinomycetota; class Actinomycetes; order Kitasatosporales; family Streptomycetaceae; genus Streptomyces; species Streptomyces sp. NPDC051211. The sequence goes on from NZ_JBFBAV010000001.1 coordinate 233,828, forward strand.
CCGCGCGCCGGCGAGAGGACGGCGCCGTGACCACGACGACCGAGCAGACCGCCCGCTTCGCAGCCGCCCGGCAGGTGGCCGACGCCGTCCTCTTCGAGGGGTACGTGCTCTACCCGTACCGGGCCTCGGCGGCCAAGAACCGGATGCGCTGGCAGTTCGGCGTGCTCGTGCCGCCCGCCTGGGGACCGGCCCACGACGAGCACGCGCACCAGCAGACCGAGATCCTGATGGAACCCCGCGGCGAGGCCGACCTGGCCGTGGAACTGCGTTTCCTGCACGCCCAGCGCCGCACCGTCCAGCAGGCCCGGGACGACGGCACCTTCACCGAGGTCGCCGAACTCCACCTGGACGACCGGGTCCTCGTCCCCTGGGACGAGGGCATCGAGGAGCGCGTCGAGCTGTCCGCGACCACGGCGGAACTGGCGGGCGAGGGCATCACCCTCCCCTTCCGGCGTCCCGCCCGCGAGGAGACCGAAACCGTCACCGACGCCCAGGGCCGCACCGTCGGCCGCCTGGTGCGGCGTACCGAGGAGGTCCTCGGAGTCGTACGGCTGCGGGCCACCGAAGTGCCCGGTCCCTACCGGGTGTTCAAGCTCACCGCGATCGTGGAGAACGCCAGCCCCTGGAAACCGGAACCCGGCTCGGACGACCGAGACGCGGCCCTGCCCCGCTCCCTGGTCGCCGCCCACCTCATGCTCGGCCTCAGCGGCGGCTCCTTCCTCTCCATGACCGACCCGCCCGAATGGGCCAGGGCGGCGGTCGCCGGCTGCGTCAACCGGCACACCTGGCCCGTCCTCGCGGGCGAGCCCGGCCGCGCCGACGTGGTCCTGTCCTCCCCGATCATCCTGGAGGACCACCCGGCCATCGCCCCCGAGAGCGCCGGGGCCATGTACGACTCCACCGAGATCGACGAGATCCTCGCCCTGCGCACGGCGGCCCTCACCGACCGGGAGAAGCGCGAGGCGCGCGGTACGGACCCCCGCGCGGCCGCCGTGATCGACCTGGCGGACTCCATGCCGCCCGAGGTGCTGGAGCGGCTGCACGGAGCAGTCCGTTCCCTGCGGGAGATCACCGACCCGGACAGGCCGCCGGAGATCTCCGAACCCGCCGACGACGAAGCGGTGTTCAAACCCGACACCCCCTGGTGGGATCCCGCCCGGGCGGACACCGCGGACCCGGCGCGCGACCGGATCCTGATCGACGGCATCCGGGTGGGTGCGGGCAGTCGCGTCCTGCTCCGCCCCGGCCTGCGGCGCACCGACGCCCAGGACCTGTTCCTCCGGGGCCGGGCCGCACAGGTGGAGGCCGTCCTCCACGACGTCGACGGGGGAGTGCACCTCGCCGTCACCGTGGAGGGAGACCCGGGCGCGGACATCCGCCGGGAACAGGGCAGGTTCCTCTACTTCCAGCCCGACGAGGTCACCCCCCTGGAGGACGCGTGAGCGCCGGAACCCTGGTCGCCGGCATCGGCAACGTCTTCCTCGGCGACGACGGCTTCGGCGTCGAGGCCGTACGCAGCCTGTCCGCGCACCGACTCCCGCCGGAGGTCCGGGTGGTGGACTTCGGCGTCCGCGGAGTCCACCTCGCCTACCAGCTCCTCGACGGTTACGACACGCTCGTGCTGGTCGACGCCACTGCCCGTGGCGGCGCCCCCGGCACGCTCTACCTCATCGAGGCCGACCGGCCCGGTTCGGTCGCACCGGGAAGCGCCGTCCTCGACGGCCACCACATGTCCCCCGACGCCGTCCTCGCCCTGCTGGACACCCTGTGCGCCGGCACCGGCTCCACACCGCCCCGCAGGACACTGGTCCTCGGCTGCGAGCCCGCCTCGACCGAGGAGGGCATCGGCCTGAGCGCGCCGGTGGCCGCCGCGGTGCCGCAGGCCGTACGCATGCTCCTGGACCTGCTCCGAGGCGATGCCGAGCCCGATGCCGAGGCCGATGTCGAGGCCGATGTCGAGGCCGAGTCAGCGGACGGAGCCGACAGGCCTCGCCGAGAACTGAGGAGAACCCCATGAACAAGACCATGCACAAGCCCCACAACAAGACCATGCACAAGCCCCACAACAAGACCATGCACAAGACCATGCACAAGGCCATGCACAAGACCACGCACAAGCCCGTGAACAAGAAGGCCGTCGTCGGCGGCGCCACGGCCGCCGTCCTCGTGGCCGTACTGAAGCAGTTCCTCCCCGACGTCAGGCGCTACCTGCGCATGCGCCGGATGTGACCCCGGGACCGCCCCGGGCGCCCGAATGGCGTACGGGGCGGCCGGCCCCTCGGCGTGCCCGCCCGCGCCGCGCCCGGCCCGCCGGTGTAATGAGCCCCGGCAGGACGGAGTCCGATGCACGAGATGTCGATCGCCATGGCCGTCGTCGGCCAGGTGGAAGAAGCGGCCCGGGCCGGCGGCGCGAGCGCCGTCACCGCTGTCCGGCTCCGGATCGGGGAGTTGGCGGGAGTGGTCCCCGACTCCCTGGCCTTCTGCTTCGAACTGGCCTGTGCCGGAACGGTCCTCGAAGGAGCCGTGCTCACCACCGAGCCCGTGACGGCCCGCGCCCGCTGCGCCTCCTGTACGGACGAATGGCCGGTCGGTATGCCCCCCGAACTGTGCTGCCCCGGCTGCGGCCGGGCAACGGACGTCGAGCTGCTCTCCGGCCGTGAACTGCAGATCGTCAGCGTGGACTGGGAGGACGGCCCCGCCCGCGCGGACCACCGCGAACCGATCCCCGAGGAGGCCTGAACCATGTGCCGAGTGGTCGATCTACGGCAGGCGGTACTCGCCAAGAACGACGAGGCGGCGCAGGCACTGCGCGCCGAACTCACCGCCCGTGGCACCGTGACGGTCAACCTCCTCTCCAGCCCGGGCAGCGGGAAGACGGCCCTGCTGGAGCGCGAGCTGCTCCTCGCCCGGAAACGGGGAATCGCCGTCGCCGCGCTCACCGCCGACCTCGCCACCGAGAACGACGCCGTGCGGCTGGCCCGGTCCGGCGCACCCGTCAAGCAGGTCCTCACCGACGGGCTCTGCCACCTGGAGGCCGGGATGCTCAGCCGCCACCTCGACGGATGGCTGCCCGAGGACACCCGGCTCCTCTTCGTCGAGAACGTCGGCAACCTCGTCTGCCCGGCCTCGTACGACCTGGGGGAGTCCCTGCGCGTGGTGCTCGCCTCGGTCACCGAGGGCGAGGACAAGCCGTTGAAGTACCCGACCGCGTTCGGCCTCGCCCAGCTGGTGCTGGTGACCAAGACGGACATCGCGCAGGCCGTGGAGTTCGACGAGGCCGCCTTCCGGGCGAACGTCCAGCGGGTCAACCCCGGCGTGGAGGTGGCGCTGACGTCCGCCCGCGCGGGCGAGGGAGCCGGCGTCCTGCTCGACCGGGCGCTGGCGGTCGGCGCAGGCAGCGCGACGCACACGCCGGTCATGGCGCAGACCCGCTGATGGAGGCCGTGCAGCGGCGCCGGGTCACGGTCCGGGGCGTGGTGCAAGGGGTCGGCTTCCGCCCCTACGTGTACACCCGCGCCACCGGGCTCGGCCTCGCCGGGCACGTCACCAACACCCCGGAAGGCGTCGTCGCCGAGGTCGAGGGCGCACCGGCCGCGGTCTCGGAGTTCTGCGACCGGCTCGCGGCGGACGCGCCCCCGCTGGCCGTCGTGGACGCCGTCGACCACTGCGAAGTCCCCGTCGCGGGCGGGGCCGGATTCACCATCGTCGCCTCCCGGACCGGCGGCCCCGCCCGGACGCTGGTCTCCCCGGACGTGGCCACCTGCGCCGACTGCCTCGCCGAGCTGGCGGACCCGGCCGACCGGCGCCACCGCCACCCCTTCATCACCTGCACGCACTGCGGGCCGCGCTTCACCATCGTCACCGGGCTGCCGTACGACCGCGCGCACACCACCATGTCCCGCTTCCCCATGTGCCCGGACTGTTCCCGCGAGTACGCCGACCCGGCCGACCGCCGCTTCCACGCCCAGCCGGTCGCCTGCCCCGCCTGCGGCCCCCGGCTGAGGCTGCTCGCCGGGCGGCCCGCCCGCGCGAGCTCGGACGCCGACCCGGTCGCAGGGGCCCGCCGTCTTCTGGCCGCCGGGGCGATCCTCGCCGTCAAGGGGCTCGGCGGCTACCACCTCGCCTGCGACGCCGCCCAGCCCGGCGCCGTGGCCGAGCTGCGCCGACGCAAGGCCCGGGGGGACAAGCCGTTCGCCCTGATGGCCCGGAACCTTTCCGATGTCGAACACCTCGTGCACATCGGCCCGGAGGAGCGCAGCCTGCTCACCGGCGGCGTACGGCCCATCGTGCTGCTGCGCCGCCGGGCCGCCGCCGATCCGGCCGACCGGATCGCCCCCCGTTGCCCGGACCTCGGCGTGATGCTCCCGTACACCCCGGTCCACCACCTGCTGCTCGGGCTGCCCGGCGACCCCCCGGGCCCCCGCCTTCTAGTCATGACCAGCGGAAACCTCGCAGGGGAGCCCATCGTCACCGACGACGACGAGGCCCTGGAGCGGCTCGCCCACCTCGCCGACGCCTGGCTCGTGCACGACCGCCCTATCCATGTGCCCTGCGACGACTCGGTGGTGCGCGTCTGCGACGGCGAACCGCTGACCGTACGGCGCTCCCGCGGCTACGCCCCGCTGCCGGTCCCCCTGCCCCTGCCGGTCCCCGCGATCCTCGCCGTCGGCGGCGACCTGAAGAACACGTTCTGCCTCGGCGAGGGGCGCCGGGCCTGGCTGTCCGCCCACATCGGCGACATGGACGACCTCGCCACCCAGTACGCCTTCGAACGCGCCGAGCGGCAGCTGGAGTCCATCACCGGCGTCACCCCCGCGCTGCTCGCCGCGGACCGGCACCCCGGCTACCGGTCCGGCCGGTGGGCCCGGCGCAACGCCGGCGAACGGCCGCTGGTCCGCGTACAGCACCATCACGCGCACATCGCCTCCGCGATGGCCGAACACGGCCTGGACGGCGGCCGGCGCGTGATCGGCGTCGCCTTCGACGGCACCGGCTACGGCGAGGACGGCGCGGTGTGGGGCGGCGAGCTCCTCCTCGCCGACTACGCGGGGTTCACGCGGTTCGCCCACCTCGCGTACGTCCCCCTGCCGGGCGGCGACGCCGCGGTGCAGCGGCCGTACCGCACGGCCCTGGCCCACTTGCGCGCCGCCGGCCTCGGCTGGACGCCGGACCTGCCCTGCACGGCCGCCTGCCCTCCCGACGAACTTGGCGTGCTCGCCACCCTGTTGGACCGAAACCTGAACTGCGTGCCCACCTCCAGCATGGGCCGCCTGTTCGACGCGGTCTCCTCACTGGCGGGCATCTGCCACCGGGCCGGGTACGAGGCCCAGGCCGCGATCGAGCTGGAGAGCGCCGCACTCGGCGCCCCCGCCGCGCCCGGCCCTGGCTCCGGCCCTCACCCCGGCCCCGGCCCCGGCTACGCCTTCGCGCTGCGCGTCCCCCCGGCGGCCGTCGGGGGGCCGGTCACCGCCGACCCGGCGCCCGTGCTGGCCGCGGTGGTGGCCGACGTACGCGCAGGCGTGGACCCCGCGCTGATCGCCGCCCGCTTCCACACCTCCGTCGCCGAGCTCGTCGCAGCGCTCTGCGGGATCGCGCGCGAGCGGCACGGCCTGGACACCGTGGCCCTGACCGGCGGCGTGTTCGCCAACACCCTGCTCTCCGCCGCCTGCGCCCGCCTGCTGCGCGAGCGAGGCTTCACCGTCCTGCGGCACCGCCGCGTCCCGCCGAACGACGGCGGGCTGGCCCTCGGCCAACTCATGGTGGCAGCGGCCGCCGGCGTCACGGAACCCCACCGACAGCAAGGAGAGGCCCATGTGCCTGGCGGTACCCGGCAGAGTGCTTGACATCGGGGAGAGGGACGGCACCCGCATGGCTACCGTCGATTTCGGCGGCGTGCAGAAGGAGGTCTGCCTCGAGTACCTCCCGGACCTCCGGGTGGGCGAGTACGCCATCGTCCACGTGGGGTTCGCCCTGCAGCGCCTCGACGAGGAATCGGCCCGGCGGACCCTCGAACTCTTCGAGGAACTCGGCATGCTCCAGGAGGAGTTCGGCGACCCGTGGGAGTCGGCGGCCGAGGCCGACGGCTCCCCCTGGCCCTTCGCCGACGAGCCCGCCCAGGGCACACCGCAGAAGGAGGCGCGGCAGTGAAGTACATCGACGAGTTCCAGGACCCCGCCCTCGCCCGCCGGCTGCTCGACGACATCCACGCCACCGTCACCCGCCCCTGGGCGCTGATGGAGGTCTGCGGCGGTCAGACCCACACCATCATTCGGCACGGCATCGATCAACTGCTGCCGAAGCAGCTGGAGTTGATTCACGGCCCGGGCTGTCCGGTGTGCGTCACCCCGCTAGAGGTCATCGACAAGGCGCTGGAGATCGCCTCCCGGCCCGAGGTGATCTTCTGCTCCTTCGGGGACATGCTCCGCGTCCCCGGTACGGGCCGCGACCTCTTCCAGGTCCGCAGCGAGGGCGGCGACGTACGGGTGGTCTACTCGCCGCTCGACGCCCTGAAGATCGCGCAGCAGAACCCGCAGCACCAGGTGGTGTTCTTCGGCATCGGCTTCGAAACCACCGCGCCGCCCAACGCCATGACGGTGTATCAGGCGAAGCGACTGGGCATTCCCAACTTCAGCCTGCTGGTCTCCCACGTCCGGGTCCCCCCGGCGATCGAGGCGATCATGCAGTCGCCGAGCTGCCGGGTCCAGGGATTCCTGGCCGCCGGGCACGTGTGCAGTGTGATGGGCACGCGGGAGTACCCGGAGCTGGCCGCGCGGCACCGGGTCCCGATCGTGGTGACGGGCTTCGAGCCGCTGGACATCCTGGAAGGCGTACGCAGGGCCGTGCGGCAGCTGGAACGCGGCGAGCACACCGTGGAGAACGCCTACGCGCGCGCCGTCCGCCCGGAGGGCAATTCAGCGGCCCTCGCCATGCTGGAGGACGTCTTCGAGGTCACCGACCGCGCCTGGCGCGGTATCGGCGTCATCCCCGACAGCGGCTGGCGGCTCTCCTCCCGCTACCGGGAGTACGACGCCGAGTACCGCTTCTCGGTGACAGGCATCAACACCCGGGAACCGGCCGAGTGCCGCAGCGGCGAAGTGCTCCAGGGACTGCTCAAGCCGCACGAGTGCGAGGCCTTCGGCGGACTCTGCACCCCGCGCACCCCGCTCGGCGCCACCATGGTCTCCAGCGAGGGCGCGTGCGCCGCGTACTACCTCTACCGCCGACTGGAAACCCCGCCCGCGGGGAAGGCCGGGAAGGCCGGGAAGGCCGAACCCGCCGTGCCCGCCGCGCCTGCCGAACCCGCCGCGACCGCCGTACCGCTGGAGGCGAGCCCCGTTGCCTGACACCGCACTCGACATCACCGGCTGGACCTGCCCGGCCCCGCTGCGCGACCGTCCCCGGGTGGTCATGGGCCACGGCGGCGGCGGCGCGCTCTCCGCCGAACTGGTCGAGCACCTCTTCGCCCCCGCGTTCGGCGGCGAGGTGCTGGCCCGGCTCGGGGACTCGGCCGCGCTCTCCCTGGGCGGTGTCCGGCTGGCCTTCACCACCGACTCCTACGTCGTCCGGCCGCTGTTCTTCCCCGGCGGCAGCATCGGCGACCTGGCGGTCAACGGCACGGTCAACGACCTGGCCATGAGCGGCGCCCAAGCCGCTTACCTATCCTGCGGGTTCATCCTCGAAGAGGGCATCGAGATCTCCGTGGTGGCGCGGGTGGCCGAGGCCCTGGGCGCCGCCGCGCGGGCCGCGGGCGTGGAGGTGGCGACCGGCGACACCAAGGTCGTCGAGGCGGGCCACGGCGACGGCATCTACGTCAACACCGCGGGCATCGGGCTCATCCCCGACGGCGTGGACCTGCGTCCCCAGCGTGTCGTGCCCGGTGACGTCGTGATCGTCAGCGGTGAGATCGGCCTGCACGGGGTGGCGATCATGAGCGTCCGCGAGGGCCTCGAGTTCGGCGTCGACATCGAGAGCGACTGCGCGGCCCTCGGCGGCCTGGTGCAGACCATGCTCGCCGTCACCCCGGACCTCCACGTCCTGCGCGACCCCACCCGCGGCGGCCTGGCCGCCTCGCTCAACGAGATCGCGGCCGCATCCGGGACCGGCGTCGTCATCCGCGAGGGAAGCGTCCCGGTCCCCCCGGCCGTCGGGAACGCCTGTGCGATCCTCGGCCTCGATCCGCTCTACGTGGCCAACGAGGGCAAGCTGGTCGCGTTCGTCCCCCGTGAGCACGCCGAGGCGGTCCTCGACGCCATGCGCGCCCACCCGCTGGGCCGCCACGCGACGGTGATCGGCGAAGCCGTAGACGCCCACCCGGGCCTCGTCGTGGCCCGCACCGGCCTCGGCGGCACCCGGGTGGTCGACCTGCCGATCGGGGAACAGCTGCCGCGCATCTGCTGAGAGGATTCATCCGGTGTGCCCCGGTATGCATGAGACGGCCCGTGCGGGGCAGAGGCGGGGTGTTCCACATCACCGGAGGACACCATGATCGCCCTTGGACTCATACTTCTGATCATCGGCTGGATAGCCGGTATCTCGATCCTCTGGACCATCGGGATCATCCTGCTCGTCATCGGCGTAGTGCTGTTGATCCTCGGCTCCGTCGGCCGCGGGGTCGGCGGCCGCCGGCACTATTGGTAGCTGCCCTCCCGGCAGCTGCCCTGCGACCCGGTGATTCCCGGTTCGTCACCGTACGAGCGTCTGCGGAGGCTCAGGGATGACCGACCCGTCGGCGCGGGAAGCCGCGGTGCGGAGCACGTCGGTCATCCGTGAGCTGGCCCTGCCGGTGGCGGTTCTGGTGGTCGTGGCCCTGCTCGACCTCGCCACCGGGCGCGACACGTATTTCTACCCGTTCCCGTTCCTGGTGCTGGCCCCGGCTCTCGCCGCGGCCACCGCCAGGCCGGGCGTGGTAATGGCCGTAGGCCTGTGCGGGCTGCCCCTGCGCTATGCGCTGGTTCCGGCCCGACCACGCCGCCCTGGTGCACCGGGGCCACGAACAGCCCCTGCTGATCACCGCGGACGGCACGGTGCAGATCCGCCGCCCGGCCGCGCGCCGGCCGGTGACGACGCCGCGGTCGCCGTGGACCGGCTCGGCAGCGACCTGCTGCGCCATGCGGGCCGGTTTCCCCTGACGGACGACGCGCTGATCATCGCCCTCGCCCGCAGCCCGGGCGGCGGCTAGGCGGTGAAGTCCGGGAGGACCAGGACCAGGGATCCGTCCTCGGCGAGGGTGAAGCCCGGGTTGTGGGCGATTTCCCACGGGTGGCCGTCGGGGTCGGTGATGGCCCCCGCATAGCCGCCGTACGGGGTGACCCCGGCCGGGCGGGTGATGGTGGCCCCAGCCCGGCCGGCCGCGGCCAGGAGGCCGTCGACCTCCTGGCGGGACCGGACGTTGTGGGCCAGCGCGATGCCGCCGAAGCCGGCCGTGCCCGGGTCGGGCAGGCCGCAGTCCGCGGCGAGTCTGTCACGGCCCCACAGGACCAGGGCCAGCCCGCCCGCCTGGAAGAAGACGGTCTCCTCGACCTCCCGGCCCCGCCAGCCCAGACTCTCGTAGAAGGCCCGGGCCCGCGCCAGGTCGGTGACCCCGAGCGTGATCAGGCTGATGCGCTGCTCCATGGCCGCCCGCCCGGTCAGACGGTTGCCAGCTGCGGGATCAGGTGCAGTGCGTTGTCGTGGTAGATGCCCTGGAGTTGTTCCGGGGTGAAGGCCGGGTCGGCGTCGAGGGCGCGCAGCGCCAGGTCCGTGACCGTGTCGGCGGGCGCGGCGGGCCAGTCGGTGCCGAAGAGGATGTGGTCGGCGGGCACGTGCGCGAGGAGCGTTGCCGCGGGCGCCATCGGGCCTGCCGTGTCGTAGTAGAAGCGGCGCAGGTGGTCGCGGACGGCGGCGGGTTCGACGGCCGGATCGCAGAACCGTCCGAGGGCCTCCAACCGCGTCGCGATGTACGGCAGGAACCCGCCGGCGTGCGGCAGGACGACGGAGATGTTCGGGAAGCGGTCCAGCGTCCTCTTGCTGATCATGTTCACGGCTGCCCGCGTGGTGTCCAGCATGAAGTCGCAGATGAAGTTCGGGATGCCCGGAACGGTCGGCGCACCGGGCGGGCCGCCCGGGAGATTGTGCGGGTGGGTGTCCACCACGGCCGAGTACTCGTTCAGCTCGGCGAACACCGGGTCGTAGGAGGGGTCTCCGAGGTAGACGCCCCCGTAGTTGGCCGTCACGTTCACGCCGACGGCCCCGAGCTGCCCGAGCCCGCGGCGCGCGGCCCAGGAGGACGCGTCCGGGTCGTCCAGGAAGAGGGGGACGTAGAAGGAGAACCTGCCCGGATGCGAGCCGGCCACGTCGAGCATCGAGCGGAGCGTGATGTTGATGGCTTCCCGCAGCTGTGCCGACGACCGGTAGCGGGCCGGCAGCATCGGCTTGAGGACGGCGGTCGCCACCCCCGCGCGGTCCATGAAACGGACCGAGGCCTCGATGTCGAGCTTCGCCCACGGCGGCAGCTGTTCCGGCTTGATCAGCTCGTGGCGCTCAGCCCATTCGCGCCATTCCGGTGCGCAGAAGTGGTGGTGCATGTCGATCTTCGACGGGACTGCGTGGTCGACGGCGAGTGCAGGGGAGACCTGCACCTCCTCCGTCTCCATTCCCAGAAGACCCAGGCCGGGGCTGTTCGCAGGGTTCGGCATGTCGTCAATCCACCGCCTGTCGGGTCCGGTCAGTTGGCAGCCACGGAGGCCATGGACGTCGGTGCCGGGTCCGGGGCCCCGGCCGGCCGCGACGGATCCAGGACGAGCCGGAGCCGCTCGAGGCCCCGGAATGCCGCCACCGGCCCCTTGAGCCACGCCCCCTTGCTCTCCTCCGCGTCGGCCAGTTCCATCTCCGGGAATTCCCGCAGCAGGCAGGAGAGCGCGATCTCGAGTTCGAGCCGCGCCAGCGGCGCCCCCAGGCAGTAGTGCGTTCCATGCCCGAAGCCCAGGTGCGTGCCCTGGAGTCCCTCGCGGGTCACGTCCAGGACGTCGGGGGAGTCGAACTTCTCCGGGTCCCGGTTCGCCGAGGTGATGGCGATCTGCACGAGGGAGCCCTTGGGGATCAGCGTCCCCCGGATCTCGGCGTCCTCGGCCGCGTACCGGAAGGTCGAGGTCTCCACCGACCCCTCGAACCGTACGATCTCCTCGACCGCCCCCGGAATCAGCGCCGGGTCCGTCCGGAGCTTCTCCAGCTGGTCGGGACGGAGCAGCAGATCGAGGACGGAATTGCCGATCTGGTACGCGGTGGTCTTGTGGCCGGCGAAGAACAGGACCCACAGCGACGAGACGAGTTCCGCGTCGTCCAGCCGGTCCTCCGCCTGGATGAGGTCGCTGAGGAAGGAGTCCGACGGGTGCTCGCGGGTGTGCGCGATGAGCCGGATGAGCCGGCCCTGAAGCCACTCCTCGGCCTCCTTCAGCTGCGCCTTCATCCGGGGATCGAACCGGGCGCGCGTCACCACCGCGAAGTGCTCGAGGATCTCCGGGCGGTCCGCTTCCGGGATGCCCATCAGGTCGCACAGGACCGCGATGGGGAGCGGGAACGCGAACGAGGACATCAGGTCGACCGAGTTGGCCTTCCTGCACTCACGCAGGAGGTTTTCGGTGATCTCGGTGATCCTCGGCCGCATGGCCTCCACCCGCCGGGGGCTGAAGGCGCTCCTGAGGGAGCGGCGCAGCCGCGTGTGCCGGGGCGGGTCGGAGAAGAGCACGTTGTCGTCGAGCGCATCGAAGAAACTGCCGTACACCGCGTGGTAGGTGTCCAGGGCGCCGTGCATGTTCTTGCTGAAACGCGGGTCCGACAGGGCGTCCCGGGCGTCGTCGTACCGGGTGATGAGGTACGTGTCGACCCCGTGCGGAGGCTTCAGCAGGCACACCGGGGCCTGCTCGCGCAGGGTGGCGTAGACGGGGTGGGGGCACACCCGGTACTCCGGCGCCCCCCTGGACACGGCTGAGACGGCGTCGTGCAGGGCCCCGCCGCCGTTCGGTGTCGCCTTCTCCTGCGTCATGTTCCGCACCCTTCGTCACACGCGTGATGTGCGGAGTCAGCGGTTCCCCGCCGGGGCGGAGCACGAAACGGCCTTGGTCCGTTCGGCCGTCAGCCGTCCGGTCCGGCGGTGTGGCGAGCCCGCGGACCCGGGAACAAGGTGGCAGTACCGCCGGCCCAGCCCCAAGGAGTGCGCGCATGCCCCGACGTATCGCCCTGGCCCTCACGACCGCCGCCTCGCTCGCCCTGGCGGCCGCCGCCGCGCCCACCGGTGCGTCCGCCGCCACCGGTGCGGACACCGGCAGGGCCGCCGTCGAGCGTGCCCTCACCTACCGGGCGACCGCCCCGTTCCACCTGCACGCCAACGCGGTGAGAGCGGGCTACGTGCCGGACAAGTACTGCGTCGTCGACCGGGCGGCCGGCACGGGCGCGCTCGGCTACCCGCACTTCAACCACGCCTACGACAACTCCGTCGACCCGTCGAAGCCGGCCGCGCTGTTCTACGAGGACGACGGGCGCGGCGGCAAGCGCCTCGTCGGGGTCCAGTGGCTGGTCTACGACCGCGACCAGAACCCGGCGACGGACGACGACCGGCCCTCGCTGTTCGGTACCGCCTTCAAGGGCCCGCGGCCCGGCAACTTCCCCGGCCAGCCGGTCCATTACGCCCTGCACCTGTGGCTCTGGAAGAAGAACCCCAAGGGTGTCTTCGAGACGTTCAACCCGGCGGTCACCTGCCTCCCCGGCACCACCCGTCCGCCCAAGCCGGCGGCCTGAGCCGGGCCGGCGGTTCAGCGGACGGCGACCACGACGTGGCTGTGGCCGAACTGCCAGACCGTCCCGACGTGGGCGAATCCCGCCTCGCGGAGCAGTGACACGTGGCCGGACAGGGTCAGGTCGTTGCCCTCGCAGTGCGGGTGCTGTCCCCGTTCGTGCCGGGCGGCCAGCCGCGCCAGTTCCGGATCGGTGGCCGCTTCCGACCACCAGGACTCCCAGTCCTCGCTGTTGTCCAGACAGGACTCGATGCGGCGCTGCCCGAGCTGCAGGGCGAGTTCGGAGACGCCCGGTGCGTCCGGGCTGATGTGGTCGCCGTTGACGAGGACACCGCCGGGGCGCAGCCGTTCCGCGAGTTCCCGGTAGGTCCGGCGCAGGGTGGGCTCGTCGAGGTAGTGCAGGGCCGTCGCCGAGACGGCGGCGTCCACCGGGCGGTCCAGGCCGAGCGCGTCCAGCCAGCCGGGCCGGCCGATCACCGCCTCGACGTAGCGCAGGGCCGGTCCGTAGTGGGACCGGCCCAGTTCCAGCAGGAGGGGATCGGCGTCGACGGCCAGCACCTCGGCGGACGGAAGGCGGGCGGCCATCCGGGAGGCCAGGGCACCGGGTCCGCTGCCCAGGTCGAGGATCAGCGGGTCGGTCTGACCGACGGTCACCTGCTCGACGACGTCGGCCATGACGGCGAATCTCTCCTCGCGGTGGACCGCGTACCGCTGCTGCTGCCTCTCCCAGCGTTCCACCCACCGCGATGCCGTCACCGTACTCATTTCCATAATGGAAATCATTCCAGATTGGCGAGGGTGGTGAGCAATTCTTCCATCTCTTCCGGTGTGTTGTGCACGTGGAGGCTCACCCGCACCGAGCCCTCCTTGTCCCGGGCCCCGGCCTGGCAGTGGCCGTCGGAGCGCACCATGAACCCGTGGCTGAAGAGGATGAACCCGAGGTCCTGGGCGCCGATTTCACGGTGCCTGAACGTCACGATGCTGCGGCGCCGCTGCACTTCGGACTCGGCCGCCAGGCTCGACCGGCAGCCCAGGACCTCGTACGCCGGCATCCGGTCGAGCCCGTCGGTCAGCCGGGAGGTCAACGCCACGGTCCAGCGCTCGATGCGCTCGGTCCCGGCGGCGTCCAGCCAGTCGAGGGCCGCCGCCAGCGAGGCGATGCCGACCGTGTTGGGGGTGCCGCTCCAGCCGCCCGGCCGGAAGACCGGCCCCCGCTGCCCGCGGGCCCAGACCGCGCCCGTACCGGGCAGGGCCATCGCCTTGTGCCCGGAGAACACCACGAAGTCCACGTCGAGCCGGGCCACGGACACCGGGAGGTGCCCGACGCTCTGCGCGGCGTCCAGCGCGATGGGCACGTCCGGGCCCACCGCCTCGCGTATCCGGTGCACGTTCATGTCGGCCCCGTACACGTGGTGCACATGGGTGGCCGCCACGAAGCGGGTGCGCGGACCGGCCATCGCGGCGAGCGCCGCCGCGTCGTAGTCTCCGGAGCCCGACTGGCAGGGCAGCTCCCGGACCCGGATCCGGACCCCCTGCCGGGCCAGCAGCTCCCGCGCCTCCCACCACGGCGACAGGTTCGCCTGGTGGTCGGTGAACGGGACGATGATCTCGTCCCCGTCCGACAACAGCCCGGGCTCGGCCAGCCAGTCCCGGGCGATGGTGCGCAGCCCTTCCGTGGCCCCGCTGGTGAAGTGCACCGACGACCGGTCCGGCTGCGGATCGCCCAGGAACTCCTTGATCCGGTCCCGGGTGCGGTCCAGCAGGGCCGTCGTCGTGTTGGCCCAAGGATACGAGCCGCGGCCCGCGTTGGCGTTCGAGGTGATGAGGTAACTCTGTACGGCGTCCAGGACGGCCTGCGGTTTCTGCGCGGTGGCCGCACTGTCCAGGTAGGCGAGCTCCGGGTGGGCGAGGATGATCGGGAACTGGGCGCGCAGCCGTCGCTGCCACGGTGCCAGTTCCGCGATGTCCGCGGTGGGGTCGGCCGCCATGTCAGTCACGCACCAGGGGTGCCCCGGCGTCCCGCCAGGCGACGATGCCGCCGGCCAGGCTGCGCACGTCGGGGTGGCCCATGCGGGTCAGCAGGGCCGCGTACCGGGCGGACTGCTCGCCGACCGGGCAGGCCAGGAGCACCGGCTGCCGCTTGCCGAAGGGCAGGCCGCCGCGCAGGAGTTCCTCGAAGAGCTCGTCGACGATGTTGACGGATCCGTCGATGTGGAGTGCGGCGTACGCGAAGGGGCCGCGGAGGTCCACCACCAGCGGGTGCCGGTCCTCGATCCACTTCTGTGCGTCGGCGACCTCGATGACGGCGGCGGCGCGGACCTCGGCCTCGGTCAGCGCGGCCACCGAGTTCTTCACGGGGGGCCGGCCGAGCAGGTCCGGGCGGCGCTGCCGCAGGTAGCCCAGGTAGCTCTCCACCCGGTCGCAGACGATGAACACGGCCGTTCGGCGCCCGGCCGGTCCCTCGTCCAGGGCCCGGAGATGGCGCACCGCGCCGAAGTACGCCGCTCCGCCGGTCGGTCCGGCGAGCAGGCCGCAGCGGCGCAGCAGGGTCAGCATCCCCTCGACGGCCTCGTCCGCGCTCACCGCTTCGATCGTGTCGTACGTGCCGGGGTCGAAGAGGCCGACCTCCTGGACCTCGTCGATGGTCCGGATGCCGGGGATGAAGTCCGACTTCTCCCCGACGAGACCGATGACGCGGACCGCCGGATCGTGGGCGCGCAGCGCCGAGGCCACGCCGGTGGACGAACCGGCCGTGCCCACGCAGGCGATGAAGAAGTCCGGGGCGCGTCCGTCCAGATCCGCGACGATCTCCGGTCCGGTGCCCTGCGCGTGGGCTTCGGCGTTCAGCGGGTTGAAGTACTGGTCGGTGTGGAGGTGGGCGCTGCCGGGGCGGTTCAGCTGCTGGTGGAAGACGGTCAGCGGATCGTCGGTGTCGGTGGGGTCGAGGCATTCGCTCCGCCCGGGCAGCTCCTCGATCTCGGCCCCCAGCAGCAGGAGCAGGTCCTTGATCTCCGGTATGCGCATCCGGTTGGTGACGCTCTTGAACGGCAGCCCGTGGAGGCCCGCGATGAGGGCCAGGGCCTTGGCGGTGTTCCCGCTCGACAGCTCCACGACCGTCTCGCCGCGCTCCGCGGCACCGTCGAGGCCGTCGCGGACCATGTGCCAGGCGGCCCGGTCCTTCAGCGAGCCGAAGGGATTCAGCATCTCCAGCTTCGCGTACAGGTCGATGGTGCGCAGGCCGTGGACGGCCGGGTCGATGCGGACCAGCGGGGTGTTGCCGATGGCCTCGGTGATGCTGTCGTACCTCATGCGCGCTGTCCCCCCGTACGGGTGATCGGCCAGTACTGCTCGTCCAGGCACCAGCTCCAGGCGCCGGCCTCCTCCTGGACGGCGACCTTGCGGGCGATGGGCTGCTGTTGGGCATGCGTGGCGCCGAAGTCCATGCAGTAGCCGGCCGTGTTGGCGAAGGCGAGGAGGTCGCCGGGGTGCGGGAGCCGGGGCAGGAACACCGTTCTGCGGGTGATCAGGTCGGCCTCCAGGCAGAGGTTGCCCATCAGATGGACTGCCACCGGCTCCGCCGGAATCGCGGGACCGGGGCCGTTGCGGGGTACGAGCACGGGGTCCAGCAGCACTCCGTGGTCCTCCAGGCCGACGTCGCCGGAGTTCATCGCGAGCCGGACCAGCCGCTCCCCGGATTCGGTACGCCGGACCTCCAGCACCCGGGCGAGGGTGAGGCCGCACTGGTCGGCCAGGGCCCGGCCCGGTTCGGCGTACAGCTCGTACAGGCCCTCCAGGAGCAGGGTGCCGAGCGGGCGCCCGAGGCCGGGGGCGGGGCGGGAGAGGAGCTCGTCTAGGTAGTCGGCGCCGGCGACGGGCCGGTGCGCCGGGTAGAGCCCGAGAGCGCCCTTGAGGGTTCCGTTCTCCACGCGCAGTCCGTAGCCGTGCCCGCCCCAGGTGAGGGGCGGGCGCCGGCCCATGACGGCGTGGGTGAGCTCGGTGGTGTAGCGCTCCCACTGGGTGGCGTGCGCCAGGTAGTTGACGCCGAAGCCGCCGCCCACATCGATGACGCGCGGCTGGAAGCCGCGGATGCGCAACTCCTCCATGGCCTGTAAGCAGCCCTCGAGGGCGGTGGCCTTCTCGTCCAGGCTGGTGGTGTCGAGGTGGTAGCCGACGCCGACCGGATCCAGGGCGTCCCGGTGGCGTTCGAGGGTGTCGAGCAGGGCGCCCAGGGACTTCACGGAGGTGCCGAAGCGGCTGCGGCGGGAGAGCACCCGGGCGCCGGAGGTCTCGAACTCGGACAGCCGCAGCAGGACCCGGAGGCGGGGCAGCCCGTACGCGCGGACGAGACCGGCCGCGTCCACCAGTTCCGCGGCCCCGTCGGCGTTGACCGTCGCTCCGGAGCGTGCGGCGAGCCAGAGGAACTCGGGGTCCTTGGGGCCGGTCGCCATGAGGCGGTCGCCGGTGAAGCCCGACCCGAGTGCGTGCTGCAACTCCCCGAGGGAGGCGGTGTCGAGGGCGGCGTCGGTCGTGCTGAGGCGCCGGACGAGTGCGCTGGAGCGGTTGGCCTTGTGCGCGAAGTAGACCTGGCCGCCGAGGCGGTGCCGGCGCAGGACGGAGCGGAATCGCGCCACGTTCTCCGCGAACTGCTGCGGCAGCACGAGGTTGAGGGGTGATCCCAGTCCGTCCACGAGCGTGTGGAGGAAGGCGGCCGAGTCCAGCAAGGACGCAGGCCGGGGTTCCAGCCGCGGTTCCAGGTACAGAGGGGCGTTGCTCATCCCAGGGTTCCTCCCCGACGAGGAATGCGTACCGGTGTCGGAAAAACGGTCATACGACCGTAACCCGCGCCGGGCCTTTTGAGCCCGGACCGGCGGGGGAGGGACTGCTTCGTGACGCCGGACGGCCGGATCGGGACGGTCGGGACGGTCGGGACGGTCGGGCGGTCGGGTCGGGTCGGGTAGCCGCGGCGACCGGACGGCCGGGTCGGCAGCCCGGACGGCCGGAGCGTCAGAGCGTGAGGCTCATCAGGATCTCGTCCCGGTCGTCTCCCGGGGCCACCCGCAGCGCGCCGGGAAACCGGCCGACCTCCACCCAGCCCAGCTTGCGGTAGAAGTCCTCGAGTCCGAGACCGCCTCGCGCGGCGAGCCTCAGCCGTTCCAGGCCCATCTCCTCGCGGGCGAGGTCGTGGACCCGGTTCATGAGTGCGGCGCCGATCCCGCGACCGCGGAACCGGGGGTGCGTCTGGACGTGGTTGACCACTCCGCAGTGCGCGACCAGGGGGTGCGCATCGCGGCGGAGGATCAGCCAGCCGGCGAGGTGCCCGTCGACGCCGGCGGTCAGCAGTCGGCGGTAGCGGGGGTCGAGCCCGCCCACGAGCCCGGCCAGCACGGGCCCGACGTCGCGTGCGGTCACCGGCGGCAGCGGGAACTCGGCGGCGATGACGGCGCCGCCGGCGTTGGCCACCGTCTCCCAGCAGCTGACGAGCTCTTCTCTGAGCTCGGGCGTGACCTCCCCGGGGCGGCTGAACTCCAGGAGCGTCGGGGCTGCGTACACCGTCATGACCGGCACCCTCCCACAGTCCCGGCGTGCCGGGCGGGCTCGCCGTGCCGCTAGTATATGACAATGGTTTCCATTACCAAAAGAAACCCCTTCACGAGAGGCAGGTAACCCCCTTGTCCGCCCACTGCCAGCTGACCGGCGCCCAGCCCGGCTTCGGCAACAACATCTCCCACTCCCACCGGCGCACCTCCCGCCGCTTCGACCCCAACATCCAGCGCAAGCGGTACTGGCTGCCGAGCGAGGGGCGGTACGTCCGTCTCACGCTCAGCGCGAAGGCGATCAAGACCGTCGACACCATCGGCATCGAGGCCGCGGTGGCCCGGATCCGCGCCCGGGGGGTGAAGGTCTGATGGCCAAGAAGAGCAAGATCGCGCAGAACGAGAAGCGCAAGCTGGTCGTCGAGCGGTACGCGGCCCGGCGGGCGGAGCTGAAGGCGATCGTCCGGCGGCCCTCCTCGACGGAGGCCGAACGCGGCGCGGCCCTGGCCGAGTTGCGGAAGCAGCCGCGCAACGCCAGCGCCACCCGGGTGCGCAACCGGGACGGCGTGGACGGCCGGCCCCGCGGTCACCTGAGGAAGTTCGGCCTGTCCCGGGTGCGCATGCGGGAGCAGGCGCACGCCGGATTCCTCCCCGGAGTCACCAAGTCCTCCTGGTGACGCCCGGACCGGACCGGGCGCGTGGTCCCACTCCTCCGGCGGGGTGTGGGGCCGCACGTCCGGTCCGGCCGCGCCCTGGTCGGGAGCACCGTCCCCGGCCCGCTCCTCGGCGGTCCGTGACGATTCAGCGCCGCTCGGCGGGGACGGCGTCGTGCAGCCCCAGGCGCAGGTGCTCCACGTGGAAGAGGGCCTGGTCGAGCAGCTCCGCGACATGGTGGTCGTACAGGGAGTAGACGATCGAGCGGCCCCGCCGCTCGCCCGCGACCAGGCCGAGATTGCGCAGTAGGCGCAGCTGGTGGGAGCAGGCGGAAGGTTCCATCCCGACCGCTTCGGCGAGGTCGCCGACCGCGCAGGGGCCCTCCTGGAGGCGGGCCAGGATGTACAGCCGCGAGGGGGTCGCCAGGGCCTGGAGGGTGGCGGCCACGTCTGCGGTCCCCACGGCGTCCAGGCGTTCGCGGGTGGTGGAGGTGTTCTTGTCGTCCATGCCGTGGCCCATGCGGGCCATCTTACCGGCGATATATGAAGACCTGTTCAGATGTTCCTGTACGGTGGAGGTGTTGCGATCCTCTCGCCCGTGAAGGGTTCATCCGCCATGCCTTCTCTCCTCCTCCAGCGTCCGCAACGGGCCGCGCAGGCCTCCCCGATGCCGCTGCGGCGCCGTACCAGGGTGTTCGCGCTGGCGGAGGCCCGCTGGGCAGCGGCAGCCCTGGTGCTGTTCCTGGCGGCCCTGCCGCTCCAACTGGCCGGTGCACCGGCCTGGACGTGGGGTCCGCTGTACGCGGCCGCCTACGCCACCGGCGGCTGGGAGCCGGCCTGGGCGGGACTCCGGGCGTTGCGCGCCAGGACCCTGGACGTGGACCTGCTGATGATCGTCGCCGCGATCGGCGCGGCCGCGATCGGTCAGGTGATGGACGGCGCGCTGCTGATCGTCATCTTCGCCACCTCCGGCGCCCTGGAGGCACTGGCCACCGCCCGCACCCGGGACGCCGTACGCGGCCTGCTCGACCTCGCCCCGGCCACCGCCACCCGACTGGCCCCGGACGGCCGCGAGGAGACCGTCCCCACCGAGGAGTTGACGGTCGGAGACACCGTCCTCGTCCGCCCCGGCGAACGCGTCGGCGCCGACGGCCGGGTCCTGGACGGGACCAGTGAGGTCGACCAGTCCACCATCACCGGCGAGCCGCTGCCGGTGGCGAAGGAGACCGGCGACGAGGTCTTCGCCGGCACCCTGAACGGCAGCGGCGCCCTGCGGGTCGCCGTCGGGCGGGATCCGGCCGACTCGGTGATCGCACGGATCGTGGCCATGGTGGAGGAGGCCTCCGCGACCAAGGCGCCCACCCAGCTGTTCATCGAGAAGGTCGAACAGCGGTACTCGCTCGGCATGGTCGCCGCCACCCTGGCGGTCTTCCTGGTGCCGCTCGCGTTCGGCGCCGACCTGGCGGGCTCGCTGCTGCGCGCCATGACCTTCATGATCGTCGCCTCGCCGTGCGCGGTCGTACTGGCCACCATGCCGCCGCTGCTCTCCGCCATCGCCAACGCCGGACGCCACGGCGTCCTGGTCAAGTCGGCCGTGGTCATGGAACGCCTCGGCCGGGTCGACGCGGTCGCCCTGGACAAGACCGGCACCCTGACCGAGGGCACGCCCCGGCTCACCGCGGTCCGCCCGCTGCCCGGCAGCGGCCTCGACGAGGACGCGCTGCTCGCCCTCGCGGCCGCCGCCGAGCACCCCAGCGAACACCCTCTGGGCCGGGCGGTCGTCGACGCCGCCCGCGAACGGGGCCTGGACCTGCCCGACGCCGAGGAGTTCGCCTCCGCCCCCGGTGTGGGGGTGACGGCCACGGTCCTGGGCCACACCGTCGAAGTCGGCGCCCCGGCCCGGCTCCTGCGCCCCGCCCCGGGCGGGGCGGCCGACGCGGCTTCGGCCCGCGCAGCCGTGTGGGCGGCGGAACTGGAGGAGGGCGGCGGCACCGCCGTCCTCGTCCGGCGCGACGGGGTTCCCGTCGGCGTGCTGGGCGCCGCCGACCGGCTGCGTCCGGATGCCGCCGCCACCGTCACCTCCCTGTACGGGCTCACCGGCACCGCGCCGATGCTGCTGACCGGCGACAACCCGCGCGCCGCCAGCCGCCTCGCCGCCGAGGTCGGCATCACCGACGTACGTGCCGGACTGCTGCCCCAGGACAAGGTGGCGGCCGTACGCGGGCAGGAGGCGGCCGGGCGCAAGGTGCTGGTCGTCGGCGACGGGGTCAACGACGCCCCGGCACTGGCCGCCGCCCACACCGGCATCGCCATGGGCCGGGCCGGCTCCGACCTCGCCCTGGAGACCGCGGACGCGGTCGTCGTCCGCGACGAACTCGCCACCGTGCCCGCCGTGATCGCGCTCTCCCGCGCCGCCCGCCGCCTGGTGGTGCAGAACCTGGTCATCGCCGGTGTGTTCATCTCGGTCCTGGTGGTCTGGGACCTGGCCGGGCACCTGCCGCTGCCGCTCGGGGTCCTCGGTCACGAGGGCTCCACCGTCATCGTGGGCCTCAACGGCCTGCGCCTGCTGCGCGATGCGGCCTGGAACCGGGCTGCCGCCCCGGGTCGGGGCAGCGCCTGAACAGGGGCCTCCTCGTCCCATGCGACGGGGCCGGCCCGGCTGTTCCCACAGCCGGGCCGGCCCCGTCGCGTACCGCTGCTACCAGCGGTTGTTCGTGTAGTACGGCTCCTTGGCCCGCTGTACCGCCTGCGCCACCTTGTCCTCGGCGGTCCCGCGGCTCTCCAGCTTGGCGCCCTCCACGTCCACGTTCGGCAGCAGCCGGTCCAGCCACCTCGGCAGCCACCAGGCCGACTTGCCGAGCAGGGCGAACAGGGCCGGCACGATGGCCATCCGGACGACGAAGGCGTCGAAGAGGACGGCCGACGCCAGGGCGAAGCCGATCATCTTGATCAGGTCGTTGGACTCCGTGATGAAGCCGGAGAACACGCTGATCATGATGACGGCGGCCGCGCTGACCACCCGCCCGCCGTAGCGGAAGCCGGTGACGACCGCTTCACCGGGCTTCTCCCCGTGGGCGTAAGCCTCCCGCATCCGGCTCACCAGGAACACCTCGTAGTCCATCGCGAGGCCGAACACCACACCGATCATGAAGATCGGCATCGTGCTGATCACCGGGCCGGTCGCCTTGACGCCGAACAGGTCGGCGAGCCAGCCCCACTGGAAGACCGCCACCACGGCACCGAGGGCCGCGCTGACCGACAGCAGGAAGCCGAGCGCCGCCTTGAGCGGCACGAGGATCGAGCGGAAGACGAGCACCAGCAGCAGGAAGGCGAGGCCCACCACCAGCGCCAGGTACGGCACCAGCGCGTCGTCGAGGGTCTTCGAGAAGTCGATGAACATCGCCGTCTGGCCGGTCACGAGGATCTCGTTCGCACCGCTGCCGGTCTCGATGCCGCCCATGCTCTCCCGGATGGAGCGGACGAGCTCCTCGGTGTCGTGGTCGGTGGGTCCGGTGGTCGGTACGAGGTTCAGGATCGCGGTGTCGTTCGCCGTGTTGGCCGTGGCGGGGGAGACGGAGTCGACGCCCTTCACCTTCACCAGTGCCTGACCGGCCGAACCGGCCGCGGCCGAGGCGTCCTTGGCGCTCACGGTGATCGTCAGGGGGCCGTTGAAGCCGGGGCCGAAGGACTCCGACAGCATGTCGTACGCCTTGCGCTGGGTGGTTTCCGGCGCCATCGTGCCCTCGCCGGGCAGGCCCAGTTCCAGGCTGGCGGCGGGCAGCGCGATCGCGCCCAGCCCCACCACGCCAACGAGCAGTACCGACACCGGGTGGCGCAGGACGTAACGGGCCCAGCGCGTCCCCAGGTTGGGCTTCTGGCGGGCGGCCGCCTTGGCGGCCTTGCGCCGCTGCCGGGCCGAGAGCGGCTTGCCGGTGACCGCCTTGCGGTCGATGCGGCGCAGTACCTTGACCGGTGCGAAGCCGAGCAGCGCCGGGACGAGGGTGATCGCGATCAGGACGGCGACGGCGACCGTGCCCGCCGCGGCCATGCCCATCTTGGTGAGCATGGGTATGTTCACCACGGCGAGGCCGGCCAGCGCGATGATGACGGTGAGTCCGGCGAAGACGACCGCGGATCCGGCGGTTCCGACGGCGCGTCCGGCGGCCTCCTGCGGTGCGCGGCCCTCGGCGATCTCGGAGCGGTAGCGGGAGATGATGAACAGGGCGTAGTCGATGCCGACGGCGAGGCCGATCATCATGGCCAGCGTGGACGTGGTGGCGGACAGGCCGAAGGTGCTGCCGAGGGCGAGGATGCCGCTGAGGCCGACGCCGACCCCGATGAGGGCGGTGAGCAGGGGCATGCCGGCGGCGATCATCGAGCCGAAGGTGATCAGCAGGACCACGGCCGAGATGAGGATGCCGATGCCCTCGGCACCACCCAGCTCCGCTTCGACCTTGATGGCGTCACCGCCGGCTTCGACGGTGAGGCCGGTGTCGCGGGCCTCGTCCAACGCCTGTGTGAGCCCGTCGTGTTCCTTGTCGGTCAGCGCGGTGGCGGCGATCTTGTACGTCACGACCGTGTAGGCGGTGGTGCCGTCCTTGCTGATGGCGCCCGCCGTGAAGGGGTCGGTGACCGCGACCACCTCCGGGGCCTTGGTCAGGTTGGAGACCAGCCCGGAGACCGCCGCCTTCCGCTCGGGCCCGGAGATCTTCTCGCCCTTGGGGGCTCGGACGACCACTCGGGCGCTCGCGCCGTCGGCGCCGGCGGCCGGGAACTTCTCCTGGAGCAGGTCGAAGGCCTTCTGCGACTCGGTGCCCGGCATCGAGAACGTGTCGGCCGGAGGTGCCGGTGCGGACGAGGCGGCGACACCCACCCCGCCGAGGATCAGCACCCACAGCAGGGCGGTCAAGCCGCGCCGCCGGAAGGCGAGGCGGCCCAGCTTGTAGAGGAATGTAGCCACGACGAACAGGCTCCTGTCGGATCGGCAGTGAAGGGGTTCGCGCACCGCTTCTCGATGCGCGCAGAGACGGATCCGGGGAGGCATGTACGCCTCAGGACCGCATGACGCCACTCTGGCATCATTGTGGCGCCAACACAAGATGATGGCGCCATTTCTGGTGCCAGTTCGGTGTCACGCGCGGCGTTCCGGAGTTCCCCTTCGGCAGGGTCACACGGGGCTCGTTCGCGTGTCGTGCCGGGCTGAGCCTGTGTGTCAAAAGGGTTCGTCGAGGCGCCATGAATGAGCCATTGTGGCGCCATCGCGTCGGTGCGGGAGGGTGGATCACCGCAGGCCGGAGGTCTTGAAGGGCTCCTGCTCGTCTCCCGGTCGATGGCAGGGCCGCCGGCGCAGCGCTGTCGCGCGGCGCAGCGTGCCGCACCGGACGGCGGTCAGCGGGCCGGGGCGGGCGGCACGCAGGCGCGCGGCCGCCGTCAGGCGGCCGCGCGGGCAGGGCGGCGTCGGGTGTTGTCGGCGGCCGTGCGGGTCAGCAGCCGCCGCAGTTGTAGTAGAGGACGTCCCAGTGGTTGCCCTCGTCCGCATAGACGTTCCCGGCGCCGGAGCGCCACAGCGGGGCGCCGTCCCCGCGGACGCCGATGTAGGTGAACGTGTTCTTGACGTAGCCGGTCAGGCAGGTGCTCTTGGAGAAGTCCAGCTTGTAGCCGTTCCAGTGCGAATAGGTGCCGCTCGCGTGGCCGGTCTCGGTGCCGCCGGTGATGTTCAAGGCGCACCGGGACGCGGACTTGAGGGTCTGGGCGCCCTGGGCCGTCGCCAGGTTCAGCTGCTCGAAGGAGGTGCACGTCGGGTTGTTCCGGTCGGAGCAGCCGCCCGAGGAGGACCAGGTGATCCCCGACTGGCGGAACATCGACGTCGCCGTGGCATGACTGATCTTGGTGGCGGCCCGGGCCTCGGAGGCGTCGGTCAGGACGCCGACACCGGGTGCGAAGAGCGCGGTGAGCACGAGCGCGAGGACGGTGAGGCACGCGCGGATGCGCGGATGCTGGTACGCGGACACAGGTGGATCCCTTCCGCTCTACGGCCTTGCAGGGCACGGGAGATGGTGCCGCACCACCCCGACGCCCGCCAGAACGCCGCCCTTCGTCCAGATGGCCGAAACATGCTCAACCATCCCAAGCGCACGCAACCTTGTCGGCCGAACCATGGTCATCTCCGGCGACCGGGGGCACCAGCCGCCCGGCAGGAGAGCAGGAGACGCACATGGCAGGTCGTACGACGCGCAGGGTCCGGCACGCGGCGGTGGCGGTGGTCGCAGCCGCCGCGGTGGCGGTCGGTGGCCTCACCGGCAGCGCGTACGCCGCTCCCGCGGACAGCGGGCACCGGGCCACCCAGCAGGCCCTGGACGCCGCGGTCCGGGCGGGAGCGCCCGGCGCCGTCGCGGTGGCCGAGCGCGGCCGGCACAGCTGGACGGGTACGGCGGGCGTCGCCGACCAGCGGACGGGCGAAAAGCGGCAGGCCCAGGACCGCTTCCGAGCCGGGTCCATAACCAAGACCTTCGTCGCGACCGTACTGCTCCAACTGGAGGCGGAGGGCCGGCTGAGCCTCGACGACAGCGTGGAGCGGTGGCTCCCGGGGCTCGTGCGGGGCAACGGACACGACGGCCGGAAGGTCACCGTGCGCCAGCTCCTCAACCACACCAGCGGAGTCTTCAACTACACGGAGGACGAGGAGTTCGGCCGGACGGTCTTCGGCACCGGATTCCTGCAGCACCGCTACGACACCTGGCGGCCCGAGCAGCTCGTCCGGGTGGCCACCGCCCACAAGCCGTACTTCGCACCCGGCACCGACTGGCACTACTCGAACACCAACTACATCCTGGCCGGCCTGGTCATAGAGAAGGCCACCGGCAACCCCTACGCGAAGGAGGTCCAGCGGCGGATCCTGCGCCCCCTCCGCCTCGACGCGACCGTGCTGCCCGGAACCCGGCCGGGCATGCCGGAGCCCGCCGGACGGGCATACTCGAAGCTGTCCCCGGACGCGACGGCCCCCACCCACGACGTCACCGAGCTCAACCCCTCGCTGGCCGGAGCGGCCGGCGAGATCGTCACCGACGCCCGTGACCTCAACGACTTCTACCGGGCCCTGCTCTCGGGCCGTCTGCTCCCGCCGCGACAGATGCGCGCGATGACCACCACCGTGCCCGTCCCCGACGCGCCCGGAGTGGGGTACGGGCTGGGCATCATGAGCATCCGGCTGTCCTGCGGCACGCAGGTGTGGGGCCACGGCGGCGGCATCCACGGGTCCAGCTCCAACGCCGTGGTGACCCGCGACGCACGGCACGCCCTGGCCATGAACCTCAACGGCGACTGGGCGGGGGGCTCGCAGGCGGTGGTCGAGGCCGAATTCTGCAGCAAGTAGCCGCCCCGCGGGCGCGGCGGCTCGGGAGAACGGCCCGAGCCCCGCGCCCGCACCGTTCTGCGCCCGCACCGTTCCGCGCCCGGCTGCGCCGACCGTTCCGCCTGGCGGATGATACGCAGATGCCGACGACGGAACCTGAACGACGGGCCCGGCTGCTGGCGGCCTCCGGGGGACGGCGCATCCTCGGGATCGCCGGGCCGCCCGGTGCCGGGAAGTCCACCCTCGCCGGGCGCCTGGCCCGGGCCCTGGGGCCCGCCCTCGCCGTGGTCGTACCCATGGACGGCTTCCACCTCGCGCAGGCCGAGCTGGTCCGCCTCGGGCGGGCCGACCGCAAGGGCGCGCCGGACACCTTCGACGCGACCGGCTACGCCGCCCTCCTCCGCCGGCTCCGCGAGCCCGGCCCGGCCACCGTCTACGCCCCGGCCTTCGACCGGTCCCTGGAGGAACCGATCGCCGGCAGCATCCCGGTCCACCCGGCCGTACCCCTGGTGATCACCGAAGGGAACTACCTCCTCCACCCGGCCGACGGCTGGGCGGACGTACGGCCCCTCCTGGACGAGTCCTGGTTCCTCGCCCCGGACGACGCGATCCGCACCCGCCGCCTGGTGGAACGCCACGTCCGCCACGGCCGCGAGCGGGCGCGTGCCGAGGAGTGGGTGACCCGGTCGGACGAGGCGAACGCCCGGCTCATCGCCCCGACCCGCGCCCGCGCGGACCTCGTGCTCACCGGATCCGAACTCGACACCCCCTAGTCGATCCGACCCCGACCGCCCTCGGACCCGGCGGGACCCGGCGGGACCCGGCGCCCGCCCGGCGCCCGCCCGGATGCGGCACCCGCGGGGTGGGGCGCATCCTGGCTGTGTGACCGGGAGAGAGGTGTGACCGGGAGGCCGGACGACGGCGGACGGGTTCCGGACGAGTTGGCCATGGTGCTCGCCCAGGCCACAGTGGGCGCGATCGAAGCCGTCGGCGGATACGCCGGCGGGATCTACATGCGCTCCGGGACGACGGGCCTGCTGCGGCTCGCCGTCGTCGCGGGGCTGCCCGCGCCGCTGTTCCGCCCCTGGTGGCGGATGCACGTGAACCGGCCGTTCCCCGTCGCGGACGCCCACCGCTCCGGGCAGGCGGTCCACCTGGCCAACGCCGAGGAGGCCATGCGGCGCTACCCCCAGCTGATGGCCGGGCTGCCCTTCCCCTTCGGCTCCCTGTACGAACCCCTCGTCGCCGGACCCGAGCGGTACGGCGTCCTGATGGTGCTGCGCGCCGCGACCCCGGGCGCGCTCGTCAGCGGGGACGACCGCCGTCGGCTGCACGAGGCCGCAGAGCGGCTGGCCGGCCGGCTTGCCCGGCTCGGCGCCGACGGCCCGCCCGTCGTCTGGGAGGACGACCCGGTGTGCGTCACCCTGCCCACGCCCGTGACGGAGCTCCTGCGCACCGGCCGCTTCACCTGGGACCTCGACACGGGCGTGGTCACCGCCGACGCCGGCCTGTGCGTGATCTCCGGCCTGGATCCCGCCGCCTTCCCGGGCGACCTGGCCGCCCTCACCGCGGGCTGGGTGCCGGAGGACCGCCACGGTCTGGGGGTCGTCGCGCGGGAGCTGGCGGATCCGCACGGACCGCCGGCCCGCCGCCTGGCGCTGTACGGACGCGACGGGCGGCGGATCGTCCTCGACCTGACGGCCCGGCCCGGCCCGCCCGGCGCCGGCGGCCGGCGGCCGCTGTCCGGACTGGTGCTGGACCTCGGCACCGGCCCCTTCACCGAGCAGGCCGCCGACCGCCTCACGCAGGCCGTCCTGGCCCTCGACCGGCTCGGCCGGGTGACCTACGCCAACGACGGCGTCCCGGCCCTGCTCGGGCACAGCCGCGCCGAGCTGGCCGGCCGGGTGCTGTGGGAGGCCCTGCCCTGGCTCGGGCAGCCCGCGTACGAGGACTACTTCCGGGCGGTCCTGATGGGCAGCGACCCGGTCCAGTTCGTGGCCCGGCGCTCCGCGGAGGAATGGCTTTCGGTCGTCCTGCACCCCGGCCCCGGCGGCGTCACGGTCACCCTGACCCCGGAGGAGCAACCGGCGTACACCCCGGCATCGCTGGTCCGGCCGGGTGCCGGGCTGGGCTCCCCGGCCGACCGGGCGGCCGCCCTGTACCGCCCGGTCGCCCTCGCCATCGCGCTCACCGAGGCGGTCACCGCACGCCAGGTTTCGGCCGTGGTGACGGAAGAGCTGCTGCCCGCCTTCGGCGGCCGCCAGCTGGCCATCTACCTGCTCAACGAACGCCACCTCTACCTCGCCTGGGAGACCGGCTTCCCCAAGGGGTTCCTCGACCGCTTCGACGGGGTCTCCCTGGAGGTCCGGCTCCCCGGCGTCGAGACGCTCACCTCCGGCCGCCCGATCTTCTTCGAGTCGATGGAACACCTCGCCGCCGCCTACCCGGGCATCGCCCTGGACGCCCACGTCGGCGCCCGCGCCTTCCTGCCGCTCATCGCCTCCGGACGGCCGGTCGGGTCATGCATCCTCGGCTTCGACCAGCCGCGCGGCTTCAGCCCGGAGGAGCGCACGGTACTCACCGCCCTCGCCGGGCTCATCGCCCAGGCCCTCGAACGCGCCCAGCGCTACGACACCGAAGCCGCCCTCGCCCGCGGGCTCCAGGACGCCCTGCTCCCGCACCGGCTGCCGGTGGTCGACGGAGTCGAAACCCTCGGCCGCTACCTCCCCGGCACCGCCGGCATGGAAGTCGGCGGCGACTGGTACGACGTCATCGAGACCGGACCCGGCGCTCTCGCCCTGGTCATCGGGGACGTCCAGGGGCACGGCGTGCCGGCCGCCGCCACGATGGGTCAACTCCGCAGCGCGGTACGGGCGTTCGCCCTGAGCGGGAACTCCCCGCAGGAGGTGGTGAGCGGCACGAACCGGCTGCTGATCGACCTCGATCCGGGCCAGTTCGCCAGCTGCTGCTACATCCTGCTCGACCCGGGGACCGGCTCCATGCGGGCCGTACGCGCCGGGCACCCGCAGCCGCTGCTCCGCCACGCCGATGGCCGGACCGACGTACTGGACCTGCCGGGCGGGGTGGTGCTCGGCGTCGACGGCGAGGCCGCCTACCCCGTCACCCGGCTCCAGCTCGAACCGGGCGCCGTCCTCGCCCTGTTCACCGACGGCCTGGTGGAACAGCCGGGCACCGACATCGACGTGGGCATCGAGCGGCTGCGCCGCACCCTGGCCGAGGCCGGGTCGGCCGGCCTGGCCGAGACCGCCGACCGGCTCGTGCGCGAGGCCGGGGAAGCCCCCGACCGGCCCGACGACGTCGCCCTGCTGCTGGCGGCCCGGCGACCCGCGGAGTGGAGGAAGGCGTCATGAGCGCAGTCCCCGGCTTCGGTGAACTGCACGGTCCCCTCGACGTGTCCAGGGCCGCCATGGCCGTCCTCGACGGACAGGGCCGGGTGCTGGGCTGGAGTCCGGCGGCCGAGGAACTCCTGGAGTACGCGGCCTCCGAGATGCTCGGCCGGCCCTTCGCCGACCTCGCCGCCGACACCCCGGCACCCGGCCTCATGCCCGGCCTGCGGCGCGTACTGCGGCTGCGCCGGCGCGGCGGGCACACCGTGCGGACGGCGGTGGCCGTGTTCACCGTCACCCCCGGCGACGACCGCGACGGCGACGCCGACCTGCTGGGCGGGCGGACGCGGCCCGCCCGCCTGCTCGCGATGGCCGACGCCGCCGAGACCGAGCAGTGGGAGGCCCTCCAGTCCATGCTGCGCGGCCTCGCCACCCAGTCCCCGGTCGGCCTGGCCATCTACGACACCCGGATGCGGGTGGTGTGGACGAACTCCGCCCTCTACAAGGAGATGGGCACCACCCAGTACGCCGGACTCGGCCCGGACGACATGGTCACGCACGGCGTCGTCCTGACTCCCGGCATGCCCGGCACCCTGGAAGAGATCATGGACGGCGTGCTCGCGACCGGCGAGCCCGTCATCGAGCTGCACTACCGCGGCCGCCCGCCCTCCGCTCCCGACCGCGACTACGTCTGGTCGTGCTCCTACTACCGGCTGGCGGATTCCGCCGGAACCCCGCTGGGCGTGTGCGAGGAGACCGTCGACATCACCGAGCGCTACCTCGCCCAGCAGCGCCTGGACCTGCTGGTCCGGGCCGGCACCGGCGTGGGCACCACCCTCGACATGGGCCGCACGGCCCAGGAGTTCGCCGCCGTCGCCATCCCGCAGTTCGCCGACTCCGTCACGGTCGACCTGCTGGAAACGGTGCTCGACGGCGACCGGCCGGCCTCCGGAGACGCCGGACCGCCCGAGGACCGGCTGGTGCGCGTCTGGCCTCCGGCCGGGCAGCCCGTCGTACACGCCCCCTCCACCGTCCGCGGACGGGCCCTGGCCACCGCGCGCCCGGTGGACGAAGCCGGCCTGCTGGCCGTGCCGCTCCGCGCCGAGGGCGCCAACCTGGGTGTCGTGGCCTTCGCCTGGGACCACCGCGGCACCCCCTTCGACCCCGGTGAACTGGCGGTCGCCGACGAGCTCGTGGCACGGCTCGCGGTGTGCATCGACAACGCCCGCCGCTACGCCCGCGAGCACGCCGCCGCCCTCATGCTGCAGCGCAGCCTGCTGCCCCGGCTGCTGCCCCAGCTGTCCGCCGTCGAACTCGCGTACCGCTACCTGCCCGCCGACAGCCGGGCCGGGGTCGGCGGCGACTGGTTCGACGTGATCGCCCTGTCCGGGGCCCGGGTGGGGCTGGTCGTCGGGGACGTGGTCGGGCACGGCCTGGGCGCCGCCGCCACCATGGGCCGGCTGCGCACCAGCGTGCGGGTGCTGGCCCGGATGGACCTCGCGCCCGACGAACTCCTCGCCCACCTGGACGACCTCGTCACCCAGGGCACCAACGAACGGGCCGCGGTCCGCATCGAGGGCGAGGAACTGCCCGAGGACGAAGCCTTCGGCGTCACCTGCCTGTACGCCGTCTACGACCCGGTGACCGGAGCCTGCACGATGGCCCGGGCCGGACACCCGCTGCCCGCCGTCGTCGACCCCGAGGACGGCACGGTCACCTTTCCCGAGCTGCCGTCGGGGCCGCCGCTCGGCCTGGGCGGCCTGCCCTTCGAGTCCGCGGAACTGACGCTCGCCCCGGGCAGCCTGCTCGCCTTGTTCACCAACGGCCTCGTGCAGGCCCGCGACCGGGACCTGGACGAGCAGCTGGAGACGCTGCGCACGGTCCTCGCCCGCTCGGGCGAGCCGCTGGACGATCTGTGCGACGAGGCGGTCGGGGCCCTGATGCCCGGCCCGGCGGACGACGACGCGGCCCTGCTGCTGGTCCGCACCCGGGTCCTCGGCCGGCACCAAGTGGTCGTGTGGGAGCTGACCGCCGATCCCCAGGCCGTCGGCCGGGCGCGGGCGGCGGCCGCCGCCCAGGTCCGGGCCTGGGGCCTCGACGACCTGGTGTTCACCACCGAACTCGTGGTGAGCGAACTGGTCACCAACGCCATCCGGCACGCCGCGGCCGGCCCGGTCCAACTGCGGCTGATCCGCGACCAGACGCTCATCTGCGAAGTGTCCGACAGCGGCCACACCTCACCGCACCTGCGGCACGCCGCCGGAGACGACGAGGGCGGCCGGGGCCTGTTCCTCGTCGCCCAGACGACCCAGCAGTGGGGCACCCGCTACACGGCCACCGGCAAGACGATCTGGGCCGAGCAGGCCCTGCCCGCGGTGAAGCGGCCGACGGCCGAGGGACACGCCGGGTAGGGCAGGGAGCGGGGTGGCGCTGCGGACGGCGGCCACCGTGGCCCGATTCCGGCGATCACCCGGGCGGGCGATCATAGAGTCGGCCACATGAGCGATATGAGCGGTACGAGTGAACCGGCCGGTGGCGGTGGGCAGTCGAGGCGCCGTGTCCTGAAGGCGGCCGTGGCCGGGGCCGGCGCGGTCGCCGCGGCGGGGGCGGGAGCCTCCGCCGCGCACGCGGACGGGCGGCGGCGCGGCGCCCCCACCTTCGTCCTCGTCCACGGCTCCGGGAGCAACTCCTTCGGCTGGACCGCGGTCCTGGGCGAGCTGGCCCTGCGCGGCCACCGCGCCGTCGCGGTCGACCTGCCCGGCCACGGCCTCGGTGCGTGCCTCCCGGTCTCCTACCAGGCCCCGCAGGACCTGGACCGGCTGCGGACCGAACCCTCCCCGATCTCCGAGGTGACCCTGGCGGACTTCGCGGCCCACGTGGTGGGCGTGGTGCGGCGCGCCCACCGCAACGGTCCGGTCGTCCTGGTCGGCCAGAGCATGGGCGGGGCGACGGTGAACGCGGTCGCCAACCAAGTGCCGGAGCTGCTCTCCCACCTGGTGTACGCCGCGGCGTTCTGCCCGACCCGGCACTCCTCGGTGATGCAGCTGATGACGACTCCGGAGGCCTCCACCAGCGCCCTGTTCCGGATGACCGGCGTCCCGACGCCGCCGGAACTCGGGGTCAGCCGGGTCAACTGGCGCTCCGGCGACCCCGCGTTCTTCGCGGTGGCCAAGGACGCCCTCGCAGCCGACCGGCCGGACGCCGAGGTGCGGGCGCTGCTGAACATCCTGGAACCGGACGAGTCTTCGGCCATCGCGCTCGCCGACGCCCGGGGAGTGCCCGAGACCTGGGGGCGGGTGCCGCGGACCTACCTGCGGTTCGGCGAGGACCGTTCCATCCCGCCGGCGCTCCAGGACCTGATGATCCGCGAGGCCGACGAGACGACCCCGCGCAACCGTTTCCGCGTACGGTCACTGGCCGCACCGCACATCGGCCCGCGCGACCCGGCGGTGTGGGCGGACGAACTGGAGCGCGTGGCCCGGCTCTGCCGCTGAGGGCAAGTCGCCCCTGGGCCCTTCACGTTCCGCCGAAGGGACTGCGGTCGAGGTGGCGGAGCAGGTCGGCCGGGTCCCGGTACACGGACCCGGCCCCTGCCTCTTCGAGGTCGGCCCGCGGGATGCCCCCGCAGAGCAGGCCCACACAGGCCACCCCCGCCCGGGTGCCCGCCTTCATGTCCCACACCGTGTCCCCGACGAACACCGCGCTGTGGGCGGGCGCGTCGACCAGCTCCAGTGCATGGTCCACCGGGTCGGGGGCCGGCTTGCCCTCGCTCACGTCGTCGGAGCTCGCGGTCGCGGTGATGGCCTCGTCCGCCCCGATGGCCTTGCGCAGCGCGGTCAGCTCCGTGCTTCCGGCCGAGGTGACGAGAACGACCCGCCAGCCCCGCCCGTCGAGTTCGCGCAGCAGCCCGGCGGCCGAGTCCAGGGCGGGCAACCGGTCGAAGTACGTGCCGTAGAGGGTGTCGTGCGCGGCGCTGAGGGTGTCGTCCTCGCTCGCGTCGCGGTCCTCCCCGAGCAGGTGGGCGATCAGATCCTCCCCGGGCAGGCCGATCGCGCGGTGGATGTCGTGCATGGCCACCTCGTGGCCGGCCTGCCGGAGCGCCTCCCACCAGCAGGTGACGTGCAGGTGATTGGTGTCGGCGAGCGTCCCGTCGACATCGAACAGCGCGGCGCGGTTCATTGACGCCTCCCGCCGTGACCCGTGACTCGTGGCCCGGGATCAGTGACCCGGGATCCCGGGATCCGGGGACTCAGTGCCCGAGCTCGCGCTCGAGCTCGGGCTTGTTCATGGACGAGCGGCCGTGCACGGGCACTCCTCTCCTCGGTGGACATGCGCTGCGCCTACCCGTCGCGCCGCTCCGCACACCCGGCTCCACCGCCGGCGCGGCCCGGCCGGCCCGGGCACGGCGTCCTCCCGGCCGCTGATTGGCGCTTTGCGCCGTTTGTGCATTGAGTCCCGTGGCCCTGGGTAGCCGCCACCTACCGAAGACCATCCCCTGCCACCCCGGTCCGCATGCGCGGACCGGTCGATCCGGAGGTCACCGTGCCGCTTTCCGTCCTCACTGCGGGGAACGCCCTGCAGCCCCTGATCGCCCTGCCCGGCGTCTACCGCCCGCAGGCCGACACCCGGCTCCTCGCCGGGGCCCTCGCCCGGGAAGGGCTGGGCCCCCACACCGAGGTCCTGGAGATCGGTACCGGTACGGGCGCCGTGGCGCTCCGCGCAGCGGCCACCGGGGCCCGGGTCACCGCCGTGGACGTCTCCTGGCCGGCCGTGCTCGCCGCCCGCCTGAACGCCCTGCGCCGCCGTCTGCCCCTGCGGGTCCTGCACGGCGACTTCGCGGACCGCACCCGCGGCCGGCGCTTCGACGTGGTCCTGGCCAACCCGCCCTACGTGCCCTCCCCGCTCGCCCGGCTGCCCTCCCACGGCGCCGGCCGCGCCTGGGAGGGCGGCCCCGACGGACGCGAGGTCATCGACCGGATCTGCGCCCGGGCTCCCGCCCTGCTGGCAGCCGGCGGCGTACTCCTCATGGTCCACTCGGCGATGTGCGGGCCCCAGAGCACCGTGCAGCGGCTGGAGCGGGCCGGGCTGGCCGCCGAGGTGACGGCGCGGGCCCGGGTCCCGTGGGGCCCGGTGCTGCGCGCCCGGCGGACCTGGCTGGAGCGCCGCGGCCTGGCCGACGCCGGCGAGGAGTGGGAAGAGCTGGTGGTCATCCGTGCCCGGTACCTCTGACACCCCGCGCCCCGCCGTACCGGCCTGCCCGGCCCGCCGGGTGGCGGTGGACCCCCAGGGCCCGGTCCTGATCGAGGGCCCCGTGGAGATCGTCCTCGACGACGGCACGGTGGCCCGCTCCGACCGCTTCCTGGTCGCCGTGTGCACCTGCCGCCGCAGCCGGACCTACCCGTGGTGCGACACCAGCCACCGCCCCCGCGAACGCCCCTCCGCCCCCGAGGACAGGACCGCCCGATGACCACGCTCAGCCCTGCCCCCACCCGCCCCGCCCGCCCCACGCTGGTCCCGGGGCGGGGCCGGCTGTCGGACGCCGTCGTGGCCTCCCTGCGCACCGGCCGGCCCCCGGCGTACGAGGAGGCGGCCGTGGGTCGCGCCGACCCGTGGGGCGAGGACCTGCAACTCGCCCTCTACCTGCTGTACGAACTCCACTACCGCGGCTTCGCCGGCGTCGACGACGACCGGGAATGGGATCCGGAGCTGCTGCGGCTGCGCCGCGCCCTGGAGCACCGCTTCCTGCACGCCCTGCGCACCGCACTCCACGACGGGCCCGCCACCGTGGAGGAGGCCTTCGCGCCGCTCCTCGTCGAGCCCGTCGACCTGACCGGCAGCCTCAGCCGGCACCTCGAAACCGACGGCGAGCTCTGGCAGCTGCGCGAGTACGCGGCGCTGCGCTCCCTCTACCACCTCAAGGAGGCCGATCCACACGCCTGGGTCATTCCGAGGCTGACCGGCCGGGCCAAGGCCGCGATGGTGGCCATCGAGTACGACGAGTTCGGCGCCGGCCGCCCGGACCGCATCCACGCCCGCCTCTTCGCCGACCTGATGACCGACCTCGGCCTGGATCCCGCGTACGGCACCTACCTGGACCGGGCCCCGGCCCCCCTGCTCGCCACCGTCAACCTGATGTCCCTCTTCGGACTGCACCGCTCCCTGCGCGGCGCCCTGGTCGGACACTTCGCCTGCGTCGAGGTCACCTCCTCGCCCGGCTCCCGCCGCCTCGCCCACGCCATGCGGCGCTGCGGAGCGGGACCGGCCGCGGAGCGCTTCTACGCCGAACACGTCGAGGCGGACGCCGTCCACGAGCAGGTCGTACGCCGGGACGTCATCGGCGGCCTGCTCGCCGACGAGCCGGAACTCGAACCCGACATCGCCTTCGGCTGCGCGGCTACCCTCCTGCTGGAGGACCGCCTCGCCGCCCGCCTCCGCGCGGCCTGGGACCGGGGCCGGACGGCCCTGCGGCAGCAGCCGCCGGGCTGAGCCCCGCGCCTGCTCCGCGCGGCCGCCCGTCCGCCCGGCCTTCCGCCCGCCCGCCGTCCCGCTCGATCGCGCGCCCCCGCGGGTCCACACTGGACATGGTGGCCCGTCGCGCCCCCCGGCGCGGACGGAAGGAGCAGTCCATGCACCCCCTCGCCATCGCCGGTGCGACCGCCGGCAAACTGGCCCACTACGCGGTATCCGGAGTGGTGGGCGGGCTGATCATCAAGAATCTGCCCGCCGCCAAGCCCGCGGCCCGCAAGGCGCTGGTCGGCGGGCTCGCCGGCGGGATCGTCGCGAGCCGCTGGCTCGCCTCGGCCGCCGAGGAGGCCCGGCTCAAGGCCGGCGACATGCTGGCGGAGGCCCGTACCTCGCTCGGCGAGGAGGTACCGCCGCCCTCCGCGGTCAAGGTCGAGAACCACGACCACGATCACGAGCACTGATCATGCCCGCCGTCCTGGTGTGCTCGGTGGCGGCGGGGCGGGCCCGGCTGACCGTCCCCTGGCTACGGGACCGGCCCGGATGCGCCGGACTGGTCGACGACCGGCTCGCGGGCGTCAGCGGGTTCCGCGCGCTGCGCATCTTCCCGCGCACCGGCAGCGTGGTCGTCTGGACGGCCCCGGAGGAGCTGGACGTCGACGCCCTCGTCGCCCTCCTGGAAGAGGCCCCGCCCGCCTCCGCGCCCGCCCGGCCCACCCGCTCCACCCCCGACTCCTCCACCGGTGAGGTCGCCCGACTGGTGGTCGGCGGCGCCGTCCTCGCGCTCGTGGCGCTGCGGCGGCTGCTGGGGCGGCCCCCGTTCACCCTCGGCTCCGGCGGCTTCCTCGGCGTGATCACCGTCTTCACCGGGCTGCCCTTCTTCCGGGGCGCCGTCCGCTCGCTGCGCGGCCGCAGCAGTCCCGGTACGGACACCCTGGTCACCGCGGCGACAGTGATCTCGCTGGTGCTCCGGGAGAACGTGGTCGCCCTCACCGTGCTGTGGCTGCTGAACATCGGCGAGTTCCTGCAGACCATCACCCTGCGCCGGACCCGCCGCGCCATCGAGGACCTCCTCACCATCGGCGAGGAGCGCGTCTGGCTGGTCCGCGAGGCCGGGGTGGAGGTCGAGGTGCCGCTGGAGGAGGTCGAGCCCGGTGACGTGGTAGCCGTGTACGAGCACCACCGCATCCCCGTCGACGGCCACGTGGTCTCCGGCGAGGCCCTGGTCGACCAGGCCGCGGTCACCGGCGAGGCGCTCCCCGTCTACGCCCGCGACGGCTCCCACGTGTACGCCGGCACCATCGTGACCTCAGGCTCGCTGACCGTACGAGCCGACTCCGTCGGCCGGGACACCACGGTGGGCCGGATCATCAGCCGGGTCGAGGAGGCCCAGTCGGACCGGGCGCCGATCCAGACCGTGGCCGCCCGCTTCACCCGGCGGTTCGTCCCCGTTTCCTTCGCGCTGGCCGCGCTGACCTACGGGGTCACCCGTGACGCCCGGCGGGCCATGACCATGCTGCTGATCGCCTGCCCCTGCGCGGCCGGCCTGGCCACCCCGACCGCGATCAGCGCCGCCATCGGCAACGGCGCCCGCCGCGGCACCCTCATCAAGGGCGGCACCCACCTGGAGGGCATCGGCCGGGTCACCGCCGTGGTCTTCGACAAGACCGGCACCCTCACCTTCGGCCGCCCCCTGGTCACCAGCGTGGTCACCCTCAGCGACGGCTTCACCGCCGACCAGGTGCTCAGCCTCGCCGCCTCCGGCGAACTCCACGCCCGCCACCCGCTCGCCCAGGCCATCGTCGCCCGCACCGAGGAACAGCACCTGCACATCCCCATCCACCAGGCCTGCGAGGTCGTCCTCGGCATGGGCATGCGCGCCGAACTCGACGGCACCCGGCTGCTGGTGGGCAGCCCCGCCCTGCTGCGCCGGCACGGGGTCGGCCTCACCGACGAGGCCCAGGGCTGGACGGAACGGCTGCGCGGCGGCGGGGAGACCGTCATCTGCCTGGCCCACGACGAGGACCTGATCGGCATGCTCGGTGTGTCCGACGCCGTCCGGGCCGGCGCCGAGACCGTCATCCAGCAGCTGCGCGACCTCGGAGTGTCCCGCCTCGTCCTCCTGACCGGCGACGCCCCGGAAACCGCGCAGGTCGTCGCCGACACCCTCGGCATCACCGAGGTCCACGCGCACGCCCTTCCGGAGGCCAAACTCCAGCTGATCCGGGACCTCCAGGCCGAGGGCCACACGGTGGCGATGGTCGGCGACGGCACCAACGACGCCCCCGCCCTGGCCCTGGCCGACGTCGGCATCACCATGGGCGAGCACTCCTCGCACGTCGCCCTGGAGACCGCCGACATCGCGCTCGCCGGCAACGACCTGCGCCAGGTCGCCGCCGTCGTCGAACTCAGCCGGCACACCCTGCGCGTCGTACGGCAGAACTACGGGCTCGCCATCGGCGTCAACCTGCTCGGGCTGGTGGCCGGGGCCGGCGGAACCATGAACCCGGTGCTGGCGGCACTGCTGCACAACACCAGCAGCATCGCGGTCGTCGGCAACTCGGCCCGACTGGTCAACCACACCCCGCACCTGCCCCGGGTGGGCGACGAGACCCTCCGGCGGGCCCCGCTGGAGGAACGCCGGGTCCACTGACGCCGGGACGGTGACGCCGGACAGTGACGCCTGGTCCGCCGGCTCCGGGGGCCGGCTAGCCGCGGGCCAGGGACGGGACGGGGACCGGGATCTCGAAGTGGACCGTCCCGTAGCCGCCGTGCTCCCCGGTCGTACGGGCGTCGCACACCTCGGTGGCGAGGCTCCGCCAGAACCCCTCTGCGCCGGGGATGTCGACATTGGTGTGCAGGTAGATGCGCTCGTAGCCGGGGACTTCGGCCACGAACGCGCAGGCCGCGCCGACCATCGCGCGGGCCAGCCCGTGCCGCCGGTGCTCCGGGCGCACGTAGACGCGCAGCAGCTGCGCCGTGCTGCCCGAGGGGTACTGCTCGGCGAGCCGGGCCGGGTGCGGGGGATGGGCCGGCCCGCGGGAGTGCACGGCGGTGGTGCCCACCACCTCGGTGCCCAGGGCCGCCACGACCAGGGTGTGGCGCGGGTGGGCGAGGTACGCCGCCTCGATGTCGACGACATCGGAGTGCCACCGGGGCACGTACCCGTAGTCGAACTCCCGGTAGAAGGTGTCGAGCATGACGCTCCGCGCGCCGGGGACGTCCTCCGGCCGGGCATGCCGTACCGCGTACGGCCCGATCTGCAGCTGGTTCACGGGCGGCACGTTACCCGAAAACCCATGTATTGGAAATGAAAACGATTTCAGATAACGTCCTGCTCGGCTCCGGACGCACCCGGAGCCGTGACGGCGGTCTGAGAGGAAGTTCCGTGGCACATCTGCTGGTTCTCGAGAGCTGGGTGGGATCGATGAGCAGGCTGCTGCCCAGGGCGATCCGCGAGGGCGGACACGAGTTCACCTTCGTCACCCGCGACCTCCACCACTACCTGCGGGCCGGCTCCGCCGACGGACCGCACCCCCTCCTCGCGGCCCGCAACATCCTCACCGCCGACACCAACGACCCGGACGCGCTGCTGCCCCATCTGGAGCGGCTGCACGCGGTGCTCGCCTTCGACGGGGTGGTGTCCTCCTGCGACTACTACCTGCCCGCGGTGGCGCGTACGGCCGAACGGCTCGGCCTGCCCGGCCCCGCCGCCCCCGCGGTCGAGGCCGCTTGCCGCAAGGACCTCACCCGCCGGATCCTGGCCGAGGCCGAGGTGCCCGGCCCCCGCTTCGCGATCTGCACCGACCCGGCGCAGGCGGCAGCCGCCGCCCGAGAGATCGGCTACCCGCTGGTCGTCAAGCCGGTGGACCTGTGCGCCGGCATGCTGGTCCGCGAGGTCCGGGACGCGAGCGAACTCGACGCGGCCTGCCGGGCGCTGGCCGCGTTCCCGGTGAACGCCCGCGGCCAGGACCGAGCCCCGCTCTTCCTCCTCGAGGAACTCCTCACCGGACCCGAAGTCAGCGTCGAAACCGTCTCCTTCGACGGGACCGCGCACATCGTCGGCATCACCGACAAGAGCATCGGCGGAGCACCCGCCTTCATCGAGACCGGCCACATGTTCCCGGCGGACATCACCGCCGAGCTGCGGCAGCAGGCCGCCGAGACCGCCCTGGCGGCGGTCGAGGCCCTCGGGCTGGACCAGGTCGTCTGCCACACCGAGATCAAACTGACCCCGCAAGGACCCGGGGTGGTCGAGGTCAACCCCCGCCCGGCCGGCAACCGGATCACCGAACTCGTCCGGCACGTCACGGGCATCGACCTGGCCGCCGCCTGCGTGGACGTGGCCCTCGGCCGGACCCCCGACCTGGCACCCCGCCCCACCGGGGTGCACAGCGCCGCCATCGCCTTCCTGCTCCCCGACACCACCGGCACCCTCGCCGCCATCGAGGGCGCGGACGGCGTCCGCGAGCGGCCCGAGGTCCTGGAACTGACCCTCGCCGAACCCGGCCGCACCGTCCGCGCCGCAACCAGCAACAACGAATACCTCGGCCACATCATGACCGCCGACACCCGGGGCGCGGGCGCCCGCGACACCGCCGAGCGGCTCCTCGCCCACCTGCACCCCACTTTCGAAGAAGAGGGCGCCGTGCTGCCCGTGGCGGTGCCCGCATGACCACACAGGCAGCCCAGGCAGCCCAGGCAGCGCAGGCGGCCCCCCGGCACGAGCCGGCCCCCGCCCGCACCGTCGACCAGCTCATCACCCGGGTCCGCGCCGGGGCATACGGCCCCGACCCCGCCCGCGAACGCATCGCGCTCGCCTTCACCACCGCCCAGGCCGTCCGCCACGAAGGCCGCAGCAGCGGCTACCGCAACGAGGTCCTCAGCCTGCGGCTGGACGCGGCCGTCGGATCCTGCGCCGTGGAACCCGGCGCGCTGCCCGCGGCGGCCCTCGACGACTGCGTCGGCACCACCGTCGCCGACCTCCTCGACCACCCGCTGCTGCCCGTCCGCATGGCCGCCCTCGACGCGTACCTGATGCACGTACGCCCGCACACCCCCGGCCACGGCGCCCGCCCCCACCCCCTGCCGGCCGGCAGTTCCCTGCACCGGTCCCGGTCCCGGGCCCGGGCGGTCGTCGACCTCCTGCCCGCCGCCGGGCTCCACCGCGTCCTCGTCGTCGGCGTCGTCAACTCCCTGCTGGAACAACTGCGCGCCCGCGGAACCGGATACCTGCCCTGCGACCTCAAGGGCGGCACCACCGAATGGGGGGAGCCGGTCCACACCGACGCCCTCGCCGAGCTGGACCGCTGCGACGCCGTCCTGGCCTCCGGCATGACCCTCGGCAACGGCACCTTCCAGCCGCTCCTCGACCACGCCGCGACCACCGGCAAGCCCCTCGTCATGTTCGCCCAGACCGGCAGCGCCGTCCTGCCCCGGTTCCTGGGCGCCGGGGTGAGCGCCGTGTCCGCCGAACCCTTCCCCTTCTTCTGGCTCGACGGCGGCCCCGGAGTCATCCACCGCTACGGAGGTGCCCGGTGACCCTCGCACCCCCGCTGCACCGGCTGCCGGCCGGCGCCGCCCGCCCCGAGCTGCTGGCGCTGATCGGCCGCACCCCGCTCGCCCGGGTCCGCGCCGAACTCCCGTACCAGCACCCCGGATTCTGGGCCAAACTCGAATGCCTCGGGGCCGGCGGCATGAAGGCCCGGTCCGCCGTCTCCATGCTGCTCGGCGCCCGCAGCCGCGGCGAACTCCGCCCGGGCGCCCCCGTGGTCGAGTCGACCTCCGGCACCCTCGGCCTCGGCCTCGCCTTCGCCGGGCAGGCCCTCGGCCACCCCGTCGTCCTCGTCGGCGACACCGAACTCGAACCGTCCATGCGCCAGTTGCTGCGCACGTACGGCGCCCGGCTGGAGCTGGTCGACCGGCCCGCCGCCGAAGGCGGCTGGCAGGCCGCCCGGATCGCCCGGCTGCACGAGGTCCTGGCCCGGATGCCGGACGCCTACTGGCCCGACCAGTACAACAACCCCGACAACGCGGCCGGCTACCTCCCCATGGCGGCCGAACTCTGCGACCAGCTCGACCACCTGGACATCCTGGTGTGCAGCGTGGGCACCGGAGGCCACAGTGCCGGACTCGTCGGGCCGCTGCGCCGCCGCTGGCCGCGGCTGAAGGTCATCGGGGTCGACTCCGTCGGCTCCGCCATCTTCGGCCAGCCCGCCCGCCCCCGCCTGATGCGCGGGCTCGGCAGCAGCATCCACCCCCGCAACGTCGCCCACCACGCCTTCGACGAGGTGCACTGGGTGGGCCCGGCCGAAGCCGTCGACGCCTGCCGCCGGCTCGCCCGGGGCAGCTTCGTCAGCGGCGGCTGGAGCACCGGCGCCGTCGCCCTGGTCTCGGCCTGGGCGGCCCGGCTGGAAGCCGGCGCGGTCGTCGCCACCGTCTTCCCGGACGGCCCGCACCGCTACCTCGGCACCGTCTACGACGACGACTTCTGCCGCGCCCACGGCCTCGACCGCGCCGAACTGGCCGTCCGCCCGCTGGAGATCGCCCATCCGCAGGCCGCCGAGGCCACCGGCTGGGCCCGCTGCCGCACCGTCCTCGACCCGGTCGCCGCCACCCGGCCACGGCCGTCCGCGCCCGCCCGGGGAGGTGCCGCGTGAAACTCCGATGGCACACCACCACCCTTGAACTGGCCGAACCCCTGCGCATCTCCCGCTCCGTGATGGCCCGCCGCGACGCCGTCTGGGCCGCCGTCGAACACGGCGGACTCACCGGCTGGGGCGAGGCCGTCAGCAGCGACTACCTCGGCCTGCCCACCGACCGCATCGTGCGGAACCTCACCGCCGTGCGCCCCGTCGTCGAACGCTTCCCCGACCCCGAGACGCTGTGGGACGAGTACACCGCCGGCGCCCTGCCCGGCCTGCCCGAGCTCCCGGCCGGTGTCCTCGCCGCCGTCGAGGCCGCCCTGCTCGACCTGGTCGGCAAGCGGGCCGGCCGGCCCGTGCACCAGCTGCTGGGCACGCCCACCGCCCCGGCCGCCGCCACCACCCGCACGATCGGCATCGTCGCGCCCGTCCCGGCGGCCGCGCAGGCCGCCCGCCTGGCCGTGAGCGGATTCACCGCCCTCAAGGTCAAGGCCGGATCCCCCGATCCGGGGGAGGACCTCGCCCGGGTGGAGGCCGTGCGGACCGGTGCGCCCGAGGCCGGCCTGCTGCTAGACCCCAACGGCGCCTGGACCGAACGGCAGGCCCTCGACCTGCTCCCGCGCTTCGCCGCCCTCGGCGTCACCGCCGTGGAACAGCCCATCGCCCCGGGCCGCCCCGACGCCCTCGCCCGGGTGGCGAAGGAATCCCCGGTCCCGGTCATCGCCGACGAGGACGCCGTCTCCTACGAGGACGCCGTCGCCCTCGCCGGACTGGTCCACGGGGTCAACGTCAAACTCGCCAAATGCGGCGGGGTGCGCGCCGCCCTGCGCATCCACGACGCCCTGCACGGCAGCGGCACCGAGCTGATGCTCGGCTGCCTCACCGCCAGCTCCCTCGGCATCGCCCCCGCCGTGCACCTGGCCGACCGGGCCCGCTGGGTGGACCTCGACGGACACCTGCTGCTCGCCGACGACCCCTGGACGGGCATCGGCGGAACCGACGGCACCGTACGCGTCGCGGACCGGGCCGGCCTCGGCGTCCGGCGGGCCCAACGGGAGGACGTACGGAAGGACATGGCGCAGGACGGACGGCAGGACGTACGGCGGGGCGCACGGCAGGACGTACGGCAGGACGTGCGCGGGACCGGCCCGGAGGGAGCGCGGTGAAGACCCTCGCCGCCGTCCGCGGCTTCCCGCTCGCCGTCCGCCTCCTCCTGGTCAACCAGCTGGGCGTCAACACCGGCTTCTACCTGCTCATCCCGTACCTCGCCACCCACCTGTCCGAGGACCTCGGCCTCTCGGCGGCCGTCATCGGCGTGGTCCTCGGCCTGCGCAACCTCAGCCAGCAGGGCCTGTTCCTGATCGGCGGATCGGCCGCCGACCGGCTCGGCGCCCGCGGCGTGATCATCGCGGGCTGCGCCCTGCGCACCGTGGGATTCGGTCTGTTCGCCCTCGGGGACGCGCTGCCCCTGCTGCTCGCCGCCTCCATGCTCAGCGGGCTGGCGGGCGCCCTGTTCAACCCCGCCGTGCGGACGTACGTCGCCCAGGAGGCCGGCGAGCGCAAGGCCGAGGCCTTCGCGCTGTTCAACGTCTTCGCCACCACCGGAGCCCTCCTCGGGCCGCTCCTCGGCAGCCTGCTGCTGCTCGTGGACTTCCGGGCCGCCGCCGTCACCGCCGCCGCCGTGTTCGCCGTCCTCACCCTCGCCCAGCTCCTGGTCCTGCCCGCCCGCACCGTCGAGGCACCCGCCACCGGGGTGCTCGGCGACTGGCGGGAGGCCGTCGGAAACCGCCAGCTGCTCGCGTTCTCCCTGGCCATGGTCGGCATGTACGGGCTGGAGAACCAGCTCTACCTGCTGCTGCCGCACGCCGCGGCCCGGGCCTCCGGCTGGGACGGCTCCATCGGGCTGCTCTTCCTCGCCGGGACCGTCGCCAACCTGCTGTTCCAGCTGCGCATCACCCGAAGCCTCAAGGCCCGCGGCAGCAGGGGCCGCTGGATCGCCGCAGGCCTGGCGGTCATGGGCCTCGGCTTCGTGCCG
Organism: Streptomyces sp. NPDC051211; assembly: GCF_040689505.1. NCBI lineage: Bacteria > Bacillati > Actinomycetota > Actinomycetes > Kitasatosporales > Streptomycetaceae > Streptomyces > Streptomyces sp. NPDC051211. The sequence continues at coordinate 278,621 of NZ_JBFBAV010000001.1, forward strand.
CCGATGCTGGTCGCGGGCGCCGCAGCCGCGCACCCGCTGCACCTGCTGCCCGTCCTCGCCGGCGCGCTGCTGCTGCACCTCGGCGTGATGATCGCCTCCCCGTTCGTGATGGAGCTGATACCGGCCTTCGGCCGCTCCACCCTGACCGGCACCTCCTACGGCGTCTTCTACGCGGTCTCCGGCTTCGCCGCAGCCGCCGGCAGCGCGGCGATCGGCTGGTCCATGGACACCGCCGGCCACACCGGCCTGACCTGGCTGCCGTACGCCTGCTGCCTCGCCCTCGGCCTGACCTCGGCGGCAGCGGTCACCCGCCTGCACCGCCGCGGCGGCCTGCCACCGGACCCGCCCCCCGACTCGCCGCCCGACCCCCTGCCCCCACGGGCCCCCGCACGCCCCCGAAGCGAGACCACGTGACCAGCGGAAACCTCCTCACCGACCACCCCGAGCTCTACGAAGAGCGCTTCCCCGACCCCGGTCACCTCGCCGCCCGCTGGGCCGAGGACGTACTGGCACGCCACGGCACCGGCCCCCGCATCCTCGACATCGGCTGCGGCACCGGCCGCGACGCCGCCTGGCTGCACCACCGGGCCGGCCGCCGGGTCACCGGCATCGACACCTCCGGGGCCATGCTGGCGCACGCCCGCAGCCACCACCCCGGCCCCGCCTACCACCACGCCGACATGCGGGAGTTCGACCTCGGCACCACCTTCGACGGGATCGTCTGCCTCGACAGCGCCCTGCTCTACTGCCACACCAACGAGGACCTGACGGCCTTCCTGGCCCGATGCCGCGCCCATCTCGCCCCCGGCGGCCTGCTCGTCGCCGAAATGCGCAACGGCGCCTTCTTCCTCGGCACCACCGAACTGCTCGACGGCCCGCGCACCGCCACCTTCACCTGGCGCGGAACCACCTACACCTCCCACACCACCCTGTGGGTCGACCACGGCGCACAACTTCTGCGCCGCCGGAGGATCTGGACCGCCGACGACGGCTGCCCGCAGGAGGAGCAGCGCTCCGCCTGGCGCCTGCTCTTCCCGCAGGAACTCCGGTACTTCCTCAGCCAAGCGGGGTTCGAGGTCCTCGCCCTCCACGACGGTCCCGGTCCCCGCACCGAACCGCCGTGGAGCGAAGGCGAACCCCCGTACGGAACCACGAGTTCCGACCGCCTCCACCTCATCGCCCGCCGCACCCCCCAGCACAGCAACGGAGACACCCCGTGAACCACAGCTCCAGCGGCCTCGCCCGCAGAGGCTTCATCCTCGCCACCGGGGCCACCGCCCTCGCCCTCACCGCCGCCGGCTGCGGTCCGGGCACCACGCCGGACGCCGAGAACGCCGCGGCCGGCCCGCCCCGGCGCGGCGGCCGGCTGCGCGCCGCCTTCGCCGGCGGCGGCGTGAGCGAGACCCTCGACCCGCACGCCGCAAGCCTGTTCGTCGACGCCGCCCGCGCCAAGGCCCTGTTCGACAAGCTCGCCGACTTCGGCGCCGACCTCGCCCCGGTCCCGCGGCTCGCCGAACGCTGGGAGCCCAACGCCACCCTCGACACCTGGCGCATCACCCTCCGCAAGGCCGCCTTCCACGACGGCCGGCCGGTCACCGCCGAGGACGTCCTGTACAGCTACCGCCGGATCGCCGACCCCAAGGGCACCTTCCGGGCCAAGGCCTCCCTCGAACCCGTCGACCTGGCGGCCAGCCGGGCCGTGGACGCGTCCACCGTCGAGTTCAGGCTCAAGCGCCCCTACGCCGAATTCCCCAACGTCCTCGCGGCGTTCGGCGCGTACATCGTCCCCAAGGACGCCGCCTCCTTCGACCGGCCCATCGGCTCCGGCCCGTTCACCTTCGTCTCCTTCAAGCCCGGCAGCTCCCTCCTCCTCAAGCGCAACGACGCCTACTGGGAAGGCGCCCCGCACCTGGACGAGCTGGAATTCGTCGTCGCCTCCGAGGAATCGGCGCGGGTCAGCGCCCTGCTCGGCGGCCAGGTCGAATACGCCCACGAACTCACCCCGGCCAGCGCCCGCACCCACCAGGGCAAGGGCCGGATCGAGATCATCCGCCTCCCCGGCAGCGCCATGCAGGGCTTCGTCATGAAGACCGACCGGCCCCCGTTCGACGACAAGCGGGTCCGCCAGGCCTTCTTCCTCATCGCCGACCGCCGGGAACTCGTCGACGGGGCGCTGTCCGGAGCCGGCGAGGTCGGCAACGACCTCTTCGGCAAGGGCTACCGGTACTACGCGGCCGGCCTGCCGCAGCGCACCCAGGACCTCGACCGGGCCCGCGCGCTCCTCAAGGAGGCCGGCGCCGAGGGACTCAAGGTCACCCTCGACACCGCCCCCGCCGCCACCGGCTTCATCGAGGCCGCGGGCATCTTCAAGGAGCAGGCCGCCAAGGCGGGCGTCACCGTCGAGGTCAAGGTCGGCAACAAGGACACCTACTGGAAGGACATCCTCGACTCCGGCACCTTCGCCTCCTACCGGTCCGGCGCCATGCCCATCGAGTCCCACGTCTCGCAGCGCCTGCTGACCGGCTCCACCACCAACGCCACCAAGTGGCAGCACAAGGACTTCGACGACCTGTACCAGCAGGCCCAGTCCACCCGCGACGAGAAGCAGCGCGCCGCGCTCCACGAGCGGATGCAGCGCCGCCTGCACGACGAGGGCGGCTTCCTGATCTGGGGCTTCGCCGACTGGATCGTGGCCACCGCGCCCAAGGTCCGCGGCGTCTCCGACCAGGCACCCGCCAACACCCTCGACTGGGCCCGGTTCGACAAGACCTGGCTCGCGTGACCCTGCACCTGTCATGGATCGGCCGCCGCCTGCTCCTCGGCCTGGGGCAGACGGCGGCCGTGGTCCTGCTCATCTTCGTCCTCACCGAGGCCCTGCCCGGCGACGCCGCCGTCGCCCTCGCCGGGGAGCAGCCCGACCCCGAGCGCATCGCCCGCATCCGCGAAGCCATGGGCCTGGACCGGCCGGCCGCCGAACGCCTCCTCGACTGGGTCACCGGCATGCTCCACGGCGACCTGGGCACCTCCCTCGTCACCGGCCGGCCCGTCACCGGCTACCTGTCCGCCGGCATCGGCCCCACCCTGCTCCTCGCCGCCGCCACCCTCGCCCTGCTCGTCCCGGTCTCGGTCGGGCTCGGCGTGCTGGCGGCCCGCCGCGAGGGCGGCCTCCTCGACCGGACCGTCAGCGCCCTGACCCTGGCCGTGCACGCCGTACCGGAATTCGCCCTCGGCGTGCTGCTCGCCACCCTTTTCGGACTCTGGCTCGGCTGGCTGCCGCCGACCGCCGTCGGCGCGGACCCCTTCACCCGGCCCGCGGTCCTCGTCCTGCCCGTCGTCGTCCTGCTGTCCCGCCCGGTGTGCACCATCAGCCGCCTGGTGCGGGCCGGCATGGTCGAGGCGATGGCCTCGCCGTACGTCGCCCAGGCCCGGCGCTACGGCATCTCCGGCCGCCGCACCCGCTGGGCCCACGCCCTGCCCAACGCCCTGGCCCCCGCCACCCAGCAACTGGCCCGCACCTGCGACTGGCTGCTCGGCGGGGTGATCGTCGTCGAGGCACTCTTCGTCGTCCCGGGACTGGGCACCGTCCTCATCGAGGCCGTCGCCGCCCGAGACCTGCCGGTCGTCCAGGGCATGGCGGTCGTCTTCGGCCTCGTCACCGTCCTGGTCAACCTCGCGGCCGACCTCGTCGCCCGCCGATTCGCCCCCCGCGCGGAGGTGGCGGCATGACCGTGAAGCAGAGCCTGCCGAAGTACGCTCTCGCCCTCGCCCTGATCGCCCTGCCCCTGCTGCTCGCCCTCCTCGGCCCGCTGCTGGCCGGCCCGCCCGGGCCGCGGGCCGTCTCCTACGGCACCGGCGACGGGCACTGGCTCGGTACCGACTTCAGCGGCCGCGACGTCTGGCGGCAACTCCTCCTCGGCGGCCGCTCCGTCGTCCTCGTGGCCGTCGCGGCGACCGTGCTGGCCTACCTCCTCGCCGTGCCGCTCGGCCTCACCGCCGCCCTCACCCGGCGTACCTGGCTGGAGGAGGCGCTGATGCGGCCCCTCGACGTCCTCATCGCCGTACCCTCCCTGCTGCTGGTGCTGCTCGTCGCGGCCACCCTCGCGCCCGGCCCGGCCGGGCTGACCGTCCTGGTCGGGCTGGCCGCCGTACCGGAAGCGGCGCGGGTCGTGCACGCGGCGGCCGTCGAGATCGCCTCCCGGCCCGCCGTGGAGGCCCTGCGGATGCAGGGCGAGTCCTGGTGGCGCACCGCCGTCGGCCATGTGGCCCGCTCGATGCGCCGGACCTTGGCCGCCGACGCCGGGATCCGGCTCACCGGCGCCCTCTACCTGGTCGCCACCGCCGCCTTCCTGGGCGTGGGGGTCCAGCCGGACGCCGCCGACTGGGCGGTCATGGTCGACCACAACCGCCCCGGACTGTTCCTCCAGCCCTGGGCCGTGGTCGTGCCCGCCCTGCTCATCGCCGCGCTGTCGATGGGCACCAATCTGCTGTTCGACGCCGCCTTGCAGCGGAAAGGAGCGACACGATGAGCCTCGTCGCGGAAGTACAGGGCCTTCGGGTGGAGATCGGCGGACGGGCGGTCGTCGACGGCGTGAGCCTGCAGGCCCGCGCCGGGCGGATCACCGCCGTCATCGGCCCCTCCGGCAGCGGGAAGACCACCACGGGCCTGGCGCTGCTGGGCGAATACCCGCCGGGCGCCCGGGTCGAGGGCATCGTCCGCACGCCGGACGGCACGGTGGGGTACGTGCCCCAGCACCCGGCGGCCGTCCTCAACCCCGCCCGCCGCACGGGCGCCCTGCTGCGGGACATCGCCGCCCTGCGGGGCGGCGCCGGTGGCCGGCCGGAGCGGGACCGGCGGGTGGCGGAAGCCCTCCGGCTGGCCCGCCTGCCGGACCCGGCGGCCGTCCTGCGCCGCTTCCCCCACCAGCTCTCCGGCGGCCAGCAGCAGCGGGCCGTCCTCGCCCAGGCCCTGTTGGTGGGAGCCCGGGTCATCGTCGCCGACGAGCCCACCACCGGCCAGGACGCCCTCACCAAGCAGGGCGTGGTCGAGGAACTGGCGGCCGTGGCCCGGCAGGGCATCGCCGTGGTCCTGCTCAGCCACGACCTGGACGTCGTCCGGCAGTTGGCCGACGAGGTGGTCGTGATGCGGGACGGCCGGGTGGTGGACCGGGGGCCGGTGTCCTCGGTGCTCGCCGATCCCGGACCGGAGGCGCTCCCCGAGCCGCGGGCCCCCCGGCCGCGCGGCCCCGTCCGCCTCGCCGTACAGGAGCTGTCCGCCACCCACCGCACCGGACGGGGCACCACCGAGGTGCTCTCCGGGATCGCCACCTCGGTGGCGGCGGGGGAGTGCCTGGCGCTCGTCGGCCGTTCCGGCAGCGGCAAGACCACGCTGGGCCGCTGCCTGGCCGGCCTGCACTCCCGCTACTCCGGTGCGGTGCTGCTGGCCGGGACCCCGCTGCAGCGCAGCCTGCGCTCCCGCAGGCGCGCCGAACTGGCCGCCGTACAGTACGTGTTCCAGGACGCGCGGGCCGCCTTCGACGAACACCGGCCCGTCCTCGACCAGGTCGCCCGCACCGCGGTGCGGCTGCGGGGAGCGGGCCGGGAGGAGGCACGGGATGCGGCCGTGCGGACCCTGGGGGAGCTGGGCCTGAGCGGGGAGTCGGCCGGGCGCCGCCCCGGCGGGCTCTCCGGCGGCGAACTCCAGCGGGCCGCGCTCGCCCGCGCCCTGCTCGCGCAGCCGGACGTACTGGTCTGCGACGAGATCACCTCCGGGCTGGATGCCGCCGCCCGGCACGCCATCCTCGGCGTCCTGGCGGGCCTGCGCGAACGCGCCGAGCTCAGCCTGGTGTTCATCACCCACGACCTGGCAGCCGCCGGCGCTCTGGCCGACCGGATCGCCGTACTGGACGCGGGCCGCATCGTGGAGGAGGGCCCGGCGCACGAGCTCCTGGCCGCCCCGCGGCACCCGGTCACCCGCGCGTTGCTGGAGGCCGGGGCACCGACGCCGGTGAGCCCGGCCCCCTGAGGGGGCCGGGCTCGGGGGCGCCGTCACGTCCGCCAGAAAATAGTAGCCATGTACATAGTAGCCATGTACTTTATCTGGCATGAGCAAGGGTTCACCGGGTCCCACGCCCGGCTTCCTGGTGTGGCGGCTCGCCAACAAGTGGCGCGTCGCGGTCGATCGCGCGGTGGCTCCGCTGGGCCTCACCCACGCGCAGTACTCACTGGTCGCGTCGCTGTACGGCATGCAGCGCGCCGGCGAGCGGCCCAGCCAGCGCCGGCTCGCCGACCACACCGGCCTGGAGGCGCTGTACGTCTCGAAGCTGGCGCGCGCCCTCGAGTCGGCCGGCCTGATCGAGCGGACCCGTGATCCCCGCGACCCGCGCGCCGTCCAGCTCGCCCTCACCGAGCAGGGCCGGGCCGTCACGCGGCAGGCCATCGCGGTGGTCCAGGAACTGCTCCAGCAGTTGCTGGAGCCGCTCGGCGGCCTCGACGCCCCGCGGACGCGCGCGTTCACCGAAGAGCTGACGACCCTGCTCGACGCACCTCTCGCTCCATCCCTACCGAACGACGAGAGCACTCAGGGGACAACACCATGACCACCGCAGCCACCGCAGCCACCGCAGCCACCACAGCCACCACAGCCACCACAGCCACCACAGCCACCACTGCATCCGCCGCCACCGCACCCGCCGCCGACTCGCGCGCCCTCGGCCTGGCCCACTACGCCGCCCGCGGCGTCCTGGAGCACGTGCTGGCCCGGCACGGCGTCACGTTCCGGCAGCAGGTCGCCCTGCGCGCCGCCGTCACCGCCGAGGCCCCGCAGACGGCGGACGATCTCGTCGCCCAGGTCCGGCGCTCCCTCAAGGCCGATCCGGCCGGCCTCCGCGCCACTCTCGCCGAACTGCTGGACAAGCAGCTGCTCGTCGCGGACGGCGCGCACCTCCGCCCCACGGATGCGGGGCGCGAGCTGATCGCCGCCGTCGGCGCGGAGACCGCCCCCATCAGCGCCCGCATCTGGGGCGGGATACCCGCCGAGGACCTGGCCGCCGCCGGCCGCGTCCTCGCCCTGGTCACCGGGCGCGCCGACGCGGAGCTTGCGGCGCTGACCGCCTGACCGCCTGACCGCGGGTGCTCGGCGGGCCGAACCGGGTGCCCGGAGGCTCAGGCCGCTTCCGGGGCGGCGGCCGGCTCGTGCTCGCAGGCGTCGTCGATGCCGTACGTCTCCCAGTGCGGGAACTCGTCCTCGGCGGGCACCGGCTCGCCCGGCACCGTCAGGCAGGCTTCGAGCGCGGCCCGCAGGGCCTCGCTGCGCAGTCCGGTGCCGATGAACACGAGTTCCTGTCCCTGGGCGGTGTCCGGTCCGCGGGCGCCCGAGGGCTCGAAGCGGGCGACCGCGCCGGCCTGCGACCACAGTCCGGTCACCCGGGGCCGGCTGGCGAGCCAGAAGAAGCCCTTCGACCGCAGGACCCGTCCGAAGGTGCCGCTGTCCAGGCCCTTGGTGACGAAGGTCCACAGCCGGCCGGGGTGGAAGGGCAGCCCGGAGCGGAAGACCAGGGAGGAGATGCCGTACTCCTCGGTCTCCGGGACGTGGTCGCCGTTGAGTTCCTTGACCCAGCCCGGGGCCTGCTGGGCCCGCTCCACGTCGAACAGCCCGGTGCCCAGGACCTGTTCGAGCGCCACCCGGCCGCGGACGGCGGGCACGATCCTGGCCTCGGGATTGAGCCGGGTGAGCACGGCGCGCAGCCGCGCGGCCTCCTCGGGGCCGACCAGGTCGAGCTTGTTGAGGACGATGACGTCCGCGAACTCGACCTGGTCCATGAGGAGATCGCTGACCGTGCGCTCGTCGTCCTCGTACTGGTCGAGCCCGCGCGCGGCGAGTTCGTCGCCCCCGCCGAGCTCCGGCAGGAAGCCGGCCGCGTCCACGACGGTCACCATGGTGTCCAGCCGGGCGAGGTCGCCGAGGGTGGCGCCGTCGTCGCGCGGGAAGGAGAACGTCGCGGCCACCGGCATGGGTTCGGAGATGCCGCTGGACTCGATGAGGAGATGGTCGAAGCGGTCCTCGCGGGCCAGCCGGTCCACCTCCTCCAGCAGATCGTCGCGCAGGGTGCAGCAGATGCACCCGTTGGTCATCTCGACCAGCCGCTCCTCGGTGCGGGAGAGTGCCGCCTCGCCGCCGCGGACGAGGGCGGCGTCGATGTTGACCTCGCTCATGTCGTTGACGATGACCGCGACCCGCAGGCCCTCGCGGTTGCCGAGGACGTGGTTGAGCAGCGTGGTCTTTCCCGCGCCGAGGAACCCGGACAGGACGGTGACGGGCAGTCGCCCGTCGGTCGTGCCAGTCATCCGGCTCAGCCCTCGGGCCGCAGCAGGCCGCGCTCGTACGCCTTCACCAGCCGCTGCGGGACCCGGTACACCGATCCGTCGACCGTGATCGGGACGAGCTGCGGGGTGGTGGCCTTCCACTGGGCGCGGCGGTGGCGGGTGTTGCTGCGGGACATCTTCCGCTTCGGAACGGCCATGGGGGACCTCCTGGGGTGTCGGAACGTATGGACGGGGAGCCTATATGGAAACGGTTCCCATTATCAATCTGTGGTCCCGTCCGCCGGACGGGTGACGGAACCCCCCGTTCGCGTGTTCCGCGCATCCCCCCGGCCCGGCCCGGGGGAAAGCACCCACGACGGAGGAGCGGAGAGAACTAATGAGCACACACGCCGAAACGGCCGGACCGCAGGATCCCGGGAGGCAGCTGCACTGCCTGGTCACCGGGGCCGGCGGATACATCGGCGGCCGCCTGGTGCCCGAGCTCCTCGACGCCGGCCACCGCGTCCGCTGCCTCGCCCGCACCCCGGCAAAGCTGCGCGACCACACCTGGGCCGGCCGGGCCGAGGTCGTGCGCGGGGACGTCACCGACGCGGCCTCGGTCGCGGACGCCCTGCAGGGCATCGACGTCGCCTACTACCTCGTCCACTCCCTCACCACCGGGACCGGCTTCGAGGGGAAGGACCGCACGGCCGCCCGGATCTTCGCCGAACAGGCACGCGCCGCCGGCGTCCGGCGCATCGTCTACCTGGGCGGACTGACCCCCGCCGCCGAGCCGGCCCGCGCACTCTCCCCGCACCTGCGCTCGCGCGCCGAGGTCGGCGAGATCTTCCTGCGCGCGGACGTGCCGGCGACCGTACTGCGCGCCGCGGTCATCATCGGTTCCGGATCCGCGTCCTTCGAGATGCTGCGCTACCTGACGGAGCGGCTCCCCGTCATGGTCACCCCCAGCTGGGTCGGCACCCGCGTCCAGCCGATCGCCGTACGGGACGTCCTGCGCTACCTGGTGGGCAGCGCCCGCATGCCCGACGGGGTGAACCGGACCTTCGACATCGGCGGCCCCGACATCCTCACCTACGAGGAGATGATGCGCCGCTACGCCGCCGTGGCCGGCCTGCCGCACCGGCTGATCCTGCGCGTCCCGATGCTCACCCCCCGCCTGTCCAGCCTCTGGATCGGCCTGGTCACCCCCGTCCCGCCGGCGCTCGCCCGGCCCCTCGCCGAGTCCCTGCGCCACGAAGTGGTCTGCGAAGAACACGACATCGCCCGCTACGTCCCCGACCCGCCCGGACACCCCCTCGGCTTCGACCGCTCCCTCTCCCTCGCCCTCCAACGGGTCCGCGAGGCGAACGTGACCACCCGCTGGTCCTCCGCCTCGCTGCCCGGAGCCCCCAGCGATCCGCTCCCCACCGACCCCGACTGGGCGGGCGGCAGCCTCTACACCGACCGCCGGCAGCGGGACACCGAGGCTTCCCCGCACGCCCTGTGGGAGATCATCGAAGGGGTCGGCGGGGACAACGGCTGGTACTCCTTCCCGCTCGCCTGGGCCCTGCGCGGCTGGCTCGACCGCCTCGTCGGCGGCGTCGGCATCCGGCGCGGGAGGCGCGACGCGGCCCGCCTGCGGGTCGGCGACTCACTGGACTTCTGGCGGGTCGAGGAGATCGAACCGGACCGCCTGCTGCGGCTGCGCGCCGAGATGCGGCTGCCCGGCCTCGCCTGGCTGGAGATGTACGCCGACCCGCAGTCCGGCTCCGGCGCCCGCTACCGGCAGCGGGCCCTGTTCCACCCGCACGGCCTGCTCGGCCACCTCTACTGGTGGAGCGTGTCCCCGTTCCACGCCGTCGTCTTCGGCGGCATGGCCCGCAACATCACCCGCGCCGCCGAACGCCTCAGCGCCGAGCGTGCGGACAACGGGCCGGAAGAGAACCGCTAGCGGGTTTCCGGCGGGGCATCCAGCGGACGCCCGCCGCGCGAGCCCCTCATGCCAACAGCCTCCCCGTCCCGATGCGGAGCAGACCGGTGAACGTCGCGATCGTCCTGTACACCTCCGACCTTCGGGTCCACGACCACCCGCCGCTGCGCGCGGCACTCTCCTCCGTCGACCGGGTGGTCCCGCTGTTCGTCCGCGACCGCGGTATCGACGCCGCCGGCTTCGCCGCACCCAACCGGCTCGCCTTCCTCGCCGACTGCCTGGCCGACCTCGACCGCGCACTGCGCGACCGCGGCGGCCGGCTGGTCGTGCGATCCGGAGACGTCACCTCCGAGGTGTGCGCCCTGGCCCGGGAGGCGGCCGCCCACGAGGTGCACCTGGCGGCGGGAGTCAGCGCGTACGCCCAGGCCCGGGAGGAGCACCTGCGGGACGCCCTGGCCCGGGAGGGCCGGCGCCTGCACGTGCACGAAGGGGTCGTCACCGCCGTCGCCCCCGGCGCGGTGGTCCCCGCCGGTTCCGACCACTTCGCCGTCTTCACCCCCTACTTCCGCCGCTGGACCGAACTGCCCCCGCGCGCGGTACAGGCCGCCCCGCGCGCCGTGCCGGTCCCCGACGGCATCACCTCGGAGCCCCTGCCCGCGCGCAGCGCCGTACCGGGCGTCTCGCCGGGGGTGCCGCGCGGCGGCGAAACCACCGGCCGTACGCTGCTCGCCCGCTGGGCCGCCGGCGGACTCCACCACTACCTCGGATCCCATGACGACCTCGCCGCCGACGCCACGTCACGGCTCTCCCCGCACCTGCACTTCGGCACCGTGTCGGCTGCCGAGACCGTACGGCGCGCCCGCGCGGCGGACGGCCCGGACGCCGAGGCCTTCGTACGCCAGATCTGCTGGCGGGACTTCCACCACCAGGTGCTCGCCGCCCGGCCCGGGACGGCGACCGAGGACTACCGCTCCCGCGGCGACCACTGGCGCACCGAACGGGACGCCGGACCGGAGATCCGGGCGTGGAAGGAGGGCCGCACCGGCTATCCGGTCATCGACGCGGCCATGCGGCAGCTGCGCCACGAAGGGTGGATGCACAACCGGGCCCGGCTGCTGACGGCGAGCTTCCTCACCAAGACCCTGTACGTGGACTGGCGCATCGGGGCCCGGCACTTCCTCGACCTGCTCGTCGACGGCGACCTCGCGAACAATCAGCTCAACTGGCAGTGGGCCGCGGGCACCGGCACCGACACCCGCCCCAACCGGGTCCTCAACCCGCTGCTCCAGGCCCGCCGCCACGACCCGCAGGGCGCGTACGTGCACCGCTGGGTTCCCGAACTCGCCGGACTGCCCGCCCCGTACGTCCACGAGCCGTGGAAGCTCCCCGGGCCGGAGCGGGCCCGGTACGACTACCCGGACCCCGTCGTCGACCTGGCCGACGGCCTGGCCCGGTTCCGGCAGGGCCGGGACCGGGCCCAGGACGCGTAGGGGTGTCCTGCCGATCGGGCCGGGCTCGCGCCCGGCCTCAGGGCCGGCGGTCGGCGGCCGCCCCGTTGATCTCCGGGCTGTGCAGGACGTGCTCCCCGGTACCACCCCGCTCCGCGACCGCGAGCATCGCGCGGCCCAGGGCCTCCGTGGTGGTCACGTATTTCGGAGCCACCCGCCGCAGCAGCGGGTAGAGCCAGGAGGACGCGGCGTACAGCCGGCGGTAGAGCGGGGTGCGGGACCGGGCGCCGTGCAGCGGATGGATGTAGCCGGGCCGGAACACGTACGTGTGGAAGGGCATGGCGAGGAGGTCGTTCTCGGTACGTCCCTTCACCCGCGCCCAAGCCGAACGGCCGCGCTCCGTGCTGTCCGTGCCCTCGCCGGAGACATAGGTGAAGGTCAGGCCGGGTCGGGCGGGCAGCGCGCGGGCCGCGGCGAGGGTGTAGTCGTAGGTGATCCGGCGGTACTCCTCCGCGCTCAGGCCCGCTGAGGACACCCCCAGGCAGAAGAAGCAGGCGTCGATGTCCGCGAACTCCCCGGCCACGGAGGAGAAGTCGGTGAAGTCCCGGTGGACGAGCTCGCGGAGCTTGGGGTGGCTGAAGCCGAGCGGGCGCCGCACGACCGCGAGGACGCTGTCCACCCGGTCGTCGAGCAGGCATTCGCGGAGCACGCCCTGGCCGATCATGCCGGTGGCGCCGAACAGGAGAACGTTCACAGCAGTTTGTCCAAGGTGAGGGGCAGGTCGTGGACGCGCCTGCCGGTGGCGTGGTGGACGGCGTTGACGACGGCGGCCGCGACGCCCGTGATGCCGACCTCGCCGGCCCCGAGCACGCCCAGCGGCATGGTCGGATCCGGGTCGTCGAGGCACTGGACGTCGATCCGGGGTATGTCTGCGTGGACCGGGACGTGGTACTCGGACAGGCTCGGGTTCACGATCCGCCCGGTGCGCGGGTCGAGGAGGGTCTCCTCCGAGAGGGCCAGGCCGATGCCCATCACGATGCCGCCGCGCAACTGGCTCGCCACCGTGCGGGAGTTGACCACGCGGCCGACGTCGAAGACACCGGTCCAGCGGGTCACCCGCACCTCGCCCGTGTCGGGGTCGACCCGCACCTCGCAGAACTGCGCCCCGGAGGCCGCCTTCACCCAGCGCCGGCGGTCGGTCAGGAACTTGGTCATGAACCGCACCTGCCCGACGGCCTTCCCGAGGCGGGTGTCCGAGCCGGCGGCGGCCTCCACGTGGTCCCGCCCGGTGCGGGCCAGCACCTGCGCGTACGACTCCCCGGGCGCCGGCTGCCCGACCGCCCTGCGGATCTTCGCGCAGGCCGCCAGCAGGGACGCGGCCACGCTCGCGGTCTGCGCGGACCCGCCCGCGCCCGGCCCGGTCGGCAGGGCCGTGTCCCCGTACTCGACGGTGACGGCGGAGAAGGGCAGGCCGAGCGCGTCGGCGGCGATCTGGCCCTGCGCGGTCGCCGCGCCCATGCCCAGCTCGTGGAAGGCGCAGCGCACCAGCGCGGTCCCGTCGGCGTTCAGCCGTACCGTCACGTTCGCCGGGAGCTGCCACGACGGATGGTAGGCGGCCGCCGTGCCCCAGCCGACCAGCCAGCGCCCGTCCCGCATCGAGCCGGGCTCGGGGGTCCGCCGCGACCAGCCGAAGGCCTCCGCACCGGCCGCGAAGCACTCCCGCAGCCGCCGGTGGGAGAAGGCCTTGCCGTCGATGGGGTTGCGGTCCGGCTCGTTGCGGGCCCGCAGGTCGACCGGGTCCATGCCCAGCCGGTACGCCAGCTCGTCCATGGCCGCTTCGAGGGCGTACGAGCCGATGGACTCGCCCGGCGCCCTGATGTAGGTGTTGGGGGCGGTGTCCTGCCGGAGGACGTACTGCCGGTGGCGGATGTGGTCCGCGGCGTACAGGTGCCGGGCGACGGAGGTGATCTGCTCGGGGCCGCCTCCCGTCCGGCCGACCGGGGCGGTGCTGGTGTGGATCAGCGCGGTCAGCCGGCCGTCCCGGTCGGCGCCGAGCGCGACGCGCTGTACGGAGGGCTGCCGGCCGCCGGTGGCCCGGTACACGCCCTCGCGGCTGAGCGCGAGACGCACCGGGAGGCCGGTCACCCGGGCGGCGAGCACCGCCAGGACGGTGTGCGGCCACACCATGGTCTTGCCGCCGAACGCCCCGCCCACATAAGGGGAGACGACCCGGATGCCCGCGGCCGGGACGCCGAACTTCAGCGCCAGGTGGGTGCGGACCCACTCGATGTTCTGCGCGCTGTCGTGCACGGTCAGCCGGTCGCCGTCCCAGACGGCGGTGGTGGCGTGCGGCTCCAGGGCGTTGTGGTGGTGCCGCGGGGTGCCGAAGCGCAGGTCCACGGAGACGGGTGCGGCGGCGAGCGCCGCGTCCGCGTCACCCTTGCTGCCCTCGGCATGCTGGATCAGGCTCCCCTTCTGGGGGACCGCCGTCGGCTCCTCCGCCGCGAAGTCCGTGGCCGCGGGCAGGGGCGCGTACGTGACCTCCACCAGCCCGGCCGCTTCCTCGGCGGCCTCCCGGGTCCCGGCGACCACCACGGCGACCGGCTGCCCGTCCCAGTGCACCTCGTCGGTGTTCAGGTAGTTGACGGAGCTCGCGCTCGCCAGGGTGTCCAGGTTGACCGGGTTCGGCTTGGGCGGGGGCTTCATGGCGGGGGAGTTGAGGTGGGTGAGCACGGTGAGGACACCGGGGACGGCCTCGGCCGCGGTGGTGTCGATCGCGGTGATCCGGGCCCGCGCGACGGTCGCGTAGGTGAGGGCCGCGTACACCAGCCCCTCGTAGGCGAACTCCGCCGAGTACCGTGCCGTGCCCGTGGTCTTGGCCGGGCCGTCGACCCGGTCGACGGCGGTGCCGACCGTGCGGAAGGCGGGGGTCATGAGGCGCTCCCGTCGTCGTGGAGCCGGCGCAGGGTGGCGACGATCGTGCGCCGGGCCAGCTCGATCTTGAACTCGTTGCCGGAGCGGCCGGCCGCCTGCGCGAGTTCGGCCTCGGCGGCCCGCCCGTACGACTCCTCGCCGGCCGCCGCCCCGGTCAGCACCCGCTCGGCCTCGCGGGCGCGCCACGGCTTGGTGCCGACCCCGCCGAGGGCGAGCCGTACGCCGACCACCCGGCCCTCGCGGACGTCGAGCGCGGCGGCGACCGAGACCAGCGCGAAGGCGTACGAGGCGCGGTCGCGGACCTTGCGGTAGTGGGAGTGGGCCGCGAACGGCAGGGCCGGCAGCTCCACGGCGGTGATCAGCTCGTCGGCGGCGAGCTCCGTCTCCCGGTGGGGGGTCTCGCCGGGGAGCCGGTGCAACTCGGTGAGCGGGACGCGCCGCACGCCCCGTATGCTCTCGGCCTCGACCACTGCGTCGAGTGCGGCCAGTGCCACGCACAGGTCGGAGGGGTGGGCGGCGATGCAGTGGCCGCTGGTGCCGAGGACGGCGGTGGACCGGGCGAATCCGCCGAGGGCGTCGCAACCGGCTCCCGGCTCCCGCTTGTTGCACTGCGCGGCGGTGTCGTAGAAGTACGGGCAGCGGGTGCGCTGGAGCAGGTTGCCGCCGACGGTCGCCATGTTCCGCAGCTGGGGCGAGGCGCCGGCGAGCACGGCCTGGGTGAGCACCGGATAGCGGGTGCGGACCAGGGGGTGGGCGGCGAGCCGGCTGTTGCGGACGAGGGCGCCGATGCGCAGTCCGCCGTCCGGCAGCTCCTCGATCCGGTCCAGCGGCAGCCGGCTGATGTCGACGACCGTGTCCGGCCGCTCGATGTCCTGGCGCATCAGATCGACCAGGTTGGTGCCGCCGCCGAGGAACCTGGCCCCGGGGTGCTCGGCGACCGCGCCGACCGCCGTGGCCACGTCCGGGGCGCTGAGATAGCTGAAGGGCCTCATCGGGCTGCCACCTCCCTGATGGCATCGAGGACGCCGTTGTACGCGCCGCAGCGGCAGAGGTTGCCGCTCATCCGCTCGCGGATCTCCTCGTCCGTCAGCTCCGGAGCTTCCGCGGGATCCTCGGTCACCGCGCTGGGCATGCCCGCCGCGTGCTCGGCGAGCATGGCGATGGCCGAGCAGATCTGGCCCGGGGTGCAGTACCCGCACTGGAAGCCGTCGTGCCGGATGAAGGCCGTCTGCAGGGGGTGCGGGCGGTCGCCGTCGGCGACGCCCTCGATGGTGGTGATCTCGCGGCCGTCGTACTGGACGGCCAGCGCGAGACAGGAGCAGATCCGCTCCCCGTCCACGAGGACCGTGCACGCACCGCACGCACCTTGGTCGCAGCCCTTCTTCGTGCCGGTCAGGCCGAGCCGCTCGCGCAGTGCGTCGAGCAGGCTGACCCGGGGCTCCACTTCGATCGTCCGGACCGTGCCGTTGACGTGCAGCCGTACTTCGGGCATAGCGCCTCTCCGCCTCCGTTCCCGGGGTATAACAGAACGCTGTTCTGTTATTAAGAGTACACGGGTCTGTTAAGGCCCTCGTATGCTTGGGAACGTCATGACACAGGTGGAATTCGCCCGCGCCCGACGGCCGGAACAGAAGCGGCAGCGCCGTGCGGCGATACTCGACGCCGCGCGCACCCTCGGCACGGCGTCGGGGGTGCGGAACGTGACCCTCGCCGGGGTCGCCGAGGCCGTGGGCCTGGCGAAGTCCAATGTGGTCCGCTACTTCGGGACCCGCGAGGAGATCTTCCTGGAGCTGACGGGCGAGGCCTGGGGCGAGTGGGAGCAGGCGCTCACGCGCCGGCTCGCCGCCGCGCGCACCGGGAGCGCCGGAGACGACGTGGTCGCGGCCATCGCGGAGAGCCTGGCGGAACGCCCCTTCCTCTGCGATCTGATCGGCCAGACCTCGACCACCCTGGAGCACAACATCTCGCTGGAGGCCGCCCGGGCGTTCAAGCGGGAGGTGCACGCGGTGATCGCCCGGCTCGGGGCGCGGACCGCGGCCGCCCATCCCGTCCTGACCGAGAGCGAGGGGGCGGAGCTGATCATGGCCGCCGCCGGACTCGTCGGCGTGCTCTACCCGATCGTGACCCCGCCGCCGGTGATGCGGGAGCTCTACGCCCAGGAGCCGGCCCTCGCCGCGGCCTGCCCGGAATTCCTCCCCACCCTCCGCCGGACCCTGGCCGCCCTCGCCGCGGGCCTGCCGGCGCTGCGGGCGGGCTCGGGGAGCGGTTCCGTACCAGGGGTTTGACCGGGCTTCCGGCCGCCCGCTCCACGGGGCGGTGATGACAGCGCCCGGGTCCTGCTCTCCCGGCAGCCGAGCGCCCGCCACCCGGCCGGGCGGCGGGCGTCTGCCTGATGGTGCTCACCGGCGCGGACGCGGTGAGCGCGGCCGGAGTGCTCGCCGCCCTCACCGCGATGCCGGTCTGCTGCTCCTTCCCTTCACGGCGGCCGCCGAGGGGCCGCCGCCGACCCTGTCGGGTTCGCTCAGTGGAACAGCATGGAGGCGTCCCCCGCCGGGGTGGCGACGGAGCCCGGACACAGGAAGCTGCCGGAGGTCTTGGTGGCGGTGAAGGCCCGGTTGATGTACTTCCGGGTCGTCCCGTCGCGGTCCCACACGAGGTTCGTCGCCTTGTAGCGGCAGGAGATGAAGCTCTGCCGGCCCGTGATGTCGATCAGGTCGGTGCGGGCCGTGCCGGCGGCGTCGTCGAAGGTGAAGGCCGGGTTGTTGTTGAGGACGGCGGTGATGCCGCCGCCGCAGGCCAGGTTGCCGCCCGGGGTGTTGACCGTGGTGCGGTCGACGGTGAGGGCGTTCGGGGGTAAGGCGCTGGTGCTCGCATTGGTCCAGCTACAGCTGTTGCCCGCGACCACCATCACGCCGTCGAGCTTCTGATCGGCCGCGGGACCCTGAGCCAGAGCCGCGGTGGTGCCGCCGAAGGCCGCTGCGACGACCAGTGCGGCGATTCCGGTGACATGCGAAAAGTGCCTCATTTCGCTCCTCCTTGCCACGTCCTTGTGGGGGGTGCGAGCCCGTTCCGGGTCGTTCCGGACTCGCGGGAGTGCGTCGTTCGAGGTGCGGTGCCGGGAGGGTCCCACAGGGACCTTGAATTGTCAGGCCCATGCCATGGCTCCGGCGAAGACTGGCTGAATCCGGGCCCCGTCCGACCGGACGGTATTGCCTTCGGATCGAAGGATCATTGGCGATTGCACCTGCGGAAACATCTGTTAATGTGCCCGCTCCTGGATGTTCATCCACCAATCCGTCTCTCTTGAGCCCGCGCGCTCAAGGGTGTTGCGAGGTGTTTTGTACGTGTACAGCACTCCGTTTTCCCCCGCGGAAGCCCGGTCCGCGCGAGCCCGCGTCGGCATGACCACGGCCCAGGTGGCCCACGCGATGGCAGCCTGCGGAACCCCCGTCCACCCCGATCTGGTCGTGGCCTGGGAGCAGGGCACCCACGCGCCGACCGACCGGCAGCTGTTCTCCCTGGCCGATGTCCTGTGGTGCGACGTGGTGACGCTCATGGGAGTCCGGCCGCGCACCCTGGCCGAGCGCCGGCTGGCCCGGCAGCTCACCGTGGAGCGCCTGGCGGAACGTATCGGCATGGACGCGGCCGCCTACCGGGCGGCCGAGGCACAGCAGCACTGGCTCGGGGACGCCTGGCAGACCAGGGCGTTGGTGGACGCCCTGGGACTCTCCCTCCCGGAGCTCATCGGAATCATGGGCAGGGAAGAGGAGTTGGCCGGCCTGCTGCGAGCGGCCGTCGACGGGCGCTGGAAGGCGTACGTCGAACCCGTCGCGGAGCTCGCCGTGGTCGACGCGACCAGGGCGGGCGACGCGCTGCGCACGATGCACGCCGAGTTCTCCGCGTTCGCGGAGCGCTACATGGGACACCTGGTCGGGCTGAACGGCGACGCCCGGCTCAAGGAGGTCGCCGCCGAGCGCGCCGAGTTCCTGCGCCGCCTCGTCGACCACTTCTGGGAGCTGATCGGCGAAGGCGGCGAGGCCGGCGAGGCCGACGGGCCCCCGCCGTATCCCGTGGGCTGGCAGTGAGGAGAGGCCCTGCACCCGCAGGCGCGGGTACAGGGCCGCATCGGCGTCGGGACGGCCAGGCGGAGTCAGCGGGCGGGGGTGCCAGCGGGCGGCGCGTCAGCGGGCGGGAGCCGCGCCGCCCTCCGCGGCCGGATCCCCGATGTCCTCCCAGTCGATCTCCATCGTGGTCCGGCTGGTGAAGACGTTGAACAGCAGGTTGAGCGCGATGGCGGTGACCGCGCCCAGCGTGATCCCGCTGTCGAGGACGGCCCGGACATCGTCCGGCATCCGTTCGAAGAACGGCGCGACCGTGGTCGGGAGCAGGGCGGCGCCGAGGCTGACCCCCAGGATCAGGGCGTTGCGCTCCTCCCGCAGGTCGGCCTTCCCCAGGATCTGGATGCCGACCGCCGCGACCATGCCGAACATCGAGAGCGCCGCCCCGCCCAGTACCGGGTGCGGGATCGCCGCGACCAGGCCGCCCGCCTTGGGCAGCAGCCCGAGCACGACCATGAACACGCCGGCCGCGACGACCACGTACCGGCTCATCACCCGGGACATCCGCACCAGGCCGATGTTCTCGGCGAACGCCACGTACGGGAACGAGTTGAGCACGCCGCCGAGCACCGTTGCGGCGCCGTCCGCGCGCAGGGCCCGGGCGACCGTGTCGGTGTCGACGCGCTTGCCGGTGATCTCCCCGATGGCGTAGACGTCGCCGGTGGTCTCCACCATGGTGATCAGCATGACCACCAGCATGGCGATGATCGGAAGCAGTTCGAACCGGGGCATGCCGTAGTGGAACGGTGTGGTGACGCCGAACCAGTCGGCCTCCCGCACCCCGCCGAAGTCGACGTCGCCGGCCAGCCAGGCGACCAGGGTGCCGCCGACCAGCCCGAGCAGGACGGCCACGCTGCTGAGGAAGGGCCTGCCGATCCGGGCGACGGCCAGGATGAAGACCAGGGTGCCCAGCGCGTACGCGAGGTTCTCCGGCGCGCCGTACGCCGGGGTGCCTATCAGGTGGGCGCCGCCGGCCGCGTCCTGCAGCGCCACCGGGATCAGCGTGATGCCGATGATCGTGAGGATCGTCCCGATGACGACCGGCGGGAAGTACTTCACCAGCCGGCTGAAGACGGGGGCGAACAGGAACGTCGCGATACCCGCCGTGATCACCGCCCCGTAGACCACGAGCAGTCCGGCGGTGCCGCCGCCCGCGCCCAGCCCGATGGCGATCATGGGGGAGACGGCGGTGAAGGTGACGCCCTGGACCAGGGGCAGCCTGGCGCCGACCTTCCAGACCCCGAACGCCTGGATGATCGAGGCGATACCGCAGGTCAGGAGGTCCGCGCTGATGAGGTGGGTGAGTTCCTGGCGGGACAGGCCCAGGGCGTTCCCGAGGAGCACGGGGACGATGACCGCGGCCGCGTAGAACGCGAGGACGTGCTGGAAGCCGTACAGGGCCAGCCGGGGGAGGGGGAGCAGCTCGTCGACCGGATGCGCCTGCCGGCGCGGCTGCTGCCGGGAGGACCGTCGGGGGGAGGACGGGGGGATGTGTGCCATCTCTGCCTTGCCTTCGCGAGGTAGGTGAATGAGAGGAAACCGCCGCCCCTCCGGCCCTGGGATCGGGGCGGGGGCAGGCCGGCTCGAAGCGGCCGACGTCGGGCGGTGTTTCCGGCACCACGTCTCTGCGCTGTTGAAATAGCCCTGGATTGGCAGGACATCCTTCGATCGATGCGGCGGATCCGTGTCTGTTCATGGGATCCGAAGGGGATTTTCGATCGAGGGCGCTCACCATAGCCACATGTCGTGTTTCCTCGCGAGTAACCGCCAGAATGAAGGGCATGGTGTCGGGTCCGATTAGGTCCGAGCCGGGCTCGTTGCTGGAGCACGTGGCCGTGGCCGTGTTCGGCATGGACGACGGGCACCGGGTCTGCTACTGGGGGCCCGGCGCGCAGGACCTCTTCGGATACCGGTCCGAGGAGGTGCTGTCCGGGCCCGCCGCCCGCCTGTTCCCAGCGCCGCCCCCGGGCGAGACCGGCGCGGCCGAGCGCCTGGTGGAGCGCGGCCGCACCCTCGGGTACTGGCGGGTCCGGCTGCCCGCCCGGCACCGCGACGGCACGGTGTTCACCTGCGGATTCAGGGTCTTCCCGGTCACCGGCGCCACCGGCGGATCCGTGATCATGGGCCTGGCCAGCAAGGGCGTCGAACTCGACCGGGTGAAGACAAACCTCGCCTTCCTCGACTCCCTCTTCGAGACCTGCCCGATCGGCCTGGTCATGCTCGACGAGGAACTGCGGTACGTCCACCTCAACCAGGCGCTCGCCGACATGGACGGCATCCCCGTCGAGGACCACCTCGGGCGCCCCGTCACCGACATCATGGCCACCTCGGACGACGGCGAGTTCCAGCGCATGCTCCGGGCCGTCGCCGAAGAGGGCCGGCCGCTGGTCAGCGCACTGGTCGGCCTGCGCACACCGGGCCGCCCCGACCAGGACCAGGTGCGGTCCGTGAGCTTCTTCCCGCTGACCGGAGCCGGCGACACCCGGCGCGGACTGGGCGGCCTCCTCGTCGACGTCACCGACCGGGAACACGCACTGCTGGAAGCGACGGCGGCCCGGCAGCGGCTCGCCCTGCTGGACCGGGCCACCGCCCGCATCGGCACCACCCTCGACGTGAACCTCACCGCCCGCGAGCTGGTCGACGCCGCGGTACCGGACTTCTGCGACGGCGCAGTCGTGGAACTGGTCGAATGGATGAACGAAGCCGAACGGTTCGACCCCGCGCTGCCGCTGGCCACCCGCCGGATCGCCTGGGGGACGACGCTGCCGCCGCCCGCCGACGAACTCGTCGGCGGACTGGAGCAGGTGACCTACCCGCCGGGCTCCAGCATCCACCAGATGCTGAGCACCGGCCGCCCCCTCAACGTCCTGGTCGACGAGGACTTCA
Source organism: Streptomyces sp. NPDC051211 (assembly GCF_040689505.1). Taxonomy (NCBI): domain Bacteria; kingdom Bacillati; phylum Actinomycetota; class Actinomycetes; order Kitasatosporales; family Streptomycetaceae; genus Streptomyces; species Streptomyces sp. NPDC051211. The sequence goes on from NZ_JBFBAV010000001.1 coordinate 300,238, forward strand.
CCACCCGGACCGTCGCCCACCGGGACCGCGCCCGGATCCTCCTCGAGAGCGGCCTCGCCTGCATCGTCATCGCCCCGCTCATCGCCCGCGGAACCGTCCAGGGCCTCGCCATGTTCGGCCGCTCCGCAGCCCGCCCGGTCTTCACCGAGCCCGACCTGAGCCTGGCCGGCGAGCTCGCCTCCCGCGCCGCCCTCTGCCTGGACAACGCCCGCCTCTACAGCCGCGTCCAGGACATCGCCCTCACCCTGCAACGCGCCCTGCTGCCCAGCGCCCTGGCGACCAGCCCGTACATGACCGTCGCCCACCGCTACCTGCCCGGCAGCCACCACACCGAGGTCGGCGGCGACTGGTACGACGTGATCGGCCTGCCCGGCGACCGGATCGCCCTCGTCGTCGGCGACGTCATGGGACACGGCGTGCCGGCCGCCGCCTCGATGGGACGGCTGCGCCTCACCGCCAAGGCACTGGCCCGCCACAACCCCGAACCCGAGGACCTGCTCGCCGAACTCGAAACCTGCGCCCAGGACTCCGGCATCGAACTCGCCACCTGCGTCTGCGTCTTCTACGACCCGCACACCGGCCGCGCCCGCATCGCCAACGCCGGCCACCCCCCGCCCCTGGTGCGCCACCCGGACGGCACCGTCCACACCATCGACGAGGTGCTCGGAGTCCCCCTCGGCGTGGGCGGAGTCACCTTCCGCTCGACGGGCGTCGACCTGCCGGAGGGCGCCGTCCTGGCCCTCTACACCGACGGACTCATCGAAGCGCGCGGACAGGACATCGACACCGGCCTGAACGCCCTCCGCACCCAACTGCGGAGCTGTTCGGGGACGTTGGAGGGCGCTGCGGACCGCATCCTCGCGAACCTGCTGCCCGACTCGGCGACCGACGACACGGTCCTGGTCCTCGGCCGGGTCCGCCGCGCCCCCTGATCGGCGGCCGCGCTGCGGGAGTTGCGGCGATCCTGCCGTGTCGGCGTCCTTGACGGTCCCCGACCCGGTCACGAGACTGGGCGTCGTGGACATGACCCGGGCGGTGGGCGAGGCGGCGCGGAACTCCCGCCGCTGGTGGCTGACCCGGCGACTCCACATCGATCTCCTGCGCGTGTGCAGTGCGTTCGGCCGTTCCCGCTGACCGCCGATCCCGCACTGCCCGACCCACGCCCCAGGAGAGCCATGTCCCAGACCACGACCACGACCACGTCCGCGATTACGACCGCGACCACGATGGCGATGACGACCACGTCCGCGATCACGACCACGCTGCCCGCCGTCGCCGTGCCGACCGTCCTGCGCGGGCGGATCGGAGCCGGGTTCTCCCCGGCCCCGCGCCGCTACCGCCTCTACCTCTCGGCGGACTGTCCCGCCTCACGGACCGTGCTGGACCTGCACACCCGGCTCGGCCTCGGCGAGGCCGTCCCGGTCACCGTGCTCGGCCCGGCCGAGGCCTCGCCCGCCGGACACGCCGAACTGCGCCGCGCGTACGAGGCCACCGGCCACCACTACACGGGCATGCTGACCGTCCCCGCGCTCTGCGACACCTGGAGCGGGCGCATCGTCAGCAACCACACCCCCGACATCCTCCGCGACCTCGCCGGAGCACTGGCCGGCGACAGCCGCGCCGCCCGCACCGCCCTCACGGTCCGTACGGGCCCTGCGGGCCGCGCCGGCCGGGGCTGTCACAGCCAGGGAATCTGCTCCGCCGAGTAACGGTAGGCGCGGAACACCGAGTTCTGCGCACCGCGGGAGGATTCCAGGCCCACGCCCGCGCCGAACGCGCCGAACTCCGGGACCACGTACTCCCACACCACGTCGCCGCCGGGGGTCACCTCGAAGAGCCGGCCGAAGGAGCCCTCGGCGACGAAGGTGTTGCCGTTGGGCAGCCGCTGCGCGCTGGACATGTACGGGCTGTAGAAGTTCTGCGGCGGGTTGTCCTCGTACGCCCAGACCTCCTCGCCGGTGCGCGGATCCAGCTCCACCACCCGCGAGTACGGCACGGAGGTCGTGTCGCGGTAGGTCCCGTTGTCGAAGACCAGGATGTGGCCGGACCCGAGCTCGTGCGGGTAGTGCTGCTGCGCGAGCACGTCGGGACCGATCCGCCAGCGCACGGACCCGTCGGCGCGGTCCACGGCCACGGTCGTGGACGCGCTGCGGAAGCCCACGACGATCCCGCCGTCGGCGAGTTCGTTGACGGTGTTCGCCATCGGCCAGTGCTCGCGCGCGAAGTGCCGGTTCAGCGGCACCTGTTCGGGATCGAGGTGCTCGATGGCGGCCCACCGCCACACCACGTCCCCGTCCCAGGTCAGCTCGTACACCACATCCCCGTAGACCACCCCGTCCGCGGCCTCCGAGCCGGGGATGCCGCCCCGGATCCGGGCCGCGTCGACGGCCGTCAGCGGCTCCACGCCGAGCACGATCAGGTTGCCGTTGCGCAGCAGTGAGGCGTCGTGGTGGTGGAAGGGGTGGCGCACCTCGCGGACCACCGTGCCGTCCGGGGTGAGCTCCTGGAGGATGCCGCCGTGGTAGACGTCCCAGATGGGGAACAGGGTCGGGCCGGTGGTGTCCTTGCCCTGGAAGAACAGGTTGCCGTTGGGCAGGATCTGGGCGTGCCGGCCGGGCGGGTGCTGCGGGTTCCAGGTGTGGACGGGTTTGCCCTCGATGTCGACGAGGACGACCTCCCCGGATCCGGCGATCGGCGTGTACAGGGTGTAGCCGCCGAAGCTCCGCTCCGGGTCGTGGGCGCGCAGGCCCACGCCGCGGCGGCGCAGGGTGTTCTGGTCGACGGTGGTCATGCTGGTGGTGCCTCCTGTGTGTGGTGGGGTTGCAAGGGGGTGCGGTGGCTAGCCGGCGGGCACCGTGACGGTGACGGTGACGGTGACGGCGGCCGGGTCGAGGGCACGCAGCGGCACGGGGTGTACGTGGCGCAGCAGTGCGGACCGGTCCGCCGCGCCGGGCAGCCCCTGGGCGGCCTTGGCCCAGGCGGCCTCCTCCGTCAGCTGTGCCAGCAGTTCGGCGGAGAGCGTCGCGCCGTACGTGTAGCGGGGCTGGTACGCCCTGACGTATCCGGCGTGGAGGGCGCCCTTCGCCTGGGCGAGGACGGCCTGCTGGGCGCCGGCGGGGTCTGCCGCGAGCTCACGCTGGGCACGGAGCAGGCCGCGCAGCACGGCGGTCGCCTCGGAGTCCCGGGCCTTCGGGCCGGCGATCAGCAGGGTCCGCGCGGTGTAGCCGGTGAACGGCAGCTCGGCGTAACGCCCGCCGAGGGTGGTGCGGGCGGCCTCGTAGAAGCTGGGGAAGGTGACGCCGGCGTCGATGTCGCCACGGGCGAGCGCGGCCGGGACCTGGTGGGGGGCGAGGTTGACCACCGTCGCGTCCGCGGCCGACAGCCCGGCCGACCCGAGCATCCGCGACAGCGCGTACTCGACGTTCGTCCCCCGCGGCACCCCCACCTTGCGGCCCTTGAGCGCCGCGAAGCCGGTGATGCCGCGGTCGGTGCGGGTGAGCAGCCGCCAGTCGGAGAACCGGGACAGGTCCGCGACGATCCGCACCTCGCGGCCGCCCAGGGCTGCGGTGACGGCCGGCAGATCACCGACCACACCGAACCGGGCCTGCCCGCCGATCACCGCGTTCAGCGCGTCCCGGCCGGTGGGCAACGTGGTCACCCGCGCGTCGAGGCCCTCGGCAGCCCACAGCCGGCGCTCCTGGGCGAGGTAGACGGGCGCGCCGCCGAGGTGGTCGCTGGCGGCGATGGTCACGGCGGGACGGTCCCGGCCGTCCGCGCCACCGGATCCGCCCGGCCCGCCGGAGCAGCCGGTGGCGGTCAGGGCGGTGAGCAGGGCCGCCAGCAGTACGGCGGCCGCCGCGCGGGGTCTGAGCATGGCAGAGCAGTCCTTCCTAGGGGTGGACGGGGGTGGGGCGGGGTGGGGAGCGGTGGGGCCGGGAGGCCCGGGGTCATTCGGTGCCGAGGTGGCCGGCGATCACCGCGCGCAGGTCCGGGTCGGCGGGGTCGGCCGGGTTGGCCGGGTTGGCCGGGTTGGCCGGCCCGGTGGGCACGGGGTGGTCGGCCAGCACCCGGCCCGGGGAGCCGCCCAGGACGACGACCCGCTCGGCGAGGGCCAGCGCCTCGTCGATGTCGTGGGTGACGAACAGCACGGTGGTGCCCGCGCGCTGCCACAACTGCCGCAGCAGCGCCTGCATCCGGGTCCGGGTCAGCGCGTCCAGCGCCCCGAACGGCTCGTCCATCAGCAGGACTTCGGGCTCCGCGGCCAGTGCCCGGGCCAGCGCCACCCGCTGCTGCATCCCGCCCGACAGCTGCGCGGGATACTTCTCCGCCCCGTCCGCCAGCCCCACCTCGTCCAGCGCGGCCAGGGCGCGCCGCCGCCGCTCCGCGCGCGGCAGCCCCAGCCGTTTCAGCGCGAACTCGACGTTGCCGCGCGCCGTGCGCCACGGGAACAGCGCGTAGTGCTGGAAGACCACGCCCCGGTCCGGGCCGGGCCCGTCGACCGGCACCCCGCCGACGGTCACCCGCCCGGCGGACGGCCGGACGAAGCCGGCGACCGTGCCCAGCACCGTGGACTTGCCGCACCCGCTCGGACCGAGCAGCGCCGTGAACGACCCGGCCGCGAACTCCAGTTCCGCGCCCGCCAGCACCGGCACGGCGGGCCGACGCGATCCCCCGGACGTCCTCCCGTACCCGACGGACAGGCCCTCCAGCCGCACCGCCCGGCTCATGACGCGCTCCAGTGCACGAACCGGCGGCCGATCGCCGCCAGTACGAGATCCACGGCCACCCCGAGCAGGCCGAGCACCAGCAGCCCGGCGAACATCCGGTCCACCCGCAGGAACTGGCCGTCGACCTGAAGCCGGTACGCCAACCCACTGTCCGCGCCGCCGAGTTCCGCGGCCACCAGGGCGAGCAGGGCCACCGACGCGCCGTACCGGAGCGCCGCCAGCAGGGCGGGCAGGGCGGCCGGCAGCAGCACCTCGGTGAACCGCCGGTGCAGCGGCGCCCCCAGCGAGCGGGCCGCCCGCAGATGCGTCACCGGCACCCGTGACACCCCGTCATGGACGTACAGCCATACGGCGAGCAGCACCGCGTACGCGATCAGCAGCCGTTTCGCGGTCTCGCCGATCCCGAACCAGGCCGTCGCGAGCGGCACCAGGGCGATGGCCGGGATCGGGCGCAGGAACGACACCACCGGGGTCACGGCGGCGGACAGCCGCGGCAGGTAGCCGGTGGCGAACCCGAGCGCACTGCCCGCGAGCGCACCGAGGGCGAAACCCTGCCCGGCGCGGGCCAGACTCGCGCCGAGATCGGTCGCCAGGGTGCCGCTGCGGGCACTCTCGGCCAGCGCGGCCAGGGTTTCGGACGGCGTGGGCAGCAGCCCCGGAGCCACCGCACCGGACCAGGCGAGCCCCGACCACAGTGCGAGCAGGGCGCCGGCCGCGGCCAGCGCCGGGCCGAGCCGGCCCGGAGCGGACCGGCGGCCCGGTGGGGAAGGGGAGGCGTGCACGCGAGGACTCCTCGGTCGTGGTCTTCGATAAGTGAGGTCAATAATTGACGAGGTCTATGAACTGCGTGTTGCAGCAGTACGAAACGTTCCGGCGGCCCCCGGCGGGTGATCGCCCATGGGGTACGTTCACGAACGTGTCTCGCCCCGAACCCTCCCCCGAAGCGATCGCGGTCGGGCAGGTGATCCGCGCCTGCCGCAAGCAGCGCGGGGTCTCCATGGCGGCGCTCGCCGTCCGCTCCGGCCTCTCGCAGCCCTTCCTCAGCCAGCTCGAACGCGGTCTCGCCACGCCCAGCCTCAGCTCCATCTACCGGATCGCCGAGGCCCTGGACGTCACCCCCGGCACCTTCCTGCGTCCCCCGGACCGCCCGGGCAGGGTCAGCCACGAGAGCGACCCCCAGGTGATCAGGGTCAGCGAGGCCGCCGGCCAGGTGGCCCGGGTGCTGATCCCCGGCGGCAGCAGCGGCCTGATGGAGGCGTACGAGCACCACTTCGAGCCGGGGCGCGGCGAGCGGGGCTGGTTCGAGCACCCCGGCGAGGACTTCCTCTACGTCCTGGAGGGGGAGATCGTCCTGGAGGTCGAGGGCGAGGAACCGCTCACCCTGCGGGCGGGCCAGAGCGCCCACCACCGCGGCGAGGTCCCGCACCGCTGCCGCCTGCCCGGCCGGACCCCGGCCCGCACCCTCCTGGTCACGGCCAACGGCTAGACCCCGAGAGTCACCAGTCCAGGTCGGCCGCGTCGAGCACCTGTGCGGACATGTTCCGCTCCATCATCTGCAGGGCCGCCTGCGCCAGATCGGCGTGGATGTGGGCGACCGCGTCCCGGGGGACGGTGACCTCCAGGTGCCGGATGTGCGCGTCGAGGGCCGAGTACAGGATGCACTGCTCGGTGACCTGCCCGGTCAGGACGAGGCGGTCCACGTCGAGGGTGCCCAGCAGGTAGGCGAGGGGTGTCTCGTAGAACACGGAGTGCCGGGCCTTGACCACGAAGAAGGCGTCCTCGCCGGGCCGGAGCGGGTCGACGAGGTCCGGACGCCGTCCCGCCAGGGCGGTCTCGAGGATCTCTCCGTGGTGCGAACGCCACTGTCCGAAGTTGTCGTTCGCATAGATGACGGGGACGCCCGCGGCCGCGGCTCGCCCGACCAGGCCGACGAGGGTGGGCAGCATCCGGGACACGGAAGGCAACAGCAGCTCGGCGTCCTCGTGCTCGTACGTGTTGAGCATGTCGATGACGATCAGCGCGCTCTTGGACATGCTGTCCAACCTGGCAGAGCGGGGCCGCCGAACCGGCCCCGACACCGCCGGGCGAACGGGGGGCGCTCCGCGGTACTACCCGATCGCCGGGTGGGTAGGGGCACGGGACCGGAAGAGCGTGCGGAATAAGTGTGCGGAGAGCAGGAGGCCGCCATGGAAAGCGATGGCCTCTCCCAGCGAGAGCGGACGATCCTCACCGAGATCGAACAGGATCTGCGCGCAGATGCGGTGCTGGAGCGCCGGCTGCGGACGATGCGGCGCGGCGCCAGGCCGTGGGCCGGGCCCCGGGGGGCGGTCCGGGCCCACCGGACGGGGGTGGCCGCGGCCCTGCTGGCCTGCATGTCGTTCGGACTGTTCCTCGCCGCGGTCTCCACCGCCTCCCCGGCCCTGGTCTGGGCGTTCGCCCTGACCTGGGCCGGCACCCTGGCCTGCCTGGTCACGCTGGTGCGCCGGTGGTGCCGCAAGCTGGCCGCGGCCCTGGAGGCGCGCCCCCGCCCGACCGGCGAAAACTCCCCGGACTGACCGCCGCCCCGGCGGACCGACCGCGGAGGCGCGCCCCCGCCCGACCGGCGAAAACTCCCCGGACTGACCGCCGCCCCGGCGGACCGACCGCTGCCCGGCGAAAAAGGCACCGGTTTGACCCCCGCTCGTCCGGGCAGGAGCCAGCGGTCCCATCAGGCCGGACGAGGAGGCAGGCGGTGAGGAATTCCCCGGCGGCCGCGGTGCCGGCCAGCGATCTGCCGCCCGATCACACCCAGGCCATCCTGGAAACCACCAAACGGGTCGCGGCCCTGCTGAAGGCGTCCGGGAAGCCCTTCGCGCTCGCCGGAAGCGTCGCCGCCTTCGCCCACGGGGTGCCCGCCCGGTTCCAGCACGACACGGACTTCTGCATCCGCCGTGCGGACGCGGAAACCATCCTCCCGGCCCTGGAAGCAGCCGGTATCGAAATGCGCGAGCCCCCGGAGGACTGGCTGGTCAAAGGCCGGGACGACGGGGAGGAGATCGACCTGATCTTCGAGCTGGCCCGCCGCCCGGTCGACACCGACCTGCTCGCCCGCGCCGAGGTGCGGTCCGTGGACTCGGTGTACATGCCGGTACTGGCACCCACCGACCTGATGAACAGCCGACTGGCCGCCCTCACCGAGCACTACTGCGACTTCGGCGACCTGCTGCCCATGGCCCGCGTACTGCGCGAACGCATCGACTGGGCCCGGCTCGACCGGGCCCACCGCGGCTCGCCGCTCCCCGACGCCTTCCTCTACCTGCTCGAACGTCTCGACGTCATCGGACCGAGGGAGCAGACGCCATGACCGGAACCGGCCGCCCCACCACCGATCACCTCACGTACCGCATCGAGCACCTGCGGGACCGCCTCGCCCACGAGGAGGTCTTCGAACTCGGCGTACGCATCGAAGCGCGCGGCGGAACCGCCCTCCTCACCGGCATCGTCACCACCCCCGCCTGCCGCGACATCATCCTGCGGATCGCCTCCGAGGAGCTCGCCGGCCTCCCCTGGCAGCACGACCTGCAGGTCGGCGGGGTCAGCCCACCCGACAAACAGCCGGAGGACGTGTCATGACCCGCATCGCCGCGGTCGGCGACATCCATCTCGCGCCCGGCAGCGAGGGACTGCTGCGGCCCGCCTTCGAAACCCTGGACCGCCACGCCGACCTGCTGCTCCTCGCCGGAGACCTGACCCGCCACGGCACCGAGGCGGAGGCCCGGGTGGTTGCGGGCGAGGTGGCCGGACTGCCGGTGCCCGTGATCGCCGTACTCGGCAACCACGACTACCAGAGCGACCGGCAGGACGCCGTCAGCGGAGTCCTCGCCGAGGCGGGCGTCACCGTCCTCGAAGGCAGCGGAACACGCATCGACGTGGACGGCACCGCCGTCGGCGTGGCCGGCACCAAGGGCTTCTGCGGCGGCTTCGCGGGCCGATGCGCCAGCGACTTCGGCGAACCCGAGATGAAGGCGTTCATCCGGACCACCCGGGACTCCGCCGACGGGCTGCGCCGCGCGCTCGACGGCCTCGCCGAGGACGGGTGCGACGTACGGATCGCCCTCACCCACTTCGCACCCGTACCGGACACCCTCTCCGGCGAACCCCTGGAGATCTATCCCTTCCTCGGCAGCTACCTGCTCGCCGAGGCCATGGACGGGGCGGGCGCCGACTTCGCCGTCCACGGACACGCCCACCTGGGCACCGAGCACGGCATGACCGCGGGCGGCATCCGGGTCCGCAACGTCGCGATGCCGGTGATCGGCCGCGCCTTCGCCGTGTACCACCTGCACCACGAGCCCCTCCGGCCCGCCGCGCCCGCCCCGCCCGCCGCGGCCCTCCGGCATGCCCCTGCCCCAGGCGGGTAGCCGCGCAGGAGGGGCTGCCGCGGAGAGGACGTGAGCGAGATGAGGGTGGCATTCCTGATGGCGCCCGCGGGTGTCGAGCAGGTGGAGCTGGAGCGGCCCTGGCAGGCCGTGCGCGGCGAGGGCTGGGAGCCCCGGCTGGTCTCCACCAGACCCGGGACGGTCCAGGCCTTCCACCACCTGGACAAGGGGGACACCTTCCCCGTCGACGACGTGGTCGAGAGCAGCACCGCCGAGGACTTCGACGCGCTGGTGCTGCCGGGCGGCCTCGCCAACCCCGACTTCCTCCGCACGGACGAGAAGGCCGTGGCCTTCGCCCGGCACTTCTTCGGCCTGGCGCGGCCGGTCGCCGCGATCTGCCACGGGCCGTGGACCCTGGTCGAGGCCGACGTGGTGCGCGGCCGGACCCTGACCTCCTGGCCCAGCCTGGCCACCGACATCCGCAATGCCGGCGGCATCTGGGTGGACGAGAAGGTCCAGGTCTGCCACGCCGCGCCCGGCACGCTCATCACCAGCCGCAAGCCGGACGACCTGCCGGCCTTCTGCGCCGCGCTGGTGCAGGAATTCCGGAGGTGAAGCGGCCATGCCGAACGGAGAAGTGTTCGAGCTGGTGGATGTGGCGCTGCTGTCGGATGATCTCGGACGAGTCTCCGTCCCCCTGGCGGGTGGCGGGGAAGCAGGCCCCTTCGAACTTCACGAGGGTGCCGTGATGACGGTGGCGCTGACGTTCCGCCTGCACCAGGCCGTCGACGGACTGACCTTCACGGACACCCGGCGGCGCGAGGGGTTCACCATCTCCTCCAGCCCGGTCGCGCTGGGCAGCTTCCGGCCCGGCGGCCCGTACGAAGTCCATCTGCCGGCCGAGCGGCTGCCGGTGGGCCGGGCGGTGTGCGGGGTGTACGAGGTCACGGGAGTCTTCACCGACGGCGCGGGCCGGGAACTCTCGAGGGAGGTCCACCGCTTCCGGATCGTCCATCAGCCGCGCCTGGTTCACGGAGGGCACCCACGGGACGCACGGGCGGAGGCGTGACCGCGGAGGCGTGACGGCCGGAGGCACAGAGGCGTAAGCGGGGCGGTGCTGGGCACACGCCCCGCATGCGCGATCACCAGGATCACGACCACGACCACCATCAGGAACGGGCGGAACCGGCACGGGAACCGGGGCCGGAGAAGCAGGAGCGGGGGAGGGAGACCGGCGACGGCGGGCGGGACGAAACCCGCCTGGAGCGGGCCGACCGGCGCTGGAACGAGCTCCTGCAGGAGCTGCGGGTCGCCCAGACCGGCGTACAGATCCTCTTCGGCTTCCTGCTGGCCGTGGTGTTCCAGCCCCGGTTCACCGAGCTCGGTGAGGTCGACAAGGCCATCTACGTGGTCACCGTCGTCCTCGGCGCCGCCACCGTCGGCGCGCTCGTCGGGCCGGTGTCCTTCCACCGCCTCGTGGCCGGCCGGCGGCTCAAACCGGAGACGGTGACCTGGGCCTCACGGCTGACCATCGTCGGACTGGTCCTGCTGTACCTCACGATGGCCTCCACCTTCCTGCTCATCCTGCGGGTGGTCCTGCACAACACGCTCGCGTTGTGGCTCGTGGCCCTGATGGCCCTCTGGTTCGCCCTGTGGTGGTTCGCGATCCCGCTCTGGGCCCGCCGCCACACCGAGGCCGGGCCCGCGGACCGCAACGAGGACCGGTGAGCCTCACGCCGGTGAGTGTTACCCCGATGAGCGTCACCACCGGTACCAACGGCCCTCGCCACTGCGCATCAGGAAGCCCAGCAGCCACAACACCAGGACGGCCAGGGCGACGTACCAGAGCACCTCCACCGCGAAGCCCGCGCCGAACAGGAGCAGAATGAGCAGGAGGACGATCAGAAGCGGAACCATGGTGACACCTCCGTTGTGAGCCGGGCCTTTCCGGATCCTGCGCTTCGGCGGCAGGAGCGCCCGGTAACCGGCGGCTGCCCGGAAGAGCCCGGATCATGCGTCCCGCACCCGCGGGAGGCGCCCTCATGCGTCCTGCACCTGCGGGGGCGCCGTAGCCATCGGGAGGCCGCCGCGACGCAGCCCTGCGGGTGCGGTCGTTGCTGCGGCCTTACAGTTGCTGCGGCTTCACGGCTTCACGGCTCCAGGGCGGTGGCCGCGGCCAGCGCGTCCACCACGGCCCGCAGGTTCCCGCGCCGGCGCTCGTGCACGGCCCGCTGGCGGGCGGCCCCGTCGCCCTCGGCGCGCAGCCGGTCCAACTGCTCCTCAACCAGGGCCAGATCCCCGGCCGACTCGAGTCCGGGCGCGGCCCGGGCGAGCAGCATGTCCAGCAGCCGCTCCCCGGTCACCTCCGCCCCGGTGACCGGGTCGAGGCCCGGCCCCGCCAGCCCGTAAGCGGCGGCGCGGGCGTGCGCCTGCCGCAACTGCCGCTCCGGCAGCCGGGGCAGCGGCAGTTCCTCCACGACCTCGGGCAGCAGGGACGCGGCCAGACCCCGGACCAGGGCGGCCAGCAGCACCACCGTGTCCACGTCGGCGTTGGTGTCGGCGACCCGGATCTCCAGGGTCGGCACGTGCTCGGACGGCCGGGCGTACCAGTACACCATCCGCCGGTCGAGCAGGATCCCCCGGTCGACGAGGGAGGCCACCACGGCCTCGTACCCGGCCTCCGTCACCACGGGCGCCGGGCCCGCGGTGGGCCAGCGGGCGAACACCGCCGGCCGGCGGCTGGCCTGCCCGGTGTCCCGGCCCCGCGCGAAGGGGGAGTTCCCGGCCAGCGACTGCAGCGCCGGCAGCCAGGGCCGCATGCGGTTGGCCAGGCCGAGGGCCTGCGCCCGGTCCAGGGTGCCGACGTGCACGTGGCAGCCGCAGGCCAGGGCGTCGTAGCCGCCCACGAGCGCGGAGTACCGCCGGGCCATCCGGCGGTAGCGCGCGGAAGGGGTCACCGTCAGCGGCCGCTCCGGCGGCAGCACCGCCGTGCCGGAGGCGACCGGCCGGCAGCCCGCGTCGGCGGCCGCCGACGAGACCGTCCGGCGCAGCCGGGCCAGCTCCTCCCGGAGCTCCCCGCAGTCGTCCGTGGGCGTGGTGCACACCTCCACCTGGGAGGTGTAGAACTCCGTCTGCACCAGCGCGCCCAGCTCCTCGGCGGCAGCCTCGACGACCGCGGGGCCGCGGTCCACCGGGAGCCTGCTTCTGCGGTCGACCAGCAGGAACTCCTCCTCGACCCCCATCGTCAGCGAGCTCATCAGCTCTCCTCGTGCCGCGCCTGACCGGCGCCTGGCGGCTACCCGCCCTCCCGGGATCAATGCCCCCGATGAGGTTCCGCTCCCTCATCGCGCGCAACCGGCGTACGGAACAGCGGTGTTGACCGTACGATCGGCCCGTGGCGGGATGGGGGGACCGGTGACGACGTACGGATCACGCGGGCACGGCTCGGCGCTGCCCGGCTTTGCACCGCGCAGCATCGCACTGCACAGACCTGCACTACCCAGACTTGCACTGCGCGGCTGCGGCAGCGCGCTGGCGGCCTTGCTGCTGCTCGCCGGCTGCTCGGACGGAACCGAAAAGCCTTCCGCTTCCGGCACCCCGAGCGGTGCGGCGAGCCCGGGCGGCGGCGCATCCCCGGGCAGCCCCGGCGGCACCGCCTCGCCGGGCGGCCCCGGAGGCACGGCCTCCCCGGGCGCGTCCCGGCCCGCGGCCCCGCTGCTGCCCCCGCTCGACGAGGCGAAGCAGCCCGGAAACGCGGCGGAGGGCCGCACCCTGCTCGCCCGGATCGCGATCGGGCCGGCGTCCTTCGGGCCGACCGCCGCCCGCAGCAACCCCGCCGAGAGCGCCCCGAACCGCTGGCCGGTCCTCGACCAGAACTGCGTCTGGCAGACCGCTGGCCTGCCCGCCGACGTCCTCGCCACCCGCACCCAGTACTTCCACGTCCCCGCCCAGGGCGACCGCGGCCTGGTCCGCCTCAACGCCACCGTCACCATCCACCGCAACCGCACGGAATCCGGCTGGGAGACCGCCCGGGCCATGGAGGAGGTGCTGCGCTGCCCCAACCAGAAGCTCCGGGACGGCGAGGAGCTCCGGAGCCTGTACGGCAACGTCCTCTACCAGGGCGAACAGCTGGTCGGCTGGACCGAGGACGCGTTCACCGAATCCGGCCAGTACGTCAGCGGGGGTGCCGCACCCCAGAGCTACAGCTGGTCCCAGGGCCAGTACGGGCCGGTCACCATCGCCGTGGCCGTCAAGGGCGCCCCGGGCTACACGCCCGCAGAGCTGACCCGCTACGTCGCCCAGGGCACCAGCGACCTGATGCTGCTGGCCAAGCAGGAGCTCGGAAAGGCGGCGGGCTGATGGAACAGCTGCACGCATCGGACCCCTCCCGGATCGGCGGCCACCGGCTCCTCGGCCGGCTCGGCGCGGGCGGCATGGGCGTGGTCTACCTCGGCCGCACCGACGACGGGGCGCTGGCCGCCGTCAAGGTGATCCGCGCCGAGTACGCGGACGAGCCGGACTTCCGCGCCCGGTTCCGCCGCGAGGCCGAGATCGCCGCCCAGGTGGACAGCCCCTGGGCCGTCAAGGTCACCGGCGCCGACCCGGACGCGGCCGAACCCTGGCTGGCCACCGCCTTCGTCCCAGGCCCCTCCCTCGCCGAGGCCGTCGCCGCCCACGGGCCCCTTCCGCTGGACGCCGTACGGATCCTCGGAAGAGCCCTGGCCAGGGCGCTGGCGGTGATGCACGAGCAGGGCCTGGTGCACCGGGACGTCAAACCGGGGAACGTGCTCCTCGGCATGGACCGGCCCCGGCTCATCGACTTCGGGATCGCCCGCGGCGGCGAGCACACCGCACTCACCTCCACCGACGCCGTCATCGGCACCCCCGGCTTCCTCCCGCCCGAACAGGCCGGCGGCAGCCCCGCCGAACCCGCCGGCGACGTCTTCTCACTGGGCTGCCTCCTCGCCTACGCGGCCACCGGCCTGCTCCCCTTCGGCACCGGCTCCGCGGACGCCGTCCTCTACCGCACCGTGCACGACGAACCGGAATTCGGCCCGGAACTCCTCGCCGACCCCGGCCTCACCGCACTTCTGCGCACGTGCATGGCCAAACACCCCGACATCCGGCCCGCGGCCCGCGAACTGGACGAGGCGCTGAGCGAGGGAAGCCCGGGTGGCGCCTTGGGCAGGGGCGCCGCCGGTGGGGTCCCCCTCGGCGGGGTCACCCCCGGGGAGGCAGCCACCGGCGGGGGCAGCTCCGCGGAGGTCCACCTTGGCGTGGACGCCACCGGTGAGGTCACGCCCGGTGAGGCGCCCGTCGGCGGGGGCCCCGCCGGGGAGGTCAGCCTCGGCGGGGGCGTCGCTGAGGAGGCCCACCCCGGCTGGGCCGCCCCCCGAGTCAACCCTGGCGAGGCCGCCGCCGGCGCGGGCCCCGCCGGGGAGGTCAACCCCGGCCGGGGCGCTGCGGAGGAGGCCGCCCCTGACGGGGGCGCCAACGGTGAGGTCACCCCCGTTGAGGCGGCCCGCCCCGGGGAGGTAAACGCTGGCGGTGCCTCCCGGGAAGTCACCCTGGGCAAGGGCGCCTCCGGTGAGGTCACGCCCGGTGAGGCGGCCGTCGGCGGGGGCCGCTCCCGGGAGGTCAGCCTCGGCGGGGGCGCCGCTGAGGAGGCCCACCCCGGCTGGGCCACCCCCGGAGTCAACCCTGGCGAGGCCGCCGCCGGCGGGGCCGCCTCCGGGAAGGACAACCTTGGCGGGGGCGCTTCAGGGGCGGTCAACCCCGGGGCGACCTCCGGGGCGGTCAACGCCGGCACGGGCGCCTCCGGTGATGGGATCGACTGGCTGCCCGACGCGGTCGTCGCCACCATCGCGGAGCGCGCCGCCGCCCTGCTCGCCCTCCCCGGCATCGACGAGACCGTGGCCGACCCGGCCGCCGACGGCGCCTCCGGCGGCCGGTCCGGCCCGTCCCGGCGGCGGTTCCTCGCCCTCGCCGCCGGCGGAGCCGTGCTCGCCGCGGGCGGAGGGCTCGCGGCCTGGCTGACGCTGCGCGAGGACGAGAAGCCGAAGGCGGCCGCCGCACCCGCCACCCGCCCGTGGCTGATCGGCGTACACGCCGACCTCTCCGGGCCGCAGCAAGCCGCCGGCCGCGCCCAGGAACGCGGGGTCCGGCTGGCCGTGGCCGCCTTCAACGCCCGGACGGACAAGCCCTTCACGCTCGACGTGGCCACCGTCGACGACGGGGGCCGGGCCGACCGCTCCGCGGAAGCCGCCGCCGAACTCATCGGACGGGACGACCTGTTCGCGGTGATCGGCCCCACCGGCAACGAGTCCGTCATCCCCTGCCTCGAACTCTACGGCGAGGCCGCCGTGCCCCTGCTCAGCGTCTCCGCCCTGGCCACCACCTACAGCACCACGGACCGGCGCAGTTTCTTCCAGAGCAACCCCCTTTCCTCGGCCCAGGCCCTCGGCGTCAACCTGCAGCTGGGCGGCCGCCAGAAGGTGCGCCGGCTCGGGCTGCTCTGCGACCGCGACGGCGACGCGGACGGCTGGCAGGCCATCCAACTGGTGGGCCGCACCCTTGACTTGGTCGTCCCCGGTGCCACCCACTACGGCCGGGTCGCCCCGCGCGGTACCCGGGACCTGAACCCGGTGATCGACGACATCCTCGCCCACGGCGTCGACGGCTTCTTCTACACCGGCTCCCCGGCAGGCGCGGCCAGGACCGCGGCCCGGCTGGTGGCGGCAGGGTTCAAGGGTCCGCGGGCCATGGACTACACCATCGCCGGACCGGAGTTCCTCAAGGCGGCCGGACCGGCCGCGGAGGGCTGGCAGTTCTTCGCCCCGTACACCGGACCGGACGCCCCCGAGGTCGCCGAGGTGGCCCGGGCGCACCAGGCGGCGTACGGGTCCGCCCCGGACATCTGGACGGCCGAGGCCTACGACGCGGCCCGCCTGGTCATCGCCCGGCTGGTCGCGAGCGCGGGCGGCGGCGGCCGGCCGACCCGCGCCGAGCTGCTGACCGCCCTCACCCAGGGCAACTTCCGCGGCCTGACCAGGGAATACGTCTTCAACGAATACCAGCAGGTCAAGGGCAACCTCTTCTTCGCCCACCGGGTGGAGGGCGGCCGGATCCGCTACGCCGGCCCGGTCGACCCGGCCGCGGGATAGCGGCGGACCGCGAGGATGCGCCCCCTCACCGCCGCCGATCCGTCCACGATCGGCGGGCACCGGCTGCTCGGCCGGCTCGGCTCGGGCGGCATGGGCACCGTCTACCTCGGCCGGTCCCCGGCCGGCACCCTGCTCGCCGTCAAGGTCATCCGCGCCGACCACGCCGCCGACCCGGCGTTCCGGGCCCGGTTCCGCCGCGAGGCGGAAGCCGCCGGACGGCTGACCGGCCGCTGGGTGGTCCCCGTGGTCGCCGCCGACCCCGAGGCCCACGAACCCTGGCTGGCCACCCCGTACGTACCCGGCCCCGCGCTGTCCGAGGCGGTCGGCGCGTACGGACCGCTGCCCGCGGGCACCGTACGCACCCTCGGCGCGCGGCTCGCCGAGGCCCTCGCCGAGGTGCACGCTGCCGGACTGGTGCACCGGGACGTCAAACCGGGCAACATCCTGCTCGCCCTGGACGGGCCGCGGCTCATCGACTTCGGCATCGCCCGGGAGGCGGGGGCCACCACGCTGACGGCGGTGGACGCGGTCATCGGCACCGCGGGATACCTGGCCCCGGAACTCGCCCGCGCGGGCGGGCCCGCACCGGGCCCGGCGAGCGATGTGTTCTCGCTGGGCTGCGTGCTGGTGTACGCGGCGACCGGCCACGGCCCGTTCGGCACCGGCCACCCGGCCGCGGTGGTCTTCCGCACCATCCACGACGACCCCGGACTGGACGGCCTGCCAGACGAGTTGCTCCCCGCCGTCACGGCCTGCCTGACCAAGACCCCTTCCTCCCGCCCCACCCCCACCCAACTCGCCGCCCTTCTCACCCCCGCCCCACCGCCCACCCGGTCCGACCCCGGCCACGCCCCCACCGGCGTCCGGCCCGACGGGACCGACCCCGCGGACGCGAAGCACACCAACCCAGCCGCCGGCCCCGCCGACGCGGCCACCTTGCCCGGCCCCACGGACGCACCCCCGGCCGGGCCCGAGCAGTCCCCACGCCCCGGCCCCGTCCCCGCGCCCCGACCGGGACCCGGGGCAGACGCGAATGCGCAGACACTCACCCGGCATGGGCCTGGGCCTGGGCATGGGGCTGGGCATGGGCCTGGGCAGAGGAGCGCACCCCCGATCCCGGCCCCCGCGCCCGCCGCCCCGCCCGCTGACGACCGCGCCCGCACGGAACCCGGTACGAATGCCGGGGCGAGCACCCCCCGACCGGGCCCCGCGCGCGGAGGCGCGGAGCCATGCCCAACTGCGGGGGCCGCCGACTCGGGCACGGAGGGTGCCGAGCCCCGGCCTCCAGAGGACCGGGCGCATGCGGAGACGACCACCCGACAGGGGCGGGTGCCCGATCGCCCGGGTCTGATCCCGGCATCCGGGCCCGAGGCCCCGGCTGCTGACGGCCGGGCCCGTACGGAAACCGGTACGGGGGACGGGGCGAGGGCCACCAGGGCGCGCCCCGTGCGCGGGGGCGTAGAGCAGCGCCCCGGCGCCGGACCCGACCGCATCGGCGGCACGGACGCGGCCCCGCAGCCGAACGCGGGTCGGCACCCGGCGGACGCCGTCGTCCGGGACGCTCGCCCGGGTGGGGAGGGGGGTCCGGCCGCCGGACTTGATTGCGCCGACGGCCGCGCCCGGACGGGAGTCGACGGCGGCGTGGGCTCGGCCCCCGCTGACGGCGCCGCGTGCCCGGCCGGGGAGGACGGCCCCGCTGCCGGGCCCGACCGGGCAGGGGGTGCGGCCGAGGGTGGGGCTTCGGAGTGGTTGCCGCCTGCGTTGCGGAGGCTCATTGCGGAGCGGTCCACCCGGGCGCTCGAGCTGCCCGCCCCGGAGCCCACCCGGATCACCCCGGTCGACCCGCCTGCCGCCGCTGCCCGGCCCGTCACCCGCCGGCGGCTTCTCGCGGCCGGCGGGGCCCTGCTGGCGATCGGCGGGCCGGCCGCCTGGTTCGGTACCCGCAGGACCGGCGGTGGCGCACCCCCGCCCCGCGACCTGCCGACCCTGACCCTCGGCCTGCAGGCCGACCTGAGCGGCCCCGGCCGGGCCACCGGCCAGGCCCACGAGCGCGGCATGCGGCTGGCCGTGGCCCGGCACAACGCCCGGCCCGACGCCGTCTTCCGTCTCGCCCTGCGGATCGCCGACGATGCCGGTGACGCCACCCGCGCCGGTCAGGCGGCCAAGGAGCTGGCCGGCGACCCGGCCGTGACCGGCATCGTCGGTCCCACCTGGGAAGCCGCCGTCCCGGCCCTCGCCGCCGCATGCGACGCCGCCGACCTCACCCTGCTCCCCGTATCCGTGGTCATCCCGGACACCTCCCAGGCGCAGTGGCGCACCCTGTGTGCCACCCGTCCGCCCGAGGAGCGGCTCGGCCTCCCGGTGATCCACTACCTGTCCGTGGTGCGCCGCTCCCGTCGTACCGCCGTCGTGGAGGACGAAGGCGGCGGCGAAGCCGCCTGGAAGCTCGTCCGCACCCTGCGGCAGACCCCGCCCGCCAACGGCGCGGTGACGATCCATCCGGTTCCCGCCGCCTCATCCGACTTCGGCCCCGCCGTACGGGCGCTGACCGGCGCGGGCGCCGAAGCCGTCGTCTTCGCGGGCACCTCGCCCGAGCGGGCCGCCGCCCTGGCCCGGGCGCTGGCCGACGCGGGATTCAAGGGCCCGCGCCTCGGCATCCAGTACGTCATGGAGCCCGGCTTCCTCACCGCCGCCGGCCCGGCAGCCGAGGGCTGGGTGATCGGCTCCCTCTTCACCGACCCCCTCTCCGTGCCCGCGGCCGCCGAATTCGTCTCCGCCCACCGGGACGCCTACGGCGCGCCCCCGGCCCGCTGGGCCACCGAGGCCCACGACGCGGTCGGCCTCCAGGCCGCCGCCCTGACCGCACTGGCCGGCGACGGGCGGGACCGGGCGGGACTGTCCCGCCGGATCTTCCGCACCGCCCACCAGGGCCTGGCCAAACCCCTCGCCTTCGACGCGAACACCCACTCACTCACCAAGGAGCCCTCGGCCCACCTCTACCGGGTCGACTCGGGCGCGTACCGCTACCTCGGCCTCTACAGCGACGTCCGCACCGACCCCTGACCGGTTTGAGCGGCTCGGACCAGGGCAGGCGCGCAGACATCGAACACGTCATCGATGAGACGGCCCCGTGGAGGATGGAATGTCCACCAGCACACTTCTTGCCGTCCTGATCCCGGTCGTCGTCGTCCTGATCCTCGCAGGCATCGCCGCGTGGATGTTCCAGCGGCGGCGCCGGCTCCAGGAGCGGTTCGGGCCGGAATACGAACGGACCGTGGAACGCGAAGGCAGCAAGCGTGCCGCCGACGCCGAACTGCGGGACCGAGAAATCCGGCACGACGACCTTGACATCAAGGAACTCCCCGCGGAGGAGCGGCACCGCTACGCCGACGCGTGGACCGCGGTACAGCAGCGCTTCGTCGACCGCCCCGAAAGCGCGGTCGCACAGGCGGACGACCTGGTCACCCGCCTGATGCGGGACCGCGGCTACCCGACCGAAGGGTACGAGCAGCAGCTGCGCGAACTGTCCGTGGAACACGGGCGGACCCTGGAGCACTACCGGGCGGCGCACGAGATCAACATACGGAGCAGCGACGGGAAGGCGACCACGGAGGAACTGCGCGGCGCCATGGTGCACTACCGCGCGCTCTTCGACGAACTGGCCGGGACGACGAGGTGACCTGAGATGCAGCGCGATGAAGGACGCGATGAAGGACGCGATGAAGGACGCGAAGTGGGACGGGACGAGGACGAGAGCCTGACCACCGAGCAGTTGGCCGGTATCGGCAGCACACCACCGGTCTACCCGGGCGAGGCGACCGCCGACGAGGACACCCCGCGGGGAACGGACGCGGATGCGGATGCGGATGCGGACTCCCGCGAGGAGATGCGAGAGGAGGCGGACACCACCGACGCGTCCGAAGCGACCTACGGGGAGAGCCTCACCGCTGACACCGCCGGCACGGCAGACACCGCCGGCACGGCAGACACCGCCGGGACGGCAGACACCGTCGGCACTGCCGGCACCGCCGGCACCACGGACGAAACGGAAGGCACCGAAGACGACGGGTCGCTGCTCCCCGAGCAGGAAGCCGGGGAGTACCGGAACACCTGGGGCGAGATCCAGGGCCGCTTCGTCGACGACCCGCAGGGCGCCGTACGCGAGGCCGACGGGCTCGTCGCCGAAGTGATGCAGACCCTCGCCCGAACCTTCGCCCAGCACAAGACGGAACTCGAAAGCCAGTGGCAGGAGGGCGGGCAGGCGGCCACCGAGGACCTGCGCCTCGCCCTGCAGCGCTACCGCTCCTTCTTCGACCGCCTGCTGCGCACCTGACCGCCGACGCCGTTACGGGCGCCGCCGCCGGCGCCACCTCCGGAGCCACTCCCGGCGCCCGTCCAGGCGAGGAACTCCTCCACCGGCCAGGTGTTCACCACCCGCTCCGCGGGCACCCCGCACTCCTCGGCGCGCGCACACCCGTAGATCTGCCAGCTGAGCTGGCCCGGCGCATGCGCATCGGTGTCCACGGCGAACAGCACACCCGCCCCCACGGCCTGCCGCAGCAGCCTCCGGGGCGGGTCCAGGCGTTCCGGGCGGCTGTTGATCTCCACCGCCGTGCCCGATTCGGCGCACGCCGCGAAGACCTCCTCGGCGTCGAACTCCGACTCGGGCCGGCCCCGGCCGGTGACCAGCCGGCCCGTGCAGTGCCCCAAAACGTTCGCGTGCGGATCGCGGACGGCCGCCACCATGCGGCGGGTCATCGCCCGCTTGTCCATCCGCAGCTTCGAATGCACCGACACCACGACCACGTCCAGCTGATCCAGCAGCTCAGGCTCCTGGTCCAGCGAACCGTCCTCGAGGATGTCGCACTCGATGCCGGTCAGCAGCCGGAACGGTGCCCAGCTCTCGTTGAGGGCCGCCACCACTTCCAGCTGCTCCCGCAGCCGCTCCGGTGACAGCCCGCGGGCCACCGTCAGCCGCGGCGAATGATCGGTCAGCGCCGCCCACGAGTGGCCCAGCCCGGCCGCCGCCAGCCCCATGTCCTCGATCGGGCTGCCGCCGTCCGACCAGTCCGAATGCAGATGGCAGTCCCCGCGCAGCGCGGCCCGCAGGGACTCGCCCCTGCCGTCCGTGGTCAACGGCTGGTCCGCCTCCTCCTCCAGCCGCTGCAAGTACGCCGGGATGCTCCCCGCCAGCGCCTCCGAGATCACCCCGGCGGTCTTCGGACCGATGCCCTTGACCGCCTCCAGCGTCCCGGCCGCGGCCCGCTCGGCCGCCTCCCCCTCGGCCATCTCCGCGACCCGCGCGGCAGCCGTCCGGAAAGCCTGCACCCGGTACGTGGGCGCCTGGGCCCGCTCCAGCAGAAACGCGATCCGCCGCAACGCAGCCACCGGATCCATCGGCGCCTCCCTCTTTCCGGAGCTCTTCCAAGGGGACAGGGGGCATCCCCGACCCAGGATCCCATCAGGGAACCGGCGGTGCAGAATGATCCCCCCCGGCGCCCGCGCCGACGTCATCGGCACCGTCCGCCGCCGGACCGGGGTCGTCGAAGGCCTCGCCGGACAAGCCCGGCCCGCGCCCGGTATTGCGCGGTATGCCGATCGGCCCCAGGGTGGTGGCCATGGGAATCGAGGATTACGGCGGCGGACCCGGGACGCAGTCGGGCGTGCTGGTCGTGACGACCAACGACGTCCCCGGCTACCGGGTCCAGCAGGTCATCGGCGAGGTCTTCGGGCTCACCGTGCGCTCCCGGCACCTGGGCAGCCAGATCGGCGCCGGCCTGAAGTCGATGATCGGCGGCGAGCTCAAGGGGCTCACCAAGACGCTGGTGGAGACACGCAACCAGGCCATGGAGCGCCTCATCGAGCAGGCCCGGGCCCGCGGCGCGAACGCCGTGCTGATGATGCGCTTCGACGTGACCGAAGCCGCCGACGTGGGCACCGAGGTGTGCGCCTACGGCACGGCCGTGGTCATCACCCCCGCGCCGGACTGACCGGGCCCGGCCCGGAAGTCCAGGACGGTCCTCCGCTTTGTCCATGGGCCTGCCGCCCCGGGGTCCGCAAGCTGACAGGTCAGTGAGCGGATCCGACTTCCGGAGGCCCGATGCGAACCCCCCTCTGGCCGGCCGCGGCCGCAGCCGCGCTGGCCGGCCTGGCCGGCCTGGCCGCAACCCTGGTCGTGGCCGTGCCGGCCGCCCGGGCGGCCACGCCCGTGACCATCACCTCGCCCGAGCTGTCCGTCAGCGTGGACGCCGACTTCCCCCGGGTCATCGGCTACACCCGGCGGGCCACGGGCGACGTCCTCCACGGCAACGAGGACCCGCTGAGCACCGTACTTGTCAACGGGACCTCGTACACGCCGGCCGTCACCTCGGCCGTCGGCCCGGCCGGGGTCGACTACACCATGGCCTTCTCCGGAGTCACCGTCAGATCCCGGCTGTCGGTGGCCGGTTCGGTGGTGGAGTTCAAGGTCACCGCGATCGAGGACACGCCCGCCCTCCGGGTCCGCAGCTTCGCCGTCCCCGACCACACCCTGGTCAGCGTCCGCAGCAGCCAGGCCGGCGCCGGCCTGGCCACCGCGAAGATGCACACCGCCACCACCGGCACCGGGGACACCTTCACCGCCCTCACCGGCTCCACCCCCGCCGACCCGGCCGCCACCACCGTCATGCACGGCCTGCTGAACACCTCGAAACTGGCCGCGGCCGTCGACTCCAACTCCCTCTACGACCAGCCGTCCGGCGGCACCGCCCGCGAGAACGGCCGGATCAGCAAGCGGATCACCGACAAGGGCTCCTATCGGCGGGCCGGGCTGTGGAGCGGGGCCTGGCTGTACCGGGCCGCGGGCGCCGCCGACACCGACACCGAGCCGCTGCCGTACACCCGGGTCGCGATCACCGGCGACCGCAACGCCGACGCCGTCGTCGACTGGCAGGACGCCGCCATCGCCCACCGGGACATCTGGACCCCGCCCACCGGCTGGCAGGACACCGCCGACCGGGTCGTCCAGCGGATCCCCTTCAACTTCGCCTCGCAGGCCACCCACCCCTTCGCCCAGACCCTCGACGAGACGAAGCGGGTGAACCTGGCGACCGACGGGCTGGGGCAGTTCGTCCTGCTCAAGGGCTACGCCTCCGAAGGGCACGACTCCGCGCACATGGACTACAAGAACATCGGCGCCAAACTGGGCGGGGCAGCGGGCCTGAACACCCTCACCACCGCCGGGCACGCCTACAACGCCGACTTCGGCGTCCACGTCAACGCCACCGAGGAATACCCGGTCTCCGCCACCTTCGACCCGGCCCGGCACACCGGCGGACTGGGCTGGGACTGGCTCGACCAGTCCTACTACGTGGACACCCGCCGCGACGGCCAGTCCGGCGAGCGGCGGGGGCGCCTGGCGGACCTCAAGACCGCTGCCCCCGGCCTCGACTTCCTCTACGTGGACGTCTGGTACGGCGACGGATACGTCTCCCGCAAACTCCAGCGCGAGATCGCCGGACTCGGCCTCCAGCTCACCACCGAATTCCCCAACACCCTCACCGAACAGTCCCTCTGGCACCACTGGTCGGCCGACGTCGACTACGGCGGCAGCGACCTCAAGGGCATCAACTCCACCATCGCCCGGTTCATCGCCAACCACACCAAGGACGACTGGATCGTCCGCCACCCCCTGTTGGGCGGCGCAGAGATCACCGCCTACGAGGGCTGGCAGGGCAAGCGGGACTTCACCGCCTTCCTCGCCACCACCTTCGGCACCAACCTGCCGGCCAAGTACCTCCAGGAATCCCCGATCGTGAAGTGGACCTCCGACACCGTCACCCTGGCCAACGGCACCACCGTCACCGCCAGCGGCAACACCCGCCGAATCAGCACCGCCGGGCGCACCGTCCTCGACGGCGGCAGCTACCTGCTGCCCCGCGCCGGCAAGCTCTACCACTGGAACGACAAGGGCGGCTCCACCACCTGGACCCTGCCCGCCGGCTGGACCGCCCCCAAGCTCTACCGGCTCACCGACACCGGCCGCGTCCTCGTCGGCGACCTCCCCGTCGGCCAGGGCGGCCAGATCACCATCAACGCCACCGCCCGCACCGCCTACGTGGTCACCGACGGCGCCGCCCCCGCCCAGCCCGACCCGAAATGGGGAGAGGGCACCCCGCTCAAGGACCCCTCCTTCTACGCCGGCAACCTCAACGCCTGGACCGTCACCGGGACCGGCGCCGCCGTCACCCGCAACGCCCAGGGCCAGGCCGAACTGACCATGGCCGCCGGCACCGCCCCCACCGTGTCCCAGCAGCTCACCGGGCTGACCCCCGGCACGTACGCGGCCTCCGTCTGGGTGTCCACCCCCACCGGACGCGCCGCCACCCTCACCGTGACCCCGACCGGCGGCACCCCCGCCTCCGTGTACGCCGAATCCTCCCCGCTCACCAACACCCTGGGCGGCAGCGAGAAGAACGGCACCAGGATGCAGCGCATGAAGGTGCTCTTCGACGTGCCGGCCGGCCAGTCCACCGCCACCCTCCGGCTGTCCGCGGCCACCGGCTCCGGCACCGTGTACCTGGACGACGTACAAGTGGGTCGCTCCGCCCGCACCCCCACCGGCAGCCACTACTTCGCCGAGGACTTCGAGAGCACCGACGCCGGCTGGGGACCCTTCGCCTTCGGCGGCGCGGGCGGCGCCGCCACCGACCCGCGCACCCACATCGCCCAGCGCAACGCCCCCTACACACAGGCCGGCTGGAACGGAAAACTCGTCGACGACGTCATCAGCGGCCGGAACTCCCTCAAATCCCACGAGGAACGCACCGGCCTCGTCTACCGCACCCTCCCGCAGACCCTCCGGCTGACCCCCGGCCGCCAGTACCGGGTCACCTTCGCCTACGAGACCGGCTTCAGCGGCGACTACCAGTTCGTCACCGGAGCCGGCAGCACCGAAACCGCCACCGCCCTCGGCCAGGCCCGCACCCCCACCACGTTCACCACCACCTTCACCGCCGGCACCGACGCCTGGATCGGCGTACGCAAGGTGAGCCCGGAGAACTCCCACAACGAGGCCGACCTGATCCTCGACGACCTCACCGTGGACGACCTCGGCAGCGGCGGAGGAGGCGAACTCCTCGTCCCGCAGAACCTGATGAGCGTCAAGGCCGTCGACAGCGAGGAGACGGCCGGGGAGGACGGGCGGGCCGCCAACGTCCTCGACGGCGACCCCGCCACCCTCTGGCACACCCAGTGGTACGCCGCCACCGCACCCATGCCGCACGAGATCACCCTCGACCTCGGCGCCTCCTACAAGGTGACCGCTCTGCTCGAACTCCCCCGCCAGACCCAGAGCAACGGACGGATCGCCGCCTACCAGGTCCTCACCTCGACCGACGGCACCACCTGGACGGCCGCGGCCGCCGGCACCCTCCCCGACAGCACCGCCCGGCAGGACATCACCTTCACCCCGCGCCCCGCCCGCTACCTCAGGCTGCGGGCCACCGGCGAGGTGAACGGCAACCCCTGGACCTCGGTGGCCGAACTCAACGTCCGCTACCGGCCCTGAAGGCCGGGCCGCGGACTCTGCTGCTCCCGGAACCGGACCGGCGACACCCCCACCCGGCGGCTGAACAGCCGGGAGAAGTACGCCGCGTCCGGGTAGCCGACCCGCCGGGCGACCCCGGCCACCGGCAGGTCGGTCCGGGCCAGCAGCTCCTTGGCCCGGGTCAGCCGGATCCCCAGCAGGTACTCCTTGACGCCCTCCCCGGTACTGCGCCGCACCGCACCCCGCAGCTCGTGCAGCGGTATGCCCAGCCGGGCCGCGTGCTCGGCCACCGGTATCGGCAGCAGCGCGTCCCGGGCCAGGGCGTCCATCACCGCGTCCCCGTACCGGGACACCTCGGCCCGCGCGTAGCGCAGCGCCACCAGCAGCCCGTGCACGGCGGCCGCCGCCTCCACCTCCAGCAGCGGCCCGCCCCGCCGGGCCGCCCGTACGATCCCGTCCACCACGTGCTGCACCCCGGCCGTCCCGCTGAGCGGCACCAGCGGCCGGTCCGGGGTGATGTACCCGAGATCCGTGTACGCCTCCACGCTGCGGCCCGCGAAGTCCACGAAGCTCTCGTCCCAGCCGCTGCCCGGGTCCGGCGCGTAATGGTGCTCCACCCCCGGCACCAGCCACAGCAGGGCGGGCGCGGTCACCGGCTGCGGCGGCCGCCCGCCATGGCTGAACCAGCCGCCGCCGCGGCTGACGATCACCGCGACGTGATGGTCCAGCACCCGCGGCCCCACCACCGGCAGCACCCCCTGCTGCAAGCCCACACCGAGACAGACCAGGCCGAGCCGGCGGTGCCCGGCGGTCGGCGAGAAGTACCGCATCCAGCTGCGGAACGGCGGGGGCGGCAGTGGGGGAGCGGGCGTCGGCATCTGCGGATTGTGATCCACTCGCCCCGGCCCGCTCAAGGGCACGGTCGGACGAACGGAGGAGGCGGTGCGGGCCCTGCGGGACCGGTACGGGATCCCGGCGCGAGCCGCGCCCGGAAACTGCCCGAGAAAATTTCGGGAACGGCGGCAACCTCCGGGGAGGTCGCGCGTCGTGCGGGGGTGAAGGGCGCAGTTCCGTGCCCTCGACCCGACTCGGGAGAACAAACGTGAAGAACCTGAAGCGTGCCGGCGTGACCCTCGCCACCGTCGGAGTGCTGGCTGCCCTGGCCGCTCCGGCCTGGGCGGACGGCCCCTCCGCCACGCCCTCGGCGGCCCCGTCCGCGGTGCCTTCGGCGGCCCCGTCCGCGGTGCCTTCGGCGGCCCCGTCCGCGGTGCCTTCGGCGGCCCCGTCCGCGGTGCCTTCGGCCGCGCCGACCGCCATACCGTCCGAGAAGCCGTCCGCCGGAACGAGCGTCGCCCCGACCCCCGCCCCCAGCGTGCCGCCCACCGCCACCCCCAGCTCGCCGCCCTCCGAGGCCCCCACCCCGGCGACCAGCGTCCCGCCGACCGGCCCGACCGCGGCCGACCCGAGTGCCGCCCCCGAGCTCGCGCATACTGGGGCGGACGCGACCAACGCCATGCTGGGCGCGGGCGCCGCCGGGCTGGTGGCCATCGGCGCCGGCGCGCTCTACGCCGTACGGCGTCGCACCCAGAGCTGACGTGCCCCACCCGAGGAGCCTCGTGCCTCACCCCGCACTGCCGCTCCGCCCCGCCGCGCCCGGTTTCGACCGGGCGCGGCTCGGCGGTGCCTTCGGCGTGCGCACCCTGCTGCGCGGGCTCGCGGACCGCCTGCTGCGCCGGGAGCGGCTCGCGACGGCGGGGCCGCCCGCGCCCCGGCCGCCGTACGACCACCCGCAGGCCCACGCGTACGCCCCGGGCCCGGCCGGGGACCCCCTGCGCCCGCCCACCGTCAGCGAGCTCTACCACGCGCACCGGCTCCGCATGGTCCGGCTGGCCGTGCTGCTCGTCGATGACCTGGCCACCGCCGAGGACGTGGTCCAGGACGCCTTCACCGCCCTCTACCGCCGCCACGGCGAGCACATCACCGAGGTGGACAACGCGCTCGGCTACCTGCGGACCGCCGTCGTGAACACCTCCCGGTCGGTGCTGCGCCGCCGCCGGACCGCGCGGGCCTGGACCCCGCCCGCCCCGGCCGACGTGCCCTCCGCCGAGGAGCACGTGGTCCTCGACGAGGCACACCGCGAGGTGCTCGCCGCGCTCGGCCGGCTCACCCCGCGCCGCCGCCAGGTGCTGGTCCTGCGCTACTGGGCCGAGCTCAGCGAGGCGGAGATCGCCGACACCCTCGGGATAAGCCGGGGCGCGGTCAAGTCGAACGCCAGCCGGGCGCTGGACGCGCTGGAACGGATCCTTGAGGGACGGGTATGACGGAGACGGAAGAGGCCACGGACATCGAGCGGCGGCTGCGGAAGGCGTTCGCGGCCCGCGCGGACGCCGTGACCGTCCGGGACCTGCGCCCCGCCGACCCGCCCGGCCCGCACCTGCGCCGGCTCCCGGTGATCCGGTGGCGCCGCCTGCTCCTGCCGCTGGCCCTGCCCGCGGCCACGGCCGCCGCCGTGGCCGGATACCTGCTGCTCGCGGCCCCGGACCAGAAGCCGCGCCCGTTGCCGCCCGCGGCCCCGCCGGAGATCAGCGGCCCGGCCACGCCGGGCCCGGACCCCGGCAGCGCCCGCCCGACCCCGGCCGAGTCCACGCCGCCGACGGCAACCCCCTCCCCGGCCTGGCCCCCGGCCACTTCCCCCGCCCCGAGCTCGACTCCCAGCATCCCTCCCAGCGCCATGCCGTAGGGGGTCTGCCTCAGGCCCGGGCCTTGAGCTGTTCCACCGCCGCGACCAGGGGTGCGAGTTCCGGGTTCCGGGCGGCCGAGTCCAGGGCCTCGCGCAGGGCCGCGTTGTTCGTGGGGCGGGCGGCGGCCAGGAGTGCCAGCCCGGCCTCGCTCACATCGGTGTAGATGCCCCGGCGGTCCGTCGGGCACAGGTAGCGGGCCAGCAGGCCGCGCTCCTCCAGCCGGGTCACCAGCCGGGTCGTCGCACTCTGGCTGAGCACCACCGCGTCGGCGACCTGCTTCATCTGCAGGTGCCCGCCCGGCCCGTCGTGCTGCTGGCTCAGTACGTCCAGCAGGGAGTACTCGCGCACGCTCAGCCCGTGTCCGGCCTGCAGCGCCCGCTCGATGTGGGCCTCGATCCGGCCGTGCAGGAGGGAGAGGGCGCACCAGCCCTGGGAGAGGGCGGTCAGCGCGCTGTCCGTGGCCGTCATGGGGCGATCTCCTCTGCTGCGGCACCTGGCACCTGGCACCTGATGACTCAAGTGACGACTCCAGGATAGGCCACATCCGCGATAGCCCGCGCTTGCAATTATCCCGCGTCTGCAATTAATGTGGCCGCACGTAAGCCGCGGCAGCAAACATTTCCCGGCTCCGCGGCTCCCGACCGTCCCCGCCCCCACGGCCCGGCCCCCACCGTTCGGCCCGGCCCCCGCCAAGGACCCCCTCATGCCCCTCGCACTCCTCGCCCTCGCCATCGGCGCCTTCGGCATCGGCACCACCGAGTTCGTCATCATGGGCCTCCTCCCCGAGGTCGCCGCCGGCTACGGCGTCTCCATCCCCACCGCCGGCTTCCTGGTCACCGGCTACGCACTCGGCGTGGTCCTCGGGGCCCCGCTGATGACCGTCCTCGGCACCCGCATCCCCCGCAAGCGCATGCTGATGCTGCTGATGGGCTTCTTCATCGCCGGCAACCTGCTCTCCGCACTGGCCCCCGCCTTCGGCGTCATGCTCACCGGCCGGGTCCTCGCCTCCCTCGCCCACGGAGCCTTCTTCGGCATCGGCGCGGTGGTCGCCGCCGAGCTCGTCGCCCCCGAGAAGAAGGCCGGCGCCATCGCCATGATGTTCACCGGCCTGACCGTGGCCAACGTGGTCGGCGTCCCCCTCGGCACCCTCGTCGGCCAGACCCTCGGCTGGCGCGTCACCTTCCTGCTCGTCGCCGCCCTCGGCGTGCTCGGACTGCTCGGCATCGCCCGCCTGGTGCCCGACCTGCCCCGCCCCGAAGGCGTCCGGATCCGCCACGAGCTGGCCGCCTTCCGCAACGTCCAGGTGCTGCTCGCCATGGCGATGACCGTCCTCGGCTTCGGCGGGGTCTTCGCCGCCATCACCTACATCACCCCGATGATGACCAACGTGGCCGGCTTCGCCGACACCTCCGTCACCTGGCTGCTGGTCCTGCTCGGACTCGGCATGGTGGCCGGCAACCTGGTCGGCGGCCGGTTCGCCGACCGCGCCCTGATGCCCATGCTGTACGGCTCGCTCGGCGCCCTCACCCTGGCCCTCGCCCTCTTCACCGTCACCGCCCACACCAAGGCCGGTGCCGCCGTCACCCTCTTCCTCATCGGTGCCCTCGGCTTCGCCACCGTGCCGCCGCTCCAGAAGCGGGTCCTCGACCAGGCCGCCGGCGCCCCCACCCTGGCCTCCGCCGTGAACATCGGCGCCTTCAACCTCGGCAACGCCCTCGCCGCCTGGCTCGGCGGACTGGTCATCGCCGCCGGCCTCGGCTGGACCGCCCCCAACTGGGTCGGCGCCGCCCTCGCCGCCTCCGCGCTCGCCCTCGCCGTGCTCTCCGGCGCCCTGGAACGCCGTACGGGCCACCGCACCGGCCGGTTCGTCGCCGGAGCACCCGCCCCGGCCGGCCGGACCGTCCCCGTCGCAGCCGCCGCCCGGCACTGATCCCCACCCCGATCCCCCAGAAGGAGAACCACCCCATGTCCCGCACCGCCACCGCCGTCGTGCCGCTGACCACCGAGGACGCCGACCTCCTCGTCGCGGCCGCCACCACCGCCGCCGGGCAGGCCGGAGTCCCGGTCAGCGTCACCGTCCTCGACGCGGGCGGCCACCTGCTGGCCTTCCGGCGCGACGACCGGGCGGTGCTGATCTCCGGCGAGACCAGCACCCGCAAGGCCTTCACCGCCCTCCAGCTGAACGCCCCCACAGCCGACCTCGTCGACGCCGTCCAGCCCGGCGGCCCCTTCCACACCCTGCCCACCGCCCTGGACCGCCCGCTGCTCTTCATCGCCGGCGGACTGCCCGTCCACCGCGACGGCCGGCTGATCGGCGCCGTCGGCGTCGGCGGCGGCGCCCCCGCCGAGGACCACGGCTTCGCGGCCGCCGCTCTCACCGCCCTCGGCTGAGGCCGCCGCGCCGCGCCGCCGGGGCCGTCCCACGTGCGGCCGGGTCGCGCCGCCCGGCCCCGCGTGGGACGTTGGTACGGGGGAACACGGGTGCATGATGATGCGGCAGCTCAGGAAGCACAGGAAGAACCACGTCATCGCGACGGCAACCGTCGCCGCGGTGCTCACCCTCGCCGTCCCCGGCTGCAGCAGTGGCGCCGGCCCGGACGACGGCCGCAGTCCCGCCGTCCCCAGCCCGGCCACCGCCCCCTCGCCCGCTATCCCGCCCGCCACCGCGGACGCTGCCGCCTCCCCGGCGCAGGCCCCCACCCCCTCGCCGACGGCCGGCTACCAGCTGTCCACCGCCCCGGACACGGTGCCCGCGGTGCGGGAGCACACCCCGGCCCGCGGCCCCGGCTGGCGGCCCGCCGAGGGCGCCCGGGTCGTGGTCGACGCGAAGAGCCCGGGCCTGGCCGACGAGGGCCGGCTGCTCGCCCGCGAGATCGGGCTCGGCTACGCCGGAACCGCCGGCCCGAACCGGGGCGACGTCCAACTCGCCCTCGGCGCAAAGAGTTCCGGCACTCCCGAGTCGTACACCCTGGCCGTGCGCGACGGGCAGGTCCGGATCACCGGACCGGACGAGGCGGGCGTCTTCTACGGCACCCGCACCCTCAAACAGGCCGTACGGACCGAAGGTTCCGTCGGCGAGGGCACGGTCAAGGACCGGCCCGCCAAACCCCAGCGCGGCCTCAACCTCGACATCGCCCGCAAGAACTTCACCCCCGACTGGATCGAGAACCGGCTGCGCGAGATGGCCGACCTCAAGCTCAACCAGCTCGGCCTGCACTTCTCCGACGACCAGGCCTTCCGGATCGAGTCCACCACCCACCCGGAGATCGTCTCCAACCCGCACCTCAGCAAGGCCGAGGTCCGCCGGATCGTGGCGCTCGCCGAAAGCCTGCACATCGCCGTGGTCCCCGAGATCGACTCGCCCGGCCACCTGGGCGCGGTCCTGCGGGCCCACCCGCAGCTACAGCTGCGCGACGTGAACGGCCGGGCCGTGCAGGGGGCGGTGGACATTTCGAACCCGGCCGCGGCCCGGCTGGTCGACGAACTGCTCCGCGAGTACCTGCCGCTGTTCCCCGCCGGAGCCTGGCACCTGGGCGCGGACGAGTACCAGGCCCTGGTCCGCAGCAACCCCGAGGCGTCCTTCCCGCAGCTCGCAGCCGCCGCCCGGCAGCGGTACGGGGCCGGGGCGAAGGTGCAGGACCTGGCGACGGGCTGGCTCAACGACCGCGCGGACGTGGTGCGGCCGTCCGGCAAACAGCTCCATGCCTGGAACGACGGCTTCTTCACCGGCGGAATCGCCCGCCCCGCCCGCGACATCCAGGCCGAGTACTGGACCGGCAAGGAGATCGGCGCCCGGCCGCCCCTCGGCTATCTGACCGAGGGCCGGAAGGTCGTCAACCTCAACGACGAGTACCTGTACTACGTGCTCGGCGAGCCGAACCAGTTCACCTACCCGACCGGCCGCCGGATCTACGAGCAGTGGACCCCGTTGGTGCTGCGCGGCACCACCCCGGTGCCGGCCCGCTACCAGGGGCAGATCCTCGGGGCCCGGCTCGCCGTCTGGTGCGACCTGGCCGGCGCCCAGACCCAGGCCCAGGTGGCGGCCGGCATCCGGATGCCGCTGGCCGCGCTGGCCCAGAAGGTGTGGGACGAGCGGCCGCCGCGGTTGTCCTGGAGCGAGTTCACCGCCCTCGTCGATCGCGCCGGCCGCGACCGCTGACCCGGGCCCGGGGCCGAACCCCGGCTCCGGCCAGGAGCCGGCCGGAGCGGCCCCGGTCAGGGCCGAGGCCCCCGGGGCCGGGAAGCCGATCAGCGGCCCTCGGTGATCTCCGGAGCCGGCTCGTGCTTGAAGTTCGCCGCACCGAAGTTGTCCTTGACGAACTTCTCCCAGGAACCGTCCTTGACCATCTTGCGCAGCGCCGCGTTGATCTTCGTCTGGAGTTCGGTGTCGCCCTTCTTCACACCGATCCCGTACTTCTCGTTGCTCAGGCTCAGGCCGGCCAGCTTGAACTTGCCCTGGTTGACGTTCTGGGCGGCGTACCCGGCGAGGATCGCGTTGTCCGTGGTCATCGCGTCCAGCACGCTCTCCTTGAGCGCGGTGATGCACTCGGAGTACCCGCCGACCTCCGTGACGTGCGCCTTCGGGGCCAGCTTGGTCCGGACGTTCTCGGCGGAGGTGGAGCCGGTGACCGAGCAGAGGGTCTTGGAGTTCAGGTCCTCCGCCTTGTTGATGCCGGTTTCCGAGGTACGCAGCAGCAGGTCCTGGTGGGCCACGAAGTACGGGCCCGCGAAGTCCACCTGGGCCTTGCGCTTCTCGTTGATCGAGTAGCTGGCGACGACGAACTCGACCTCGTTGTACTGGAGCATGAGCTCCCGGTCGGAGCTGAAGACCTGCTTGAACTCGATCCGGTCCGGCGCGTAGCCGAGCTCCTTGGCGACGTAGCGGGCCACGTCCACGTCGAAGCCGGAGAACCGGCCGCCGGGCTCCCGCAGACCCAGTCCGGGCTGGTCGAATTTCACCCCGATGGAGAGCTTGGGCTTGTCGGCGGCGTCATCACCGCACCCGGAGGCGGTCAGGACGAGTACGGTCACTGCGGCGACCGCACCGGCCTTGGAAACCTTCATCATGGACTCTCTTCGAACGAACGGGGCTCGTGAGGAAGCTAGAAAGGCCATGCGCGCAGCGTCACTAGTTCTGAGGAAAACTTGAGGATAACGATCCGGTTCGGCTGAAAATCCTTCGGTCGTGGCGGGCGGGGAGCGGAGGGTCGGGGATGGCGGGTTCCGTACGGATCGAGGGGAACGCCCTGCTGTTGGGCGGAGGGGTGCAAGTCAGGTTCATCCGGACATTGCGGCTGCCGGAGTCGGGTACGCACCCGCTGCCGCCCGGCATCGGCGAGTTCCCGCTGCGGCGGATCGAGGACTGCCCCGGCCCGGTGCCGCAGGAATGGCGGGAGCGCGGTGGCGTGATCCTGCCGGTGTATCTGCGGGAAGCGATGTGGCTGAGCTTCACCGGCAGCCGGGAGCCCGCCGCCCTCCAGATCGGCGTGGGCAAGGTGTGCGCCGTGTCGGGGGAGCGGTGGACCGGTCGGCTGGCCCGTCGCCCCCAGAACTACGTGGTGCTGCCCCGGCAGCCGTGGCTGGACGGCATCAACTCCGGCACCGGCACCGTCCGCCAGTTCGTCGCCGTGCCGCTGGGGCTGGGCGCCACCGTGGAGGGCCAGGTCACCGGCGAGGAGACCACCGGCGGGGTACAGCTCCAGGCCTTCCCGCTGTCCGAGGCCCGGCTCGGTGAGTGGCGGGAGGAGCAGCGCCGGCTGGCGGCCCTGGAGGAGGAGCGGCGGGCCCGGGCCCGCGCGGCGTACGGCGCCCCCGGTGGTGCCCCCGGGGCCGCCGGGGCCGCCGGGGCCCCCGGCGGTCCGGGCGGTCTCGTGCCGGGCGGCGGCCCCGTGCCCATGCCGGCGATGGCGCCCATGGCTCCCATGGCACCGGGCGGCTACGGTGGCGCCCCGATGGCCGTGCCGCCGCCCGGCGGGCCCGCCCCGGCCGCGCCCGCCGCGATGGGCCTGGGCGTCGGCGGAACCATGAAGCAGGAGGTGTTCCAGGACGACCGACCGCTTTCCGACTGGTCGGACACCCCCGCCGGCCGGGTCTTCGTCCACCTGGTCACCCCGCCCGAGTGGCAGCGGATCACCGGCGAGCCGGCCCCGCCGTCGCCGGTCGACCGGGCCGCGTACACCCGGGCCGGACTGCCCTGGTTCGACTACTACGACCAGGACGGCACCGACCTCGCCCCCAGCGACACCCTCGGCCAGGTCAAGCCGGTGGGCGACTGGCTCGGCGACGACCACACCCCGTGGGTGCCGCCCGTCCCGGGGCAGGTCAAGCCGCTGGGCGACGTACCGCCGGGGAAGCCGGTCACCGACGGGAACTGGTGACCCGCGACCCGGAGGCCTCCGGGAACCGGCGGCCTCCGGGAACCCGGTGGTCTGCGGGAACCCGGTGGTCTGCGGGAACCCGGTGACCTGCGGGAACCCGGTGGTCTGCGGGAACCCGGTGACCTCCGGGCCGGGGCGTCCGGCCCGCTCGTTATGATCACCGCAGCAGGGCCGTAGCGCAGGGGTCGTCGCGCCAACGCAGCGAGCTGGAGGACGCCGGTTCGAATCCGGTCGGCCCTGCCACCTTTTGCCGCAGCGGCCGCCGGACACCGGCCCAGAACCGGTGGAGTGGCCCCGATGAACCAGCACACCGTGCCCGGCGGGCTCTCCCGCGAGGACGCCTCGTCCTGGCAGCGGATCCGCCGGTACGCGGTACCCCGCTGGATGATCGAACAGTCCGGAGGGCGCCGGCTCGCCGGAGACTGGCGCGGCGCCTGTACGGCCGCCAACGTCGACCCCCTCCTCGACCCCGGGGAGGTCGCCGACCGGTACGGCACGGCCGTCGCGGCCCGGCTGGCCGAGGACCTCCGGCACCTCGCCCCGGACCTGCTGCGCTGGCACGCCCCGCGCATGCTCGGCGGCAGCACCGTCCTGCAGGCCTGCCGGATCCTGCTCCTCGCCCGGTACGGGGAACCGGACGGCCCCGCCGACCCGTCCGACCCGTCCGGCCCGTACCTGTACGCCGAACTGCCGGTGATGGCCCACGGGCCGCAGCGGATCTCCCTGCGCTGCGGCCCGGTCCGCCCCGACACCTGGCAGCGCCGGCTCCGCTCGCCCCTCGAGGACTGGACCGCGGCCCGGCACCTCTGGCACGCCGGGCACACCGCCGAACTCCGGGAGCGGGTCGCGGGAGGACCCGGCCGGCTCCCGTTCTTCACCACCGCCGGCCGCCCGCTCACCCCCGGGGAACTGCCCACCGCGGACCCGGGCCCCGCCGACCCGGCCGGCCGCGCCGAATGGATCGCCGTCCTCCAGGACCGCGGAGACGAGGCCGAGGCCTTGGAAGCGGCCGGGTTCGAACCCGACCCCGGCGGCGCGCCCGGCCGGCCGTGGTATTCCGAGCCCGCATGGATCCTCGGCCGGCTCGGCGCAGGCCTGCACCGGATCGGCCCGGAGGTCCGCCGGCTGACGGAAGCCGGAGCGGGCGAACGCTTCGCCATCGCCACTCCGGGGAGCATGTACCTGCTCCTGCAGCCCGCCGGCACGCACCCGGACGCGGGCGTACGGATCGGGTACGCCCACCGGAACCTTCCGGACGGCGTGGTCCCGCTCCCCGGCCACGCCTGGCAGCGGCCGCCCGATCCGGCCCTGGTCCGGGCCGGCCTGATCACGCCCCGCGCACTGCACCCCCTGGTCGCCGCCGCCCTGTTCCCCGAGGCCGGCCCCGCCGACGGCCCGCCCGCCCCGACGGCCCCGGCCCCCGTCCGGGTCCGCTGCGGCGACGGCTGGCACGAGGTCGGCTACCGGGACGGCCGGCCGGACATGCCGCACACCGAGCAGGAACAGCAACGAGAGCGCGCGATGCGGGCCTTCGGCGGCGCCGTCACCGGCTGCTTCGCCGTCCAGCAGGCCCTCACCGGCACGGAGGGCCGGCTGCCGCGCGCCCTGCGCGCCCAGCTGCAGGACCTCCTCCAGCACGCCCTGCACGGCGACACCCCCGGGGTGGTCGCCCTGCTGGACGCCGGCCTCGATCCGCGGGTCCGCGTGGCGGGCGGCCGCACCCTCCTGCACCTCCTGCACCTCGTCGACCACGAACGGCTGCTGCCCCGGCTGCTCGCGGCCGGCCTCGACCTGGAGGCCCACGACAAGCAGCTGCGCACCCCGCTCTACGCGGCCGTGCACGGCGGCGGCTCCCCGGACCTCGTCCGGGCCCTGCTCGGGGCCGGCGCCCGGATCGACATCACCGACCAGAGCAAGATGTCCCTGGCCCAGATGATCACCCGCTACCGGCGCACCGACCTGGCCTTCCTCGCGGAGCGCACCGAGGCCGAATGCCCGGGGATCGGGGCCGTGTGGTGGGACAGGTACAACGAGCGGATCGCCGACCGCTGAACCCCGCCCGGCCCGCCCGGCCCGGCCCGCCCGGCCCGGCCCGCCCGGCCCGGCCCACCCGGACCTGCCGTCGGCCGGGCACCGGTGGGATCCGGCCAGTTCGCTGCCCGGGACCTGGCAGTCGGGGCCCGCCCCGCGCTTCACTGCGAGGCCATGAGACGACAGAGGATCACGGTCCTGCTCGGCGGACTCCTGCTCGCCGCGGGCTCGTTGCTCGGCAGCGGCACTCCGGCCGCGGCGGCCACCCCGCCCCCGCCCGAGTTCGGCAGTGACTGGCACGACCCGCTCACCGCCGCCCCGCCCGTGGACAGGCCCGCGACCCGGTCCTGCACCCTCACCCTCGCCGAGGCGCAGTTCCGCGACTTCACCCCGTACCGGGGGAGTTACACGCCGCCCGCCGACTGCGGCAGCCACTGGACCAAGGCCGTCCTGCGGCTCGACGGGAAGGTCAAGGGCCGCCAGTACGACCGGCTCGGCAACCTCACCGTCGGCGGTGTCGAAATCCTCCGCACCTCCACCCCGCAGCCCTCGCCCGACGGCATCACCTGGTCGGTGGAGAAGGACGTCACCCGCTACCGCGACACCCTGAGCCGGCCGCAGCCCGTCGAGATGCTCATCGGCAACGTGGTCAACGAGACCTACACCGGCGTCATCGACGTCAAGGTCACCCTGACCCTCTACCCGGCCGAAGCCGCCACCGCGACGTCCGCCACCGCGACGGCCACCACCCCGTCGTCCGTCACCCCGGACCGGGTGCTCCCGCTCACCGACAACACCCTCACCACCCCGCGCAACACCGAACGCATCCTGGCCGAGGTGTACGCCACCGGCTCCGGCGGCGGCTGCGAGGAGTACTGGTACCTGACCGTGCCGGACCGGGCCCCGTACTCCTGCAAGGCGGCCGACGGCCCCCACCGGGAGGTGCGGATCGCCGTGGACGGCCGGCTCGCCGGCATCGCCGCGCCCTTCCCCACCGTCTGGACCGGCGGCTGGTCCAACCCCTTCCTCTG
Source organism: Streptomyces sp. NPDC051211 (assembly GCF_040689505.1). Lineage (NCBI taxonomy): Bacteria > Bacillati > Actinomycetota > Actinomycetes > Kitasatosporales > Streptomycetaceae > Streptomyces > Streptomyces sp. NPDC051211. Next base: position 338,192 of record NZ_JBFBAV010000001.1, read on the forward strand.
GTACGTCACCCCCGCACCCCGGGCCCTCGACGTACAGCCGGTGGTCTACGACCTCACGCCCTTCGCCGGACTCCTCAACGACGGTCGCCCGCACCGGATCGAGGTCTCCGTGGGCGGCGTGCCCGCCGGGCAGACCGGCTGGAGCACCCCCGTCAACGTACTGCTGTGGCAGGACGAGGCGCGGGCCGTCGTCACCGGCGCCCTGACCCGGCACGAAGCGAGCGATCCGGCCAACTCCTCGGAGTACGCGGCCGGTCCGGAGCACCGCCTGGACACCCGGGCCGGCCGGACGCTGACGGTCGGCGGATACCTGGACACCTCCCGCGGCCGGATCGCCACCACCGTCACCCGCACCCTCGCCCACACCTCCGTCCACCGTTGGACGGACGGCGAGACCCGGGACGCGCTGACCGCGACCTGGACCGACCACGAGACGGTGTCCCACGGCCGGAACACCACCCGCACCCAGCGCACCTACACCATGGACGGCGAGACCACCCTCGGCGCCGGGGACCGGCTCCGGACCGTCCTGGCCCTCGGCGACCGTGCGGACACCCTGGCCCTGCGCGACGGCCGCCGGACCTCCGTAGAGCGCCTCGACCACAGCTACACCGGCGACGCCACCTACACCACCGGCGTCCCCCGCGACCAGCGGCACGCGGTCGGCACCAGCTCCGAGCGGTACCGCCGGTACGGCACCGCCGGCTGCTACGACCGGACCGTCGGCACCGCGCAGGGCACCCTCGTCGAGGACCGCCGGCGATGCTGAGATATTGGTCCGGCTGATCGTGAACCGTCCCTCGGAGCTCCGAGAGCCCCGGCAGCTCAGGGAGCTCCGAGAGCTCCGAGGGCCCCATCGGAACAGAGAGCCGCCGCCATGACCGTCGCCCCCGTCACCCCGACCCCCACCGCCGACCTGTACGACGAGTACGGCGAGCGGCTCGCCATCTGCACCGTCCCGTTCCGCGGCATCGGCGGCCGCCGCATGTTCGCCGGGCCGGTGCGGACGGTGTCCTGCCACGAGGACAACGCGCTGCTGAGGGAGCTGGTGCACACGCCGGGCGAGGGCGCGGTCCTGGTGGTGGACGGGCGCGGCTCGCTCCGTACCGCCCTGGTCGGCGACCTCCTCGCGGGCGCGGCCGAGCGGAACGGCTGGGCCGGGCTGATCATCCACGGGGCCGTGCGGGACAGCGCGGCCCTCGGCCGGCTCGACATCGGGGTCATGGCGCTCGGCACGGTTCCGCGGAAGAGCGGCAAGACCGGCGCCGGCACCGTCGACGAGCCGGTCTCCTTCGGGGAGGTCACGTTCCGGCCGGGCGACGGCCTGTACGCGGACGAGGACGGCGTCGTGGTGCTGCCGGCACAGGAGTAGGGTGGAACACCCGGTCAAGGAGGGGAAGTTCGATGAGCGGTGTACGCAAAGGACTGGCCAGGGTCGAGGTCGCGCTGAAGTGGGACCCGAGCCCGGCCGGTGCTCCGGCCAACGACCTCGACATCGTCGCCGCGGTGTACGCCGCGGACGGCCTCCGCGGCGCTCCCGTCCACCTGGTGCACTTCGGCAACCGGGCACCCGACGGCACCATCACCCTCAGCCGGGACAGCCGGACCGGCCAGGGCTTCGGCTTCGACGAGGTGATGGTCCTCGAGCTCGACCGGATGAGCGAGGCGCTGGGGCGGGTGGTGGTCGGCGTGGTCATCCAGGGCAGTGACGGCACCCGGACCTTCGGGGACATTCCGGGCACTGCCCTCCGTATCCGGGAGGGCTACACCGACCTGGTCCAGGACGATTTCGCGGGCCTGGCGGCCGCCTCGGCGGCCACCGTCGCCGAGTTCGTCCGCGACGCCTCCGGCATCTGGAGCCTCCGTGCGGCGGTCCACGGCTTCACGGCGGACCCCGAGGAGTTCACCCGCCTGATGGGCGCCGTCTGAGCCCGCTGGGCCCGCTGGGCCTGCCTGGGCCCGCTGGGCCTGCCTGAGTCCGCTGGACCCGCCCGGCCCTGCCCGGCCCGGCGGGTCCCCTCGCGGCCTCGGCCTAGTAGGGCCCGTTCACGTTGTCGATCGAGCCGTAGCGGTCGGCCGCGTAGTTGCAGGCGGCGACGATGTTGGCGACCGGGTCGTACTGGTCGAACTTGGTGCCCGCGACGTGGTACGCCTTGAAGGTCGGCAGGATGACCTGCAGCAGGCCCTTGCTGGGGACACCGTTCTTGGCGTTGATGTCCCAGTTGTTGATCGCCAGCGGGTTGCCGCTGGATTCGCGCATGACGTTCCGGTGAATTCCGTCGTACGTGCCCGGAATGCCCTTGTCGGCCATGATCGCCAGGGATTCCTTGATCCAGCCGTCGAGGGTGTTCGGGTAGAGCGTCGCGCTGCGCTTCGTACGGTCGGCGCGGGCGGGCTCGGCCGCCCGGGCGTCCAGGGTGAGCTTGGCGCCGGGGCGGATCAGCGACGGGTTGTTGCCGATCACCGCGCGGTTGTTCTCGTAGAGCTTCTTCCAGCCGCCGCTGACGGAATGCGTTGCAGCGATCTCGGAAAGGGTGTCGCCCGCCGCCACGGTGTAGGTGGTCGTGGCCTTCACCGGCGCGGCGGCCGGTGCGGTGGTCGGCGCAGCAGCCGGGGCGGCCGCCGGGGTGACCGCCTGTGCGCCGGTCGCGCCGACGAACGGCAGGACCAGGGCGGCGCCGCCCGTCCCCGCGACGAGGAATCCACGGGAGAGCGGGTTGTTCTTGGGGCGGCGGTGCTTACCTTTTCCGGGCATGGCGCAATTCCTCAGGTATTCGTGTGACCCATCGGGATTGCGGTGACCGTAAGCGACCCGGAGGTGTCGGAACAAGAGATGAATTCCGCAGTATGACCGGTATCACTGATCAATTCTCAGAATGTATTTTGTGCCCCCATAAAGGGGTGAATCGGACATGAATTCCCGCGCCTGTGGGAGGGCTGCGGCATCGCGCCTTGCGGCGCGCCACAATTGGCGAATTCCATTGGGAAATGAGCTGCCGGACACGGGAGTTGGCCGGCCCTCATACGTACGGCCCACCCCGGATGCGGCACGCACCGGCGTCGAGGACGATCACTGCAGGACCATGGCTCTGCGCCGCGTGAAGGAGGAGCCTTGACCCAGCTGGCCCGGATTCCGCTGGAAGGCGGCGGCTCTCTGCTCGTGGAGGCTCCGGCCCCGGTGGAAGGGCCGGTCAAGGCGGGCCGCGTCAGCGATGCCATCCACGAGCTGCCGGGGACCCTGCAAGCGGCCTTGGGCTCGGTCGCCGAGGCGGCGCGCGCCACGCTCGACCAGTTGCGCAAGGCCGGCCCGGACGGGATCACCGTCGAGTTCGGTGTCGACCTCGCGGTCGAGGCCGGGGCCGTCATCACCAAGAGCAGCGCCAACAGCCACTTGAAGGTGACCGCAATGTGGACGAAGAACCCTCCCGGCAGCTCCGGTGCGGGCGAGAATCCGGGCTGACCCGATGAGCGTCCCCGGAAAGGCCCGGAACGGTGACCGCGGCTCGGCGCTGCTGGCGGCCGTGGCCCAAATCCTCGGACCGGACGACCAGGTGGCCGGAGCCGGCTTCCTGGTTGCGGAGGGAATTCTGGTCACGTGTGCGCACGTGGTCCTGGCCGCCGGATCCGGCCCCGGTGAAACCGTGCAACTGGTCTTTCCGCACGTGGATGGTGTGCCCAGGATCGAAGGGCTCGTCCTGGACGACGCGTGGCGTCCCCCCGAGGGCGAGGACGTGGCCGTCATGCGCCTCAGCGCAAGCCCGGCCGGTGCGGATCCGCTGCCCTTGGGCTCCGCGGCCGGCTGCCGGGGCCACCAGGTGCGCTCGTTCGGGTTCCCCGTCCAGGCCCCGCCGGGCGGGCACTTCGGATTCGGTGTGGCCGGCGATCTGATCCCGGCCACCGAGAACCGGGGCAGCCACCTGCAGTTGACCGCCGCGAACGACCTGACCACCGGCTTCAGCGGCGGGCCGGTCGTCGACGAGGTGACGGGCCTGGTCATCGGCATGCTCACCGAGATCACCGCCCCCGACGAGCACGAACGGGGACAGGGGATCGCCTATGTCACGCCGACCCAGGTGCTGCGGGCCATCCGCCCCGAACTCACCGAGCAGGACCTGTGCCCCTACCGGGGACTGGAGTCGTTCACCGCCGAACACGCCCAGTGGTTCGAGGGGCGGAAGGACGCGGTGCGGCAGGTACTGGCGAACCTCGCCGATCAGCAGCGGGTGACGCTGCTGCTCGGGCCCTCCGGATCCGGCAAATCCTCCCTGATCCAGGCGGGCGTCCTGCCCGCGCTGGCGGCGGGCGAACTACCCGGCAGTGACACGTGGTTGCCCGTACTCACCCGGCCGAGGCAGGACCTGCTGGCCGAACTCGAGCGCGCCGGACTGCCCGGAGCCGGCAGCGACGGGATCACCGCAGCAGTTACCCGCAGACTCGCGGCCGAACCCGACTGCCGGCGCCTCGTACTGATCATCGACCAGTTCGAAGAACTCCTCACCCAGCCCTCGGCCGACGGCCAGTGGGAGCGCCGCCTGGCCGCTACGGACCAGATCACCAAGGCGGTCACCTCACACGCCGAGCTCAGCGTGATCCTCATCATGCGCGACGACTTCTACCCCCGGCAGGCGGCCCTGGCGCCCAAGCTGCTGGAAGTGGCGATGCCGGGACTCCTCAACATGCCGGGCACCCTCAGCCAGGACGACCTGCACGACATCATCACCCTGCCCGCCCGGAAGGCGGGCGCCCACTTCGAGCAGGGCCTGCCGGAGCAGATCATCGCCGACGTCCTGGCCACCACCCCCGAGGGGGGCGCGGCCCGCCGGGCGCCCGTCACCGTCCTTCCCCTGCTGGAGCTGACCCTCAGCCAGCTGTGGCAGAGGCGCCACGACGGATACCTCACCCACGACGCGTACCGGCGCATCGGCGGAGTCACGGGCAGCCTGACCACGTGGTGCGACACGGCCCTCAACCAGCTGCCCCCCGACCACCGCCCCATCGCCCAGCGCATCCTGACCTCCCTGGTGCGACCGGCCGACACGCGCCACAACATCCCCGCCATCCGCGAGCAGGTCCCCCTGGAGGACCTGCGCGAAATGGCGGCCGACGTGAGCGGTGAGCCTGATAACGGCGAAGACATCGACGACGTCCTCGCCGCCCTCACGCGTCACCGCATCATCACCACCCACACACCCCACATCTCCCTGGTTCGCGACACCGCTCCCGCGCAGCCGGTGGCCGAACTGATCCATGACGCCCTCATCCGCGACTGGGGCACCCTGCGTGAATGGGTCCGTCAGGACCACCACTTTTATGAGTGGCTCGCCCACACCCTCGAACAGCGGGCCCGATGGGCCGAGGGGAACGATCCGGGAGACCTGCTCGGGGGAACAGCACTGGCAGAAGGCCTCGAATGGTCGCAGCAACGCCGGCTGCCGGCCGATATCGCCGCCTTCCTCGCCGCCAGCAAGGAACACCAGCAGGCCGCCATCCGGCGCAGCCGACGCCTCAACGCGATCCTGGCCGGCCTGCTCGTCCTCGCGCTCGTCGCCGTGGGAGGAGCCGTCTGGCAGTGGCGGACGGCCATCGATCAGCGACAGGCAGCCCTGTCCCGTGAGCTCGTCGCCCGGTCCACCACGCTCATCGACGCAAACCCCGACCTTGCCTCGCTGCTGGCCATCCAGGCCTACCGCACCAGCCCCAATCCCGAGGCCGTCGAAGGCCTGCGGAACGCTGCCGCTCTCCCGCTGCAGCGGCGCTTGACCGGCCACAGCAAGGGGGTGCGGCTGGCGGTATTCAGTCCTGATGGACACACTCTTGCCACGGGTGGCGATGACAAGACCGTGCGATTGTGGGACGTGGCCACCAGCAAACCCCGCAGGATCCTGAAAGGCCACACCAACGCGGTGACCTCGGCGGCGTTCAGCCCCGACGGGAGCACCCTCGCCACCGGCAGCCACGACAAGACCGTGCGGCTGTGGGACGTGGATACCGGCAAGCCCCGCGCCACCCTGAAGGACCATACCCACCTGGTGTGGTCGGTGGCGTTCAGCCCTGACGGAAGCACCCTCGCCACCGGCAGCAGCGACAAGACCGTGCGGCTGTGGGACATGGCCACCCTCAAGAGCCGCACCCCCCTCGACGCTGCCGCCGGGGTGGTCTCGGTGGCGTTCAGTCCCAATGGACGCACCCTCGCCACCGGCAGCGAGGACGGCATCGCGCGGCTGTGGGACGCGGCCACCGGAGCGGAGCGCGCCAAGCTCACGGGCCACACCGACAGGGTGTTTTCCGTGGCGTTCAGTCCCGATGGAGGCACCCTCGCCACCGGCAGCGAGGACACGACCGCGCAGCTGTGGGATGTGGACACCGGCAAGCCCCGCGGCGACGCCATGTCAGGCCACGACGAGGGGGTGAGGGCGGTGGCCTTCAGTCCCGACGGGAGTACCCTTGCCACCGGCAGCTTCGACAACACGGTGGGCCTGTGGGACGCGGCCACCGGGGTGTACCGCGCCTACCTGCCCGGCCACACGGGAACGGTGCATTCAGTGGCGTTCAGTGCCGATGGACGCACCCTTGCCACCGGCAGCGACGACAAGACCGTGCGGTTGTGGAACGTGGCCACTGGAGGGAAGCACACAATCCTGACGGGCCACACGGAGCTGCTGTCCTCGGTGGCGTTCAGTGCCGATGCACGCACCCTTGCCACCGGCAGCAGCGACAAGACCGTGCGGTTGTGGGATGTGGACACCGGCAAGACCCGTGCCATCCTCAAAGGCCACACCATCGGGGTGGCCTCGGTGGATTTCAGCCCCGACGGGCGCATCCTTGCCACCGGCAGTTACGACAAGACCGTGCGGTTGTGGGATGTGGACACCGGCAAGCCCCTTGCCGTCCTGAAAGACCACACTGACACGGTGCGTTCGGTGGCGTTCAGCCCCAATGGACGCATCCTTGCCACCGGCAGCGACGACAAGACCGTGCGGTTGTGGAACGTGGACACCGGCAAGCCGCGTGCCACCCTGAAGGACTTCACCGACGCGGTGACCGCGGTGGCGTTCAGCCCCGATGGGCGCACCCTCGCAGTCGGCAGCGACGACAACACCGTGCGGCTGTTGAACGTGGACACCGGCAAGCTCCGCGTCGCCCCCCTGACCGGCCACGCCGACTTCGTGTGGTCGCTGGTGTTCAGCCCTGATGGACGTACTCTCGCCACTGCCAGCAGCGACATGACCGTTTGGCTGTGGGACGTGGACACCGGAGCGAACCGCGCCACCCTGACGGGCCACTGGCACTCGGTGAGTTCGGTGGCGTTCAGTCCGGACGGGGGCACCCTGGCCACCGGCAGTCTCGACTTCTACGTTCGGCTGTGGGATGTGAACACCGGCAAGACCCGCGTCACCGTGCCGCAGGTCGCTTCGGTGCATGCAGTGGCGTTCAGCCCTGACGGACGCATCCTCGCAGCCGGCAACTTCGACACCACGGTGCGGCTGTGGGACGTCGTCTTCCTCAAGCCTGCCGAAGCCATCCAGAAGATCTGTCGTGCCGTCAACCGCGACTTCACCCCGCAGGAACGGAAGGGATACCTCCCAGACCCGTCAGTCGGCCCCGTGTGCCCCGCCGGCTGACCCCGGCCCCAGCGCCCGCACCACCTCCCCCTCCGCCTCCGCCAGCCGCTCCAGCAGCAGCCCGATCGCCCGGTCCCGGTGCAGCGCATAGGTCCGCAGGGGCCGGGTCACGGACTCCGGGTGATCCAGGGGTTCGCCCAGCGGGTACGCCGACCCGGCCAGCGCGCACAGGGCGATCCGCGGTACGGCGGCCAGTTCGGCGAGCGGGAAGTCCGGGCGGGCCGATCGGTAGGCGGCGGTCAGGCGGGCCAGGCCGGCGGGCCAGTCCTCGCGGGTGACCACCGTCCGGGGGTCGCAGCCGATGCGGGCGATCTCCCAGGCCGCCGCCCGCGGGCGGGGCGGACGGAAGTCGATGACGGCGGCCACCCGTTCCCCGCGCAGCAGCAGGTTGGGGGAGGCCAGGTCGCCGTGTACGGCCTGGACGGTCAGCCGGGCCGGCAGGGCGGCGGCCAGTGCGTCGATCCGGGGCAGCAGGGCGAGCCGGTCCCGGGCGGTGGCCAGCGCCCAGCCCTCGAAGCCCTCGCGCGGCTGTTCCTCGTAGCGGCCGATCAGCCGGCGCAGCCGGGCCCGCTTCGCCGGCGGGTCGTACACGGCGGTGGGCGGGGCGGACCGCGGGCGGCCGGCCGGGTGGCGGGCGAGTGCCGTGTGCAGCCGGGCCAGGGTTTCGCCGACCGCGGCCCAACGGCCGCCGTGCAGGCCCCCCTCCGCCGTCTCGGCGCCCTCCACGTAGGCGGAGACGGAGACCGCGGCCGATGAGAGCGGGCCCCCCGGTCGCTGCGCGATCAGCCGGCCGTCGGCGGCCGCCCGTACCTCCGGCACCGGCACCCCGGCCCGGCCCGCGAACCGGCCCAGTTCCAGGGCCTGTTGTTCGGCCGCCAGATCGGCCCCGGGCGGATACGCCTTGACGAACCAGCGGCGCCCGCCGGAATCGGTCACGATGTGGTTCACGGTCGCGGTGCCGGAGGGGCCCGGCTCGACAGCCTGCGGGGTCAGCGCGTACGCCTCGGCGAGCAGCGCGGCCGTCGCGCCGTTCACTTCCGACCACCCGCGCCGGCACCGGGCGGGGACCACGGCCGGCCCGCGTACAGCTCCAGCGGTCCCGTGCCCTCGCGCAGCGCCGTCAGGCAGGCCTCGACCCGCCGCCGCAGTTTGGGCCGGAGCAGGTCCCGCAGCTCCTCCTGGCCCGCCAGCCGCCACTCCCTCAGCTCTGCCGGAGGCAGCCGGATCGAGGCGAGGGTGTTCGCGTCGAGCATCCCGCCGTCGAAGGCGAACGCCACCCGGGCCGGATACGGCGCATGGCTCGCCCAGTTCACCGCCAGCAGCCGGCCCGGCTCGAGCTCCAGGCCCAGCTCCTCCCGTACCTCCCGCCTCGCCGCGTCGCGCGGGCTCTCCCCGAGGTCGCTGTCCACCCCGCCGCCCGGCAGGTGCCACCGGCCGGCCGCACCGTAGGCGGGCTGCACCAGCAGGACCCGGCCGGACTGGTCGGTGCACAGCATGTGGGCGGCGGTGAAGGACTTGGGCCGGTTGGCCCGGTGACTGGCCGAGTCCAGGGCGTTCGCGTGTTCCAGCGCGGCCCGCCGCGCCGGATCGAGTGCGGCGGGTGAGCCCGCCTGCGGCACCCCGTTGACGAGGTGGGCGATCGACCCCGCGTACAGCGCGGCCAGCCCGGCCCGCAGCCGTGGCGCGATCCGCTCCGGCAGCAGCCGGAACGCCTCCTCCGGCGTGTGCCAGTGCGCCTCGGTCACCTCGCCGTCCGCGTAGGAGATCGCCGCGCTCTGCTCCGCCGACAGCGGTCCGACCAGGTGCACGTGCGCGACCAGGGACCGGCCCAGCACACCCGGCGCCCGCGAGTCCACGGCCAGCAGCCGCCCCACGGGCACGCTCAGACCGAGTTCCTCCTTCAGCTCCCGGGCGAGCCCCTCCTCCGGGGTCTCGGTGTCCTCCACCGTTCCGCCGGGCAGCTCCAGCCCCTCCTTGTAGGAGGGGGTCAGCAGCAGCACCCGGCCCGAATCGTCCAGGACGATCCCGGTGGCCGCGACCAGCGGGGACGGGCGGTCCGCGTAGTACGCCCGCACCTGCTCCGGCGAGGGCTGCCCGCTCGGCTCGTGCGCTTCCGGAGACTCGTACGGAACGGACAGGTCGCGCGGCTCACGCGCCTCACGCGGCTCGTGCGCGTCGTGTGTCTCGTCCGGTTCGTACGACTCGCGCGGATCATTCGGCTCGGACGGCTCGGACGGCTCGGACGGCTCGGACGGCTCGGACGGCTCACGCTCGGGTTCGGGTACGGGTACGGGTGCAGGTACGGGCACGGGCAGCTCCTCCGGCAGCGGGGCGATGCCGGTCCAACGCCGGCGCCACCCGTCCTGACACGGTCTCAGGGGGAGTGGGCAGGCGCGTGCCGGCGCTTGTGGTCCCGCGGCGCACGCCCCGTCACACGGTACTGATCACCGGCTCCAGTTCGGCGGTCCGCCGCAGCGTCTCCGCCACCGATTCCGCCCCGGCGGGCAGCAGCGGCAGCCGCACGTCCGGGCACGGGATCCGCCCCTGCGCGTGCAGCACACCCTTGACCACCGCCGGATTGGGCTCGGCGAACGCGGCCGCCGACAGCCGGGCCAGCGCATGCCCCAGCTCCCGGGCCCGCAGAGCGTCGCCCGCCTGCCAGGCGTCGGCCAGCTCCACGAACCGGGCCGTCGCCAGATGCGCCGAGGCCAGGATGCCGCCCGCCGCCCCCATCGCCAGCAGCGGCGACAGGTACGTGTCGTCGCCCGCCAGTACGTCGAACCCGGCCGGCAGGTCCCCGAGCAGCGCCACCGCCTCCTGGTCGATGCCCCCGCCGGCGTACTTCACCGCGGCGACCCCGGGCAGCGCACCCAGCGCCCGCAGTGTCGCCGCATCCAGCGGCAGACCCGTGCGGTAGGGGATGTGATAGACGATCAGCGGGACCGGACTGGACGCCGCCAGCCGCTCGAAGTGGGCCAGCACCCCGGCCGGCGAAGGCCGCACGAAGGACGGGACCGTCACCAGCGCCGTCCGCACCTCCGGCCACCGGCCGAGACGGGCCAGGGCCGCCTCACTCGCCCGCGTGTCGCTGCTCCCGGCGCCTACGGTCAGCCGGGCGCCCCGCTCCCGGCACACCCGGGCGCACACCTCCGTGACCAGATCGCGTTCGGCCGGATCCAGCGAGGCGGCCTCAGCGGTGGTCCCGAGGGCGACGATCCCGGCGGCGCCGGCGTCGAGCACCTCGTGCGCGAGGCGTTCCAGTGCTCCGGCGGCGATCCCGCCGGAGGAGTCGAAGGGCGTGACGAGCGGTACGTGAATGCCCCGGAGGGCGGTGTCCTGTGCCATGACCCGAGCGTGGCCCGCCGCCGTCATCAAATCCAGTTCGCGTTCCTTACGGAAAACGTAAGCTGAGTCGATGCTCGATGTACGACGCCTGCGCCTGCTGCGCGAACTCGCCCGCCGGGGCACCATCGCCGCCGTCGCCGAGGCCCTCGCCTTCAGCCCTTCGGCCGTCTCCCAGCAGCTCGGCGTCCTCGAACGCGAGGCCGGGCTGCCGTTGCTGGAGCGGACCGGCCGCCGGGTCCGGCTCACCCCGGCCGGGATGAATCTGGTCCGGCACGCCGAAGCCGTCCTGGAACGCCTCGAACGGGCCGAGGCCGAACTCGCCGGGGCCCGCGACGGCCTGGCGGGCGTGCTGCGGATCGGAGCCTTCCCGACCGCCACCCGGGCCATCGTCCCCGCCGCCCTGGTCTCCCTGGCCCGCCGCCACCCGCGGCTGGAGCCGATGGTCTCCGAAACCGACCCGGCGGCGGTCGCCCACGCCCTGCGGGCCGGCGACCTGGACGTGGCCCTGGTCCACGTGTACGACTTCGTGCCCGCACCGGAGGAACCGGGCCTCACGACCGAACCGCTCTGCGCGGAGGCCATGTACTTGGCCACCCCCTCCGATTCCGCCGATTCGGCCGATTCCGCCGATTCCGCCGATTCGGCCGGGGTGGTCGAGGGGGACCAGTCGGCGGGGGCACAGCAGCCGGCCGAAGGGGAGCAGGAGGCCGTACTCCGCCGCCGGCAGCACGCGCCCTGGATCACCGCCACACCCGGCACCCTGTGCCACGCGATGACGGTACGGGCCTGCCAGGCCGCCGGGTTCACCCCCCGGATCCGGCACCAGGCCGACGAGTTCGCCACCGTCCTCGCCCTGGTGGCCGCCGGCCAGGGCGTCGCCCTCGTCCCCCAGCTGGGCATTCCCCGGCTCTCGCTCTCCGAACCGGATCCGGCGGTCCGGCTCACCCGGCTGCGCAGCCGGCGTCGCACCCGGATCGCCTTCCGCCGCGGCGCCGCCGGCCACCCGGCCGTCGCCGCTTTCAGCGCCGCGCTGCGCGAGGCCGTACCGCCCGAACTCCCGCAGGAGTAACGTTCGACGGTCCGGCACGGAACGAAACGAACGGGGTACGACGTGACGCATCGGGTACGAGGAGTCATCGCGCGGAGCAAGGGCGCACCGGTGGAGACCACCACCGTGCTGGTGCCCGATCCGGGGCCGGGCGAGGCGCTCGTCCAGGTCAAGGCCTGCGGGGTCTGCCACACGGACCTGCACTACCGGGAAGGCGGGATCAACGACGAGTTCCCGTTCCTGCTCGGCCACGAGGCCGCAGGGGTGGTCGAGGCGGTGGGACCGGACGTCACCTCCGTCGCCCCCGGCGACTTCGTGGTCCTCAACTGGCGTGCGGTGTGCGGCCGGTGCCGGGCGTGTCGGCGCGGCCGGCCCTGGTACTGCTTCGCCACCCACAACGCCGTCCAGCCGATGACGCTGGAGGACGGCACCCCGCTGGCCCCGGCGCTCGGCATCGGAGCCTTCGCCGAGAAGACCCTGGTCGCGGCCGGCCAGTGCACCAAGGTCGACCCGGCCGCCTCGCCGGCCGCGGCGGGCCTGCTCGGCTGCGGGGTGATGGCCGGCCTCGGGGCGGCCCTCAACACCGGGAACGTCGGGCGGGGCGACTCGGTCGCGGTCATCGGCTGCGGCGGAGTGGGCAACGCGGCGGTGGCCGGGGCCCGGCTGGCCGGCGCGGCGAAGATCATCGCGGTGGACCTGGACGACCGCAAGCTGGGGTGGGCGACGGGGCTCGGGGCCACCCACACGGTCAATGCGCGGACCGAGGACGTGGTGAAGGCGATCCGGGCGCTCACGGACGGCCACGGCGCGGACGTGGTGATCGAGGCGGTCGGCCGCCCCGAGACCTACGAACAGGCCTTCTACGCCCGTGACCTGGCGGGCACGGTCGTCCTGGTCGGCGTCCCGACGCCGGACATGCGGCTGGACCTGCCGCTGCAGGACGTGTTCGGGCGTGGGGGTGCGCTGAAGTCGTCGTGGTACGGGGATTGTCTGCCGGAGCGGGACTTTCCGCTGCTGATCGACCTGTACCTGCAGGGGAGGTTGGACCTGGACGCGTTCGTGTCGGAGAGGATTGGGCTGGAGGGGGTGGAGGAGGCGTTCGGGCGGATGGAGCGCGGCGAAGTCCTCCGCTCGGTGGTCGAGTTCTAACTCCCCCCTGCCGGCTTGCCGGCACCCGGACCCCGGCCGGCCGAGCCCCAAGCTGCCCGGACCGGCCGGGCTCCCGGGGCCCCACGCTGCCCGGACCGGCCGGGCTCCGCCGGGCCCCACGCTGCCCGACCGGCCGGGACCGGCCCGGCCACGCTGCCCGGACCGGCCCTGGCGCTGTTGGCCTGGCGTGGCGCGGCTTGGCCCGGGTCCTGCCCCGCCTTGCCGGGTCTCGGGCCCTGGCGGGTCCGGTATGGCCCCCGGCCCAACGGTCCCGGCATTGCCTGGCCCCCTGTCGTGTCCGGCCTTGCCGAACCGCGACCTGTCTGGCCCGGCCCGGCCAGGGCTCTCGACCGGGGCGGGGCGGAGCGGGGGCCCTGCGGGGTTTTCCCCCACCCCGCCCCTTCCCGTAACCGGGCTCTGCCCGGACCCGCGCCTCAAACGCCGGCGGGGCTGGAGTTGCCTGCGGCAATCCAGCCCGCCGGGGGTACCCACCCAGCCTCGCCGGCGTTTGAGGCGCGGGTCCGGGCAGAGCCCGGTTACGGGAAGGGGCGGGGAGGGGAACAGCTCCGCGCAGCGGCAGCCCGCAGGGCGAGCCGGGCGGGCTCGGATGGGTGCCCCGCAGATGGACCTGTCCGGGGGTGGCCGGGACGCGGGCCCCGGCAGAATGGCGCAATGAGCGTCACCATCGACATCGCCGGGCTCCCCACCGAGCAGATCTCCTTCGCGGCCTCCCCGCTCGCCGAGCTCTGCATGGCCCTGCACGCGCTCTCCCAGCCCGCCCACCACCCCGGGCTGTCCTCCTGGACCACCGCCACCTCCGCCGCTCTCGATCCGTGCCTCGCGGACCGGCTGCTGGAGGCGGATTTCATGTGGCGCAGTTCCTTCGCGGACATCTTCATGCCGTTCGCGGGTGTCCCTGGCGGGACCGGGCTGCCCGCGGCCACGCTCGCGGAGGAACTCGACGTACTCGACCGGATGGACGACGAGCGGTTCGTGATGGCCGCCCTGGAGCACTGCTGGATGGCGCTCTACAACGAGGGCGGCGGGCCGTCGCCGCTGAAGGATGCCGGTGCCCGCGCCAAGGCCCTGGAGACGGCCGCCGCGCGCGGTCCGCGGCAGCTGGAGTTCTCGATCCGGCTGCTGGACGATACGGCGGCGGTACGGGCCTGGCTGCGGCGGCTCGTCGAGGACTGCGACGAGGCCTTCTTCGCCGACACCTGGCGGCGGGTCGGTCCGCAGCAGACCGCCGATGCCCGGCACAAGACGCAGGTGCTGCGCCGCAAGGGGCTGCCGGCGGTGCTGAAGGAGGTGTCGGCGGCGCTCTCGGTGGACGAGGAGCAGACCAGGATCACCGTGGACAAGCTGGTCAACGGAACGGCCACGGCGACCGATCCGGCCGTCGGCAGCGGACTGGTCTTCATACCCACGCACTTCGGTCGGCCGCACCTCCTGGTGCTGCACGCGCGCGGCTGGCGCCCGGTGGTGCACTACCCGCTCGGCTCGCCCGAACTGCTCGCCGGTGCCGCCTCGGTGGAGCTGCTGCAGCTGCGGATGGATGCCCTGGCCCATCCGATGCGGATGATGCTGTGCCGGAGCCTGGCGCGGGCACCGTACTCGACGGGCGAGTTGGCGAACGCGCACGGGATCACCTCGCCGGAGGTGTCGCGGCACCTGTCGGTGCTGAAGAAGGCCGGGCTGCTGCACACGCGCCGACAGGGCCGTTATGCCCAGCATCAGTTGGATCTGTCCATAGTGGCGCGGATCGGCTCGGACTTCGTCGAGGGCATTCTCCGCTAGCCGGAACCCCTGCCCGACGAGGAGCGAACCGGCCGGTCCGCGACCGTGTCGATACGGCGACTCCGTACCGATATACGGATTTCATAAACCGGAATCAGCGAAAACTCTGGCCAGAGTGGCGCCTTGGTGTCTACCGTGCGTCCACCACTCCCCCCACACAGTGCGCCGGTGCCCCCGCATGTCCGCAGACCTGCATTCCACCTGCCTGTCGTGAAAGGACTTCCATGCCCTCACGCCGTATAGCCGTAGCCACCGCCACCCTGGCTGCCGCAGCCCTCGTCTCGCCGCTGCTGCTCGCCGGCCCGGCCGGTGCCACCAGCCCGCAGAGCGACGCCGCCCGCGCCGACGCGCTCGCCAAGAAGCTGGTCAAGGAGGCGACCGGCAAGGGCGCCAACAACCACCTCAAGGTGTTCCAGTCGATCGCCGACTACAACAACGGCAACCGGGTCGCCGGCTCGAAGGGCCACGAGCAGTCGGCGAAGTACGTCGAGGCCGTGCTGCGGGGCTCCGGCTACCAGGTCACCAAGCACGAGTTCGACTTCGTGTACGTCGAGACGATCGCGGAGAAGCTGACCGTGAACGGGGCGGCCGGCCGGGACGTCCCGATCAAGCTGATGACGTACACGGCGAGCGGCCCGGCGGACGGTGTGACGGCCCAGGTCGCCGTCGCCCCCGTGGACGCCGACGGCACCAACGGCTGCGAGCCCGGCGACTTCGCGGCCGGCGCCTTCACCGGCAAGATCGCCCTGGTCAAGCGGGGCGGCTGCACCTTCGCCGTGAAGCAGGCGAACGCGGCGGCGGCCGGTGCGGTCGGCGCGGTCATCTACAACAACACCGCCGGCGCCCTCAACGGCACCCTCGGCGACCCGTCCCTGGGCAAGGTCCCCACCGGCGGCGTCACCCAGGAGGACGGCGAGAAGCTGGCCGCCGAGGCGGCGGCCGGACCGGTCGAGGTCACCCTGGACATCCGCGAACTGCGGGAGAACCGCAAGACGTACAACGTGGTGGCGGAGACCCGCGGCGGCGACGCGAACAACACGGTGTTCCTCGGCGCCCACCTGGACTCGGTCGCGGCCGGCCCCGGCATCAACGACAACGGGTCGGGCTCGGCGGGCATCCTGCAGGTCGCGCAGCGGCTCGCGCCCAGCCAGAACAAGATCAAGAACAAGGTCAAGTTCGCGTGGTGGTCGGCGGAGGAGTTCGGGCTGCTCGGCTCCGAGGCGTACGTCGCTTCGCTGACGGACGAGCAGAAGAAGCAGATCAAGCTCTACCTGAACTTCGACATGATCGCCTCGCCGAACGCCGCGTACTTCGTCTACGACGGTGACGACTCCGACGCCACCGGCGCCGGGCCCGGCCCGGAGGGCTCGGCCCAGCTGGAGCGGGGCATCACCGACTTCCTCGACTCGAAGCAGATCCCGCACGAGGGCACGGACTTCACCGGGCGCTCCGACTACGGGCCGTTCATCGAGGTGGGCATCCCGTCGGGCGGCACCTTCACCGGCGCCGAGGGCATCAAGACGGAGGCGCAGGCCGCCAAGTTCGGCGGGCAGGCGGGCGTCGCGTACGACGTGAATTACCACGCGGCGGGCGACACCATCGACAACATCGACCAGAAGGCGCTGGACATCAACGTCGACGTCATCGCGGACGCGGTGGGCCACTACGCGTTCGACCTGGCGCCGCTGTCGAAGCCGGTGGTCTCGGAGCCGACGGACGGGGACGCGGGCAGCGGCGGCGGCCTGCACGACGGCCACGACCACGTGACGGAGTAACCCCGACCCGGCTTTTCCGGCCCCCGGCGCGCCTGCGCGCCGGGGGCCGACCGCATCCGGCCCGCGCGGCGTTTGAGCGCACCGGGCGCGGAGGCCCGTGCGAGCTGAGCCGCCCCTGCGGGCGGTCCCGGGGTTCCGCCCCGGACCCCGCGCCTCAAACGCCGGCGGGGCTGGATCAGCGGGGCCGGGTGGCGGTCACGCCGCAGGAGCGGGGGGCTGCCAGGTGGGGATGCCCACCGGTTGGAGGAGCCAGCCGAAGTCGCCCAGGCCGCCGCGGGCGGTGAGTTCCGCCGCCTCGCCCGCCGAGGCGAGTGCCCGGACGTATGCCGCCGGGTCCGTCGAGGCCAGGGCGAGCGGCGGGCGGCTGCCCGAGACGCCGAGGCCCGCCAGCGCCTCACGCTGGGTGAGCAGTACGGGCTGGCCGGGCGCGCGGGCCGCCGACGCGCCCGCCGAGGCGCAGGCGTCCAGCGCCACGTGCGCCGTCACGTCGCAGCTGCCGTCCGGCACCGGCCGGCACTCCCGCCCCCCGCGGAACCCGGCCAGCGTCCCCCACTCCGGCCGCGCCGACGCCGTGTGCGCGTAGTCCACCGCCACTGCCAGGCCGCGGGCGAGGGAGGCCACGGCGGAGGCCCAGGCCTCGTCCCGGGTGCGGCCGATCTCGGCGCGGCAGCCGCCGGTGACGGCAGGGCCGGCCGTGGCGCCCTCGTCGCCCGCGCCGCCCGTGGCGCCCGCACCGGCAGCGTCGCCGGTGACGGCCGCACCCGGCCACCAGCGGTCCAGCCAGGCCCGGTCCTCCGCCGTGAGGGGGCCGCCGGGGGTCTCCGTCCCGTCCGCCGGGGCGACCAGCACGTACCGCCCGTCCTCCGCCACGTCCAGCGGTACGTTGTCCAGCCACTCGTTGGCGAACAGCAGCCCCGTCGCGCCTTCGGGGGGTTCGGGGACCCACCCGATCCGGGGGTCGAGGCCCGCCGGGCGGGCCGCGCGTTCCACCGCGTACGGGCGCACCCGCCCGGCCACCTCCGGCGGGAGCGCCGCGAGGACCCCGGTCAGCAGCTCCGCCCGCCCCGCGCCCACGTCCACCAGGTCCAGCACCGCGGGCCGGCCCAGCTGCTCGTCGACCCAGAGCAGCAGCCGCGCCACCGCCCCGGCGTACAGCGGGGACGCGTGCACGGAGGTGCGGAAGTGCCCGGCCGGGCCCGGCCCGGCCGGCCGTACGTAGAAGCCGTCCGGCCCGTACAGCGCCGATTCCATGGCCGCCCGCCACCCGACCGCAGGCCGCCCCGCGCCCCCACCCTCAGTGCTCTCCGTGCTCATCCCACAAAGGTTATGCTCGCCCTCCACCTTGGGGAGTACACCCCTGTCCCACGGATCGCACCTGTGGTTGACTCCAGCACCTATCTCCTTTCCCTACTCTGGGTTACGTGCAGCGCCTCTACGACTTCCTCCGCAGACACCCGACGGGCGTCGACAGCTTCTGGGCTGTCCTGCTCTTCGGTCTCGGAATGCTGCAGGTCGCCGGAGGCTACGACTCGACGGGGGAGCGGCTGACCGCCGTACCGACCGTCGTCGCGCTGTCCGCCGCCGTCGCCCTGCGCCGCAAGTGGACCGTGCCGATGCTCTGGGTCACCGTCGGCACCGGTGTCTACCAGCTGCTCACCGGCTCCGAACCGAACGCGGCGGACCTGGGCATGCTCGTCATGCTCTACACCGTCGCCGCCGCCGACGTGGCCCGCTGGATCTCGCGCAGCGCCCTCGGCGTCGGCCTGGCCGCGCCCGTGCTGAGCCTGCTGCGCTGGCCGCTGCACGAGGACACCAGCGGCGGCGAGACGGCCTTCACCGTCGTCATGCTGATGGTCATGTTCGCCCTGGCCTGGGTGCTGGGCGACTCCGTCCGGACCCGCCGCGCCTACTACGCCCAGCTGGTCGAGCGGAACCAGCGGCTGGAGAAGGAGCGCGCCGCGCAGGCCCAGGTGGCGGTGGCCGCCGAGCGGGCCCGGATCGCCCGCGAGCTGCACGACGTGGTCGCGCACAACGTGTCGGTGATGGTGGTTCAGGCGGACGGCGCCGCGTACGTCATGGACGCCTCCCCCGAGCTGGCCAAGGAGGCCCTGCAGACCATCTCCGGGACGGGCCGCCAGGCCCTCGCCGAGATGCGCCGGCTGCTGGGCGTCCTGCGCACCGGTGAGCCGCAGGAGTCCGAGGACTACGTGCCGCAGCCGGACGTGGAGCAGATCGAGGTGCTCGTCGAGCAGGTGCGGACGGCCGGCCTCGACGTGGACTTCCAGGTCGAGGGGGCGCCGCGGCAGCTGCCGAGCGGCGTGGAGCTGACGGCGTACCGGATCGTGCAGGAGGCGCTGACGAACACGCGCAAGCACGGCGGCCCGGACGCCAAGGCCAGCGTCCGGCTGGTGTATTTCGACGACGGGCTCGGCCTGCTCGTCGAGGACGACGGCCGGGGCGCCGCCCACGAGCTGTACGAGGACGGCGGCGCCGACGGCGCCGGGCACGGGCTGATCGGTATGCGTGAGCGGGTCGGTATGGTCGGCGGGACCCTGGACGCGGGACCGCGCCCGGGCGGCGGCTTCCGGATCAGTGCGCTGCTGCCGCTGAAGAAGAAGTGAGGTCGAGGTAACGGATGTCCATCCGAGTGATGCTGGTCGACGATCAGGTGCTGCTGCGCACCGGGTTCCGGATGGTGCTCGCCGCACAGCCGGACATGGAGGTCGTCGCGGAAGCGGGCGACGGCCTGGAAGCCATCGAGGTACTGCGGGCCACCAAGGTCGACGTCGTGCTGATGGACGTGCGGATGCCGAAGCTCGACGGGGTCGAGGCGACCCGGCGGATCTGCGAGCCGGCGGAGCATCCGAAGGTCATCATCCTGACCACCTTCGACCTGGACGAGTACGCCTTCTCCGGCCTGAAGGCGGGCGCGAGCGGGTTCATGCTGAAGGACGTGCCGCCGGGCGAGCTGCTCGCGGCGATCCGCAGCGTGCACAGCGGCGACGCGGTGGTGGCCCCGTCCACGACCCGCCGGCTGCTGGACCGTTTCGCCCCGATGCTGCCGACGACGACGGCCGAGCCGCAGCACAAGGAGCTGGAGCGGCTGACCGACCGCGAGCGCGAGGTCATGCTGCTGGTGGCGCAGGGCCTGTCGAACGGTGAGATCGCCGCCCGCCTGGTCCTGTCGGAAGCCACGGTCAAGACGCACGTGGGCCGCATCCTGACCAAGCTGGGCCTGCGGGACCGGGTCCAGGTGGTGGTTCTGGCGTACGAGACCGGGCTGGTGCGGGCCGGGGGCGGCGGGGGCGCGTAACGCCTGCCGCGGGCCGGGGCGGGGCGGGGCCCCCGCCCCGCGCGCCGGAGTGCTCAGAAGCGCTGGACGAATTCACAGCCCCCGAGGACCGTGTCGACGCCGACCCTGTCGGCCAGCAGAACGTCGAAGCCGGGGCCGCACTGGATCGTGTCGAACCGGCCGTTGCGGCTGATGATGGTGTCGTTGCCACCCCGCCCGTCGATGGTCTGGAGGAGGTGGACACTGTTCGACCCGTCGGGGTCGCTGATCCGGTCCGGGCCTTCGCCGCCGAAGAGCCGGTCGTCACCGGTCCCGCCGAGCAGGTCGCTCGGGATGGAGGTGGTGTTGCTGACGAAGTCGTCCCCGTCGCCCAGGCTGGCCCGGATCCTGGTCACACCCGCGGCCGGACCGCAACTGACGACGTTGGGGTTGAGCTGCGTGCAGCCCGGGCCGGCGACGAGCGTGCTCGTCGAGTCGCCGACGAGGAAGCTGGTCTCGTTGGCGTCGAGGGTGAAGGTGACGGTGTTCTGTTCACCCGGCAGGGCGGAGAAGTTGACTTGGCCGCCGGACCGGCTGACGAACGCGGGGTTCGCGGACGCCGGGCCGGCAAAGGCCATCGTCAGCGTCAGTGCGGCCACGGCGGGGGCGGCCAGGCGTACGGCGGTGCGGAGGCGTGGAGCGGTGTGGTTCATCGGCTCTGTCAGTCCTCGGGTTGCGGAGAGCGGGCCTGGTCGAGGGCCCGTCACGTCCGCACTACCCAGAGTGATGATGATCGTCCGATCTTCAGCACACAGTTACCCCGGGTGCCTCGCCCGGCCACCCCGGTGGCCTCAGGTCATCCAGCGGTCCGGCCGGGCCGTCGCGCGGCCCGTGCGGGAGCGGTCCGCCTGGGACTGGAGCAGGGCCGCGGCCTCGGCCGAGCTGCGCAGGCGGGCCGTCACCGTGCCGTTGGCACCGGTGTCCACGCAGACGTCGGCCAGCCCGCGGGCCCGCTCCCACGGGCCCTGGGTGAGGCGGACGCTCTGCACCTTCGCGTGCGGCACGGCCTCGGTACGGCGGCACAGACGGCCGTGCCGGGCCGCGAACACCTGTGGGGAGAGGGCCAGGCCGTAGCCCTTCCACCAGAGCGGGACCACCCAGCGCGAACCCCGCTCCGGAGACGGGGAGAAGGTCAGGGCGGCCAGGTCCACCCCGGGCAGGACCCGGGCGACCACCGCGTACGCCGCCGCGCGCGGGGCGACCGGCACCAGCAGCTCGTTCTTCGAGCCGGCCACCGCCAGCTCCACCCGGACCCAGTCGCGGCGCCGCCACAGCAGCGGCTCCACGATCCGGACCATCTGCACCCGGCCCGGCGGGACCGTCTCGTGGGCCCGGTCCAGCAGGCCGTGGTCCAGGCGCAGCCCGTCCGGGGATTCGGCGACCGTCCAGTCGTACTCGGTCAGGAAGCGGCCGACCGTACCGGCCCAGACACCGCCGAGGACCGGCAGCAGGATGACCACGGCCGCCCAGAGGCTGGAGCTGAGCCACCACACCACCACGGGTGCGACCAGCCCGCCCGCCAGGGCCGCCCACACGCCCAGGCTGAGCAGCAGGGAGACGGCCAGCTGCCGGGCCGGGACGCGCAGCAGCTCGCGCACCGGGGCCTCGCCGACGGACACCGCCTCCTCGGGGGCGAAGCCGGCCGCACGGGCGAGCAGCTCGGCGCGCAGCGCGCGGGCCTCCTTCTCGCCCAGGTAGGCCAGCTCGTCCTTGTCCTCGGTCCCTATGACGTCGAGTTTGAGCTTGGCGACCCCGGCGAACCGGGCCAGCAGCGGCTGGGTGACGTCCACGGCCTGGAGGCGTTCGAGGCGGATGTGCGCGGCCCGCCGGAAGAGCAGGCCGGTCCGGATGCGGAGCTCGGTGTCGGTCACCGCGTAGGAGGTGAACCACCAGCTCAGGAAGCCGTACAGGCAGGCGACGAGCACGACCCCGACCATGATCAGCAGGCCGAACGCGGACCGCCCCTCCTCGATCCATTCGGCGGCCCGGTCGCCCTGCTGGAAGATCAGACCGGCGGTGAAGCCGATCGGCATCCAGGCGCGGCGCAGCGGGGTGAGGGGGTGCAGCCGGTTCCCGTGCGGGAGGCCGGGCTGGGGAAGGCCCGCCTGTGGGAGGTCCGGCTTCGGGCTCCCGGGCTCCGGGCTCCGGGGCGGCAGGCTCCCGGGCGGCAGGCTCGGCTGAGGCAGACCCGGCTGCGGCTCCTGCGGGGTGCTCACAGGCCCGCCGACCTTGCCTCGCCCAGCGCGGTCAGCCGGTCCCGGAGCCGCTCCGCCTCGGCCGGGTCCAGCCCCGGAATCTTCGCGTCCGTCGCCGCGGCCGCCGTGTGCAGCTGTAGCGAGGCCAGGCCGAACTTCCGCTCCAGCGGGCCCGAGGTGACTTCCACCAGCTGCATCCGCCCGTACGGGACGACCGTCTGCTCGCGCCACAGCACGCCCCGGCAGATCAGCAGGTCGTCGGCCCGCTCGGCGTACCGCCAGGACCTCCAGTTCCGGCCGGCCAGCCACCAGCCCCAGGCCATCACCGCCACCCAGAACAGCCCCAGAGCCGCCCACCACGGGCCCGCCGAGATGCCCAGCACCACACCGGTGACCAGCGCGAACACCGTCATCCACAGCACCACCAGCAACCTGCGCAGGATGAGCAGTCCGGCCGGCAGACCCACCCACTCCGGTTCGCCGGCCGTCCCCGCGCCCGTCCCGGCCCCGGCGGCCGCGCCCGCACCCGTCCCGGCGTTCGTCCCCGTGTCCATGTCTCAACCCTAGGACGCGGGAGGATCCGTCCTGTGGGACCAGAGGACGAGATCCCGCACCGGGCTGAGACAATGCGGCCATGACGGAGACCACGGTCGGCATCGGCGGAGCGGCGGAAAGCACCGACATGGTGCTCAACATCGGGCCCCAGCACCCTTCCACGCACGGCGTGCTGCGCCTGCGCCTCGTCCTGGACGGGGAACGGATCACCAGCGCCGAACCCGTCGTCGGCTACATGCACCGTGGTGCCGAGAAGCTCTTCGAGGCGCGCGACTACCGCCAGATCGTCATGCTCGCCAACCGCCACGACTGGCTGTCCGCGTTCTCCAACGAGCTCGGTGTGGTCATGGCGGTCGAGCGGATGCTCGGCATGGAGGTCCCCGAGCGGGCGGTGTGGATGCGCACCCTGCTCGCCGAGCTCAACCGGGTCCTGAACCACCTGATGTTCCTCGGCTCCTATCCGCTGGAGCTGGGCGGCATCACTCCGATCTTCCACGCGTTCCGCGAGCGCGAGGACCTCCAGGCGGTCATGGAGGAGATCTCCGGCGGCCGCATGCACTACATGTTCAACCGCGTCGGCGGCCTCAAGGAGGACCTGCCGGCCGGCTGGCTCGGCCGGGCCCGGGCCGCCGTCGCCGAGTGCCGCTCCCGCATGGACGTGTACGACAAGCTGGTGCAGGGCAACGAGATCTTCCGCGGCCGCACCCGCGGCGTCGGCGTGCTCTCGGCCGAGACGGTGCACGCGTACGGGGTGTCCGGCCCGATCGCCCGCGCCTCCGGCGTCGACTTCGACCTGCGCCGCGACGAGCCGTACCTGGCCTACGGCGAGCTCCAGGACGTCCTCAAGGTCGTCACCCGCACCGAGGGCGACTGCCTGGCCCGCTTCGAGTGCCTGCTCGACCAGACCCACAACTCCCTCGACCTGGCCGACGCCTGCCTGGACCGGATGGCCGAGCTGCCGCCCGGCCCGGTCAACCAGCGGCTGCCCAAGGTCCTGAAGGCGCCCGAGGGCCACACGTACGCCTGGACCGAGAACCCGCTCGGCATCAACGGCTACTACCTCGTCTCCAAGGGCGAGAAGACCCCGTACCGGCTGAAGCTGCGGTCCGCCTCCTTCAACAACATCCAGGCGCTGACCGAGCTGCTGCCCGGCCAGCTGGTCGCGGACATGGTCGCGATCCTCGGCTCGCTCTTCTTCGTGGTCGGCGATATCGACAAGTAAGGCGGAACATCGGAATCCGGGCTGAATCAGGGGGATTTGGGGGCGCGCGGCCGCCTTCGGTGCCTAGGGTTGGGCCATGATCTCTGGCATATCCGCCGGCTACCTGCGTCGGCTCGGCATCCCCGACCCCGGCAAGCCCTCCGCCGAGGCCCTGTTCGCCCTGCAGCGCGCCCACGTGGAGCGCGTCCCGTACGAGAACATCGACATCCAGCTCGGCCGCACCCCCGGCATCGACCCGGAGCTGTCGGCGCGCCGCTTCGCCGCCGGGCGGGGCGGCTACTGCTTCCACCTGAACGGTGCGTTCGCTGCGCTGCTGGAGTCCCTGGGCTACGAGGTGTCCCGGCACGTCGGAGGCGTGTACGAGGACCTGGACGCGCGCGGGGTCAACGGCAACCACATGGCGCTGAGCGTCCGGGTCGACGGGGCGGTCTACTTCGTCGACACCGGGCTGGGCGACGGCCCGTACGAGCCGCTGCCGCTCCTCGAAGGCTCCTACGAGCAGGGCGAGTTCGGCTACCGGATCGAGCCGCTCGGCGGGCCGGACGGGCCGGGCTGGACCTGCCAGAGCGCCGGCGGCCCGTTCCCGGTGACGAACTTCCGCTCCGCCCCCGCGACGATGGCGGACTTCGAGGCCGAGCACGTCCGGCTGTCCACCGCCGAGGACTCCCCCTTCGTCACGACGCTCACCCTGCTGCGCCGCGACGCCGAGGGGATCGACCTGCTGCGCGGCCGCGTGCTGACGCGGATCGACGGGGCGAAGGGCTCCAGCGAGACCGAACTGAACACGGCGGAGGAGTTCTACGACGCCATCGGAGGGGTCTTCGGGCGCGAGCTGGACGATCTGACCCCGACGGACCGGGCAGCCCTGTGGGCGAAGGTGTCCCGCGCCCACGAGACCTGGCTGGCGGGCCGCGCGGCCGGGGCGTAGGCCCGGCCACGGGCCACCCCTGCTCGACCGGGCCGAGCCCGCCGTCAGCCCTTGTGCAGCAGGCCGATCAGGCGGGAGCTGCTGTCCGCTCCGAAGCCCGCGGCGACACCGCTGCGGAAGAGGTCGGCGTGGGCGGCGAGGATCGAGGTGTCGATGTCCGCGCCGGCGGCGGTGTGCAGGACGTGCTCGACGCTGGCGGCGCACATGGCGAGCCGTTCGGCCCCGCCGTCGTGGTCCCCGGCGTCGATGGCGGGCGTGGCCCACTCGTAGAAGCCGCTCATGCCGTCGGCCGTGTAGCGGGCGTACGGCAGGATGTCCGCCGCCGTCAGGCCGTTGGCCCGGGCGATCGCGACGGCCTGGTAGTAGCCGGTCATGGCGGTCCAGAAGAGGGTCATGTTGAGCTGGTAGTAGAGCTGCGCGAGCCCCGGCTCGGTGCCGCGGAAGTCGGTCGTGGCGAGCAGGTCGAGCGCCTCGCGGTGGGCCTCGTACACCTCCTGCGGGCCGCTGATGAAGATCGAGGATTCCGGCTTGCCGAGCCCGTCGGGGCTGGCGTTGACCCCGCCAGTCAGGTACGAGGCCCCGCGCGCGGCGGCCCAGCCGGCCGCGGCCCGCGCCTTCTCCGGCACGTCTGAGGAGAGGTTGACCAGCACCCGCCCGCTGAGGTCGGCCTCGCCGAGGGTGGCGTACATGGCCTCGATGTCGATCAGGCTGAGGAGGGTGCGCTCGGAGGCGGCGAGGGCCCCCTGGACGGTGGCGGCGGTGTGCGCGCCGCGCTCGGCGAGGGCGGTGTCCTTGCCGGGGCTGCGGTTCCAGACGGTGACCCGGTATCCGGCGTCCAGATAGACGGCGGCCATGGCCCGGCCCATGGGACCGAGGCCGACGATGCTGACGGTGTTCTGGCTCATGACGTACTTCTCCCCTGGAGTTCCGACTAGAACGAACGCTCTATCCAGCTCTTGCGGCGACCGTAGCACGGCTGGAACGAACGCTCTATCCATTCAGGCGGTACGATCGTGCCCATGACGAGCCCGGTCACCAGCACGACCAGCACGACCAGCACGACCACCGCGACCACCGCGACCGCCGAGGCGGCCCTCGGTACCCGTGATCGCCTGGTCCGCACCGCCTCCCGGCTGATGCAGCACGGCGGCTACGAGAGCACCCCGGTCAAGCAGCTGGTGAAGGAGGCCGGGGCCACGCTGGGCTCGCTCTACCACTTCTTCCCGGGCGGCAAGCAGGAACTGGCGGTGGCCGCGCTCGACTTCGGCGACCGCGAGTTCGCGGAGGTGCTGGCCGCCGGGCTGGACTCCCGTACGGACCCGGCGGAGGCCGTGGAGGCGGTGACGGTGCTGCTGGCCGAGGCGCTGCGGGACTCGGCGTGGCGGGACGGCTGCCCGGTGACGGCCACGGCCCTGGAATCGGTGGGCCGGCTGCCTGACCTCCAGGCCGCCTGCGCGCGGGCCTTCGCCAACTGGCAGCGGCTGGTGGAGGAGAAACTGCTGGCGAGCGGGGTGGCCGAGGAGGACGCCCGGGACCTGGCCGCCACCGTGATCAACACCCTGGAGGGCGCGGAGATGTCCGCGCAGGTCACCCAGAGCCAGACCCCGCTGCTGGTGGCGGGCCGCCACCTGTCCCGCCTGATCGGCTCGTACACGGGCTGAGCCGGCCCAAGGCGGCCGGACGGAGGGGTCTACGAGATCGCGGTGCGGAGCCGGGCCACGTCGATCGGCTCGGTCTCGTCGTGCGCGGTCAGGTCGATGACCTGGCCGGAGGCCGGCGCCGCGGGCAGCGCGGGCTGGGCGGGCCGGCCGGCGGCCGACTCGGCCTTGTGGACCGCCAGCGCCTCCTCGCCCACCACATCGGCGAGGTCCTCGTTCTGGACGGCCTCGATCGCGGCCCGGGCCTGTGACTCCCCGGCCTTGGTGCCGAAGAAGTCGAAGCCGCCCTCCACGCGGGAGGCTGACCTCAGGGGGGCGGTGTACGGGGCCACCGTGGCGGCCAGCCGGCGGGCCGGAACGGCAGCCGCCGGACCGGGCCGGCCGTGCGACACCTGCCCCTCGGCCCTGCCGTCGGACGCGTCGGACGCGTCGGACCCGTCGGCCGCCTCACCGGCCGCGGCCGCAGGCCCGTCCGCAGGAGTCTTCGCCGGGGCGTCGGCCCCGGCTTCGGCCCGGCGCGCCAGCGCCACCAGCGCCGCGTGCGCCCGCGCGTACCCCACCGGGGTCGGTGCGCCCGCGGCCGTGCGCTCCGCGGAGACCGGAGGGAGTTCCTTGGGGGCGGAAGCGGCCGCCCCGGACGCCTCGATCGCCAGCAGCCGGCGGCCTTCCAGCGCGCTCGCCCGCTCCGTCTCCGCCGTGGCGTACCGCCGCAGCAGAGCTGCGTGCTCGCCGCGCAGTCCGGCCAGTTCGACGCGCTTGGCGCGGAGCTTGGCGTCGAGCTTGGTGCGCAGGACCCGGGATTCCTCGAGATCGGACTCGAGCTCGGCTATTCGCTCCTCGGTCCGCCACTCGTCCTTGACCCGCTCGCGGGCGAGTTCGGCGACCCGCCGCCCGGCCGCCCGGTCCCAGGACCGCATGAACACCGCACCCGTGATGCCGACGGCGGCCGTGACGGCCACCAGCAGTCTCAGCACCAGCGGTTCCGCCGGCAGCCAGGCCACGGCGGCGGCGGTGAGCGACACACCGGCGACCGCCGAAGGCGTGAGCAGCCGGTGCAGGGGTTCGGGATTGCGGTGGCGTCCACGGGGCATGGCCTGAAATTTACAGGGAGTAGAGCTCGCATGGGGCAACCGCCGGGCAATCTGTTTCCAGGCGGTTACCCCCCGACTGTGTTTCAGTTCTTCAACAGGCCCTCGGACCGGAGCCAGGCCTTGGCGACATCCGCCGGCTTGGCGCGTTCCGCGTCCACCTTGCGGTTGAGTTCCGTCAGATCGGCCGTGGTCAGGGCCGTGGAGAGGGTGCCGAGCACGGCCGCGATCTCCGGGCTTCCGGCGTCCTTGGCGTTGACCACCGGCAGGACGTTGTCCGCGTTCTGGAGCTTCTTGTCGTCCTCCAGCAGCACCAGACCGAAGCCGTCCAGCGTGGCGTCGGTGGTCGTGGTGAGGACCAGTTGGTCGACCCCGTCCTTGACCGCCTGCTTTGCCTGCGGAGTTCCGACGCCCTTCGGGTCTATACCGGAAACATCGATTCCGTATGTCTTCTTCAACCCGGGTGCGCAGAAGGGCCGGACAGCGCATTCGTCACCCGCCGCGATCTTCACCTTCAGCCCCGACTTTCCGAGGTCGGAAAGGGTCTTGAGGTTGTTCTTCGCCGCGAATTCCCGGCTCACCGCGAAGGCGTTCTGGTCCACGGCCCGGCCGGCCGGCAGCACCTTCAGTCCCAGCGGCGCCGCCAGCTTCTCCAGCGCCGCCGTCGTCGCCGCCACGTCGCTGGACGCGACCGGCTTCTCCGCCGGCGCCTTGGGGCCGTTCACCTTGGCGTTGAGGAACTCCGCCAGCGTCGCCGCGTACTCCGGTACGACGTCGATCTCGCCCTTCTCCAGGGCCGGCTCGTACAGCTCACGGTTCTTGACCGTGGTGATCGAGGTGCCGTACCCGGCGTCCTTCAGCAGCTGGGAGTACAGCTCGGCGAGCACGTTGGACTCGGTGAACCCGGCCGCGCCGATCACCAGCCTGCCCTTGTCGCCGCCGGAGCCGGACGGGCTGCCGCCGTCCTTCGCCTTCTCCAGGCTGTCGCCGCCGCAGGCGGCCAGCGACACGGCCAGGGCCAGCGCGCCCAGAGACGCGCCGAGGACGCGCGTTGCCTTGTTCGTGCGGTGTTCCATTTCCAGGGGCTCCGTTCAGGAAGGTCGACGACGGGCGGGCGACAGCAGCCGGTCCGCCACCACCAGTACGCCCTCCACCAGCAGCGCCAGCAGGGCCACCAGCAGGGCTCCCGCGATGACCTGCGGGGTGTTGTACGTGTTGAAGCCGGCGGTGATGATCCGGCCGAGGCCGCCCTGGCCGACCATCGCCGCGATGGTGGCCGTGGCGACGACCTGCACCGCCGCCGCCCGCAGACCGGTCATCAGCAGGCCGCGGGCCAGCGGCAGTTCCACGCGCAGGAAGAGCTGCCCGCCGGACATGCCCATCCCCCGGGCGGCCTCGACCACCGACCGGTCCACCTCCCGCATGCCGACGTACGCATTGGTCAGCAGCGGCGGCACCGCGAACAGCACGAGCGCGGTCACCGTGGGCACGTAGCCCGCGTTGCGCAGCGGGGACACCATGAACAGGGCCAGCACGGCGAACACCGGGATCGCCCGGCCCGCGTTGGAGATGTTGACGGCGAGTGCGCCGCCCTTGCCGAGGTGACCCAGCAGCAGGCCCACCGGCAGCGCCACGGCGCAGGCGATCGCCAGCGCCAGCGCGCTCACGTAGGCGTGCTCGGCCAGCCGGTGCCAAACCCCGTTCTCGCCGGCCCAGTTGGCGCCGTCGGTGAGCCAGTCCCAGGTGCCGCCCCACACTCCGCCCATGACCTCAGGCCCCCTTGGTGGCACGGGTCCAGGGGGTCAGCACCCGCTGGAGTCCGAGCAGCAGCAGGTCCGCGACCAGGGCGAGCAGCACGCACAGCACCGAGGCGGTGAGCACCTGCGCCTTGAAGGAGCTGTCCACGGCGGGGGCCAGCAGGTTGCCGAGCCCGCCCTTGCCGACGATCGAGCCGACCGTGGTCAGCGCCACCGTGGACACCGTGGCGATCCGGACCCCGGCGAGCAGGGCGGGCAGCGCCAGCGGCAGCTCCACCTGCCAGAACAGCCGCCCGGGCCCGTAGCCCATGCCGCGCGCGGCCTCCCGGACGTCCTCCGGGACGGCCTCCAGGCCGGCCAGCGCGTTGCGGACCAGGATGGTGAGCGAGTACAGGACCAGGCCGGTCACCACCAGCGCGGTCGCCCCGGACAGCCCGAACACCGGGAGCAGCAGGGAGAACATGGCCAGCGAGGGGATCGTGTAGAGCACGGTGGACACGCCGAGGACCGGGGTCGCGTACCGGCGGCCGCGGCGGGCCAGCAGGGCCAGCGGCACCGAGACGACCACTCCGATGGCCACGGACAGCAGGGTGATCCCGATGTGCTGGAGGGTGGCGTCGGTGAGTTCCTGACTGCGGCTGCGGACGTACTCCCAGCAGATCCAGTCGTTCGCCACCAGGCAATTCCGCCCCGGCTGCCCGGACACGCCCCTCACCCCCCGTCACCCACTGCCACCGAACGTCAGTACAGGAGTGACCCTAACCCCGGACACGGGCCATGGCCGGAATCCTTCGCAACCGGGCAACACTCCCTTTACACAATCCGGGCGCCGGTGGGGAAAGATGCCTTTGTGATCCGATTCGAGCATGTGACCAAGCGCTACGCCGACGGGACGAACGCCGTCGCCGACCTGTCGTTCGAGGTGGCGGAGGGCGAACTGGTCACGCTCGTCGGACCTTCGGGCTGCGGCAAGACGACCACCATGAAGATGGTCAACCGGCTGATCGAGCCCACCGAGGGCCGCATCCTGCTGGGCGGCCACGACATCGCCGCCGCCGACCCGGTCGAACTGCGCCGCCGCATCGGGTACGTCATCCAGCAGGTCGGGCTGTTCCCGCACAAGACGGTCCTGGAGAACACCGCGACCGTGCCGCAGCTGCTCGGCACCCCGAAGGCCAAGGCCCGGGCGCGCGCCGCCGAACTGCTCGAACTCGTGGGCCTGGACCCGGCGGTGCACGGGGGCCGCTATCCGGAACAGCTGTCCGGCGGACAGCGCCAGCGGGTCGGAGTGGCCCGGGCGCTCGCCGCCGATCCGCCGGTCCTGCTGATGGACGAGCCGTTCGGGGCGGTGGACCCGGTGGTCCGCGAGCACCTGCAGAACGAGTTCCTCGCCCTGCAGAAGTCGGTGCGGAAGACCATCCTGCTGGTCACGCACGACCTGGAGGAGGCGGTCCGGCTCGGCGACCGGATCGCCGTCTACGGGCAGGGAACCATCGAGCAGTTCGCCGCTCCGGCGGTGGTCCTGGGCGCGCCCGCCAACGAGTACGTCGCCCGGTTCGTCGGCGCCGACCGGGGGCTGAAGCGACTCGCGGTCACCCCGGTGGAGGCGGCCGACCTGTCGCCGGCCGAGGGCGCCCCGCCCGCCGCCTCGGTCCCGCTCGGGGCCTCGCTGCGGGAGGCCCTCGCGGCGCTGCTCCAGGAGGACTCGGGGCGGATCGGGGTCACCGATCCCGACTCCGGCGCGCTGGCCGGCGTACTCACCACGGAGGGAGTGCACCGGGCCCTGCGCCGCGCACGACTACAGGACGCCTGACGTCCGATCCTTACCGGCCGGGGCCGTCAGGCCTGGATGCGGTCGCTCATCCACTCCAGCATCGGGGGGATCTCCCGGCGCCAGGTGTTGAAGTTGTGGCCGCCGCTGTCGAGGATGATCGAGGAGACCCGGTCGGGTCCCTTGACCTGCTTGATGAACTTCTTGGTGTCGCCGAGGTTGCCCTCGCCCTCCTGGCTGCTGGTGACCAGGAAGGACGTGCCGGAGGGCTGCCGGTTCTTCAGGCTGTGCAGGATGTCGGCGCGCTTCTTCAGCTTGTCGTCGCCGTGGAACAGGTCTCCGGTGGTGGCGTCGTGGGCCGCCCGGTAGTAGGCGGACAGGCCGGCCCCCGCGCCGAAGGTCTGCGGGTAGTGGACGGCCAGCTTCAGCGCGCAGTAGCCGCCGGTGGAGTTGCCGATGAAGCCCATGTTCTGCGGCTTGTCACCGACCCGGAAGGTGTCCTTGACCGCCTGCGGGAGGTCCTGGCCGAAGAAGGTCTCGGTCTGCGGGCCGCCCGGTATGTCCACGCACTCGGTGTCCCGGTTGCCGGCCACCGTCGGCCGCAGCATGACCAGGATCATCGGCTTCATCTTGCCCGCCTTGGCCTGCTTGAAGGCCGTCATCGGGTAGTTCAGCCCTTTGATCAGGTTCTCGGCGGTGCCCGGGTAGCCGGTCAGCACGATCGAGGCCGGGAAGTTCTGCTTCTCGTACTGCGGCTGGAAGTACTCCGGCGGCAGGTACACGTACCCCGGGCTGTCGATCTTCGACTTCTGCCCCGATATCGCCACCTTCAGGATCTGCCCGCCGACGGCCGGCTTGGCCCCGCCCGGAACGTCCAGCTGCTGCTTGTCGACGACCTTGATGTCCTTGCTGCTCATCGAGTGGTCGACGACCTTCCCCATCTCGGTCTGCTGACCGAACAGGTCCGCCCAGGACCCGTAGAACAGGAAGGACTTGTTGGCGGCCAGGCCGACCGCGGAGAACAGCGCCAGCTGGGTCGCGAGCAGCAGGCCGATCCTGCCGGTGACCGCGCGCCAGGTGCGGCCCGAGAGCCGCGGCCAGAGCCAGATGGTGGCCGCGAAGAGCAGCACACCGGCGACGATGGCCAGGACCAGAACCGTATTGCTGGTGAGACCCATGAGGAGTAAGCCGTCTTTCTGGAGGGCAGGTCGAGTTTTTCCTGAGCGAGAGTGAACCCGCAGCCCCTTGATGTCGTCCTAATGGACGCACAACCCCGGAGGCCGCTGCGGCCTTCGGCCACATGATCTCTCGCGGAGCAACGGGAAGCGATGTCTAGCAGGATAGATGCCGATAAGTCCGGACAGGTTCCGAACCGCATCCAGCGGATTCTCCGCGGCCCACGACCGGAATCGGTGCCCGGCCTGGTCGGTACGGCCGTCACCGTCGTCGGGCTCCTCGACATCGCCGCGGGGGTCTTCCCACGGTTCCGTCACAGCCGCATCCACGCCGTCACCGAGGTGCTGCCCGGCTCGTTCGGCCCCTTCGCGGCCGCCCTCGCCATCAGCGCGGGCGTCCTGCTGCTGCTCCTCGCCCACGGACTCAAGCGCCGCAAGCGCCGCGCCTGGCGGGCCGCCGTCGTGCTGCTTCCGGCCGGCGCGGTCGCCCAGTTCACCTACCGGCACTCGGTCATCGGCGTACTGATCGCCGCCGCCCTGCTGGCCCTGCTGCTGCGCCACCAGGGTGAATTCAAGGCCCTGCCCGACCCGCGCAGCCGCTGGAAGGCCCTCGCCAACTTCGTCCTGATGAGCGCCGGCTCCATCGGGCTGGGCCTGGTCATCGTCAACTCCCACCCCCGCCGGGTGGTCGGCGACCCCGGTCTCTACGAGCAGATCACCCACGTCGTCTACGGCCTCTTCGGCTTCGAAGGACCGGTCGACTACGCCGGCAAGGTGTCCTGGACCGTCGGCTACTCGCTCGGCGCCCTCGGCATGCTGACCGCGCTCACCACCATCTACCTGGCCTTCCGCCCCGAACACCCGGCCGCCCGGCTGACCTCCGACGACGAGGCCAAGCTGCGCGGACTGCTGGCCAAGCACGGCGGCCGCGACTCCCTCGGCCACTTCGCGCTGCGCCGCGACAAGGCCGTGGTCTTCTCCCCCAGCGGCAAGGCCGCCGTCACCTACCGCGTGGTCTCCGGCGTGATGCTCGCCTCCGGCGACCCCATCGGCGACGTCGAGGCCTGGCCCGGCGCCATCGAGCGGTTCATGGAGGAGGCCAAGGCCCACTCCTGGACCCCCGCCGTCATGGGCTGCAGCGAGACCGGCGGCGAGGTCTGGACCCGCGAGACCGGCCTGGACGCCCTGGAGCTCGGCGACGAGGCCATCGTCGACGTGAAGGACTTCTCCCTCTCCGGCCGCGCCATGCGCAACGTCCGCCAGATGGTCAAGCGCATCGAGCGCAACGGCTACACCACCAAAGTGCGCCGGGTCAGCGAGCTCACCGAGGCCGAACTGGACGCCGTACGCGGCGCCTCCGACGCCTGGCGCGGCACCGACACCGAACGCGGCTTCTCCATGGCGCTCGGCCGGGTCGGCGACCCCGGCGACGGCGACTGCGTCATCGCCACCGCCCACCGCGTCGAAGAGGGCGACACCAGCCCCTTCGGCGACCTCAAAGCCGTCCTCCACTTCGTCCCCTGGGGCCCGGACGGCATGTCCCTGGACCTGATGCGCCGCGACCGCGCCGCCGACCCCGGCATGAACGAGCTGCTGATCGTCGCCGCCCTGCAGGCCTGCCCCGGCCTCAAGGTCGAGAAGGTCTCGCTCAACTTCGCGATGTTCCGCTCGGCCCTCGCCCGCGGCGAGAAGATCGGCGCCGGCCCCGTCCTGCGCGCCTGGCGCGGCCTGCTCGTCTTTCTCTCCCGCTGGTTCCAGATCGAGTCCCTCTACAAGTTCAACGCCAAGTTCCAGCCCCGCTGGGAGCCCCGCTTCGTCGTCTTCCGCAGCACCCGCGACCTGCCCCGCATCGGTTTCGCCGCCATGCAGGCCGAAGGCTTCGTGACCCTGGCGCTGCCCCGCCTCTTCGCCGGCCGCCGCCGGCCCAAGCCGGTCCGCGCCTGCACCCACGCCACCCACGGCACCCGCCCGCTCGCCACCCTGCCGACCCAGCCCGAGCGCGAGGTCCAGGCCGCCTGACCGGCGGCCCGACCGTCGACCCGACCGGCGGCCCTACCCTGGAACACATGAACAGCATGCGCGGGCCCGCCGTCAGGGGCCGGATCGAAGGGCTTCCGGACTGGGACCGCTGCGCGGTCATGGGCGTGGTCAATGTGACGCCCGACTCCTTCTCCGACGGCGGCCGCTGGTTCGACACCACCGCCGCCGTCAAGCGGGGCCTCGACCTCGTCGCCCAGGGCGCCGACCTCGTCGACGTCGGCGGCGAGTCCACCCGGCCGGGCGCCAGCCGGGTCGACGCCGACGAAGAGCTCCGCCGGGTCGTCCCCGTCGTCCGCGGCCTGGTCTCCGAAGGGGTCACCGTCTCCGTCGACACCATGCGGGCCGCCGTCGCCGAGCAGGCCGTCGCGGCCGGCGCGGCCCTCGTCAACGACGTCAGCGGCGGCCTCGCCGACCCCGGCATGATCCCGGCCGTCGCGGCCGCCGGAGTGCCCTTCGTGGTCATGCACTGGCGCGGCTTCAGCGAAGGCATGAACAGCCTCGCCGTGTACGAGGACGTGATCGGCGAGGTCACCGCGGAACTCCGGACCCGCATCGACGCCGTCATCGCCGGCGGGATCGCCCCCGAGCGCCTGGTCGTCGACCCCGGCCTCGGCTTCGCCAAGCAGGCCGAACACGACCTCGCCCTCGTCGCCCACCTGCGCGAGCTGCGCGCCCTCGGCTTCCCGCTGCTCGTCGCCGCCTCCCGCAAGCGGTTCCTGGGCCGCGTACTGGCCGGGGACGGCCGGACCGACCCGCCGCCCGCCCGCGAGCGGGACGCCGCCACCGCCGCCGTCTCGGCCATCGCCGCCCACGAGGGCGCCTGGGCCGTCCGGGTCCACGAGGTACGGGCCACCGCCGACGCGGTTCGGGTCGCGCGCGCCGTGGAAGGAGCACTGTGATCCGTACCCGGATCCGAACGGGCGCGAGAGGAGCCAGGTGAGCAGAACCGACATCGAGGCGGTCGAAGAGGTCAACACGGCCTTCTACGAGGCCATGGAACGGGGGGACTTCGACACCCTGTCGGGGCTCTGGCTCGACGACGAGATCTCCTGCGTGCACCCCGGCTGGCCGGTCCTCACCGGCCGCGGCGAGGTCCTCCGCTCCTACGCGCTGATCATGTCCCACACGGACTACATCCAGTTCTTCCTGACCGACACCAAGGTCGCCGTCATCGGCGACACCGCCGTCGTCACCTGCACCGAGAACATCCTCAGCGGCGGCCCCGCCGAGGACGGCCAGGACCTCGGCCCGCTCGTCGGACAGCTGGTCGTCGCCACGAATGTGTTCCGACGCACATCCGAGGGGTGGCAGCTCTGGTCCCACCACGGTTCTCCGGTCCTCACCGAGGACGACGAAGAGGAAGAAGAGGACCCCGCGTGACCCCTGTCGCAGGGTTTGCTGTTTATCGCAGGTAAATTCGAAGGTACGACGCCGACCGCACTCGGCGTAGGAAG
Source organism: Streptomyces sp. NPDC051211 (assembly GCF_040689505.1). NCBI lineage: Bacteria > Bacillati > Actinomycetota > Actinomycetes > Kitasatosporales > Streptomycetaceae > Streptomyces > Streptomyces sp. NPDC051211. The sequence continues at coordinate 374,102 of NZ_JBFBAV010000001.1, forward strand.
CACCTACCTAAGCAGGAGTGATTCGCGTGGATCGTGTCGCGCTGCGCGGCCTCAAGGCCCGCGGGCACCATGGCGTCTTCCCCCGGGAGCGCGAGGAAGGCCAGACCTTCATCGTCGACCTGGTGCTGCACATCGACACCCGCCCCGCGGCGGCCGACGACGACCTGGCGAAGACCGTGCACTACGGGGTCGTCGCCGAGGAGGTCGTGGACGTGGTCCAAGGCGAGCCGGTCGACCTGATCGAGACGCTCGCCGAGCGGATCGCCCAGCAGTGCCTCAAGCACGAGGCGGTGGCGCAGGTCGAGGTCATCGTCCACAAGCCGGATGCACCGATCACCGTCCCCTTCGACGATGTGACCATCACGATCACCCGGAGCCGCGCATGAACCAGACCCAGAGCGACCCCACGGTGCAGCCCGTCCCCGCGTCCGTCGTCGAAACGGTCGATGCGGCCGACGTGACACTGTCCAACCCCAAATGGGCGGTGATCGCCCTCGGCGCAAACCTCGGCAACCGCCTGGAAACCCTCCAGGGCGCCATCGACGCCCTCGGCGACACCCCGGGCCTGCGGGTCAAGGGCGTCTCCCCGGTCTACGAGACCGAGCCCTGGGGCGTGGAGCCCGGCTCCCAGCCCTCCTACTTCAACGCCGTGGTGGTCCTGAAGACCACCCTTCCGCCGTCCTCCCTGCTGGAGCGCGGCCACGCCATCGAAGAGGCCTTCCACCGGGTCCGCGAGGAGCGCTGGGGCGCCCGCACCCTCGACGTCGACATCATCACGTACGCCGACGTCGTCTCGGCCGACCCGGTGCTCACCCTCCCGCACCCGCGCGCCCACCAGCGCGCCTTCGTGCTGGCCCCCTGGCACGACGTCGACCCGGAGGCCCAGCTCCCCGGCCACGGCCCCGTCGCCGACCTGCTGGCCGGTCTCGACCGCAGCGGTGTCACCGCGCGCCCCGACCTGGAACTCCACCTCCCCGAGTAGGCGTTCGTTAGCCTGAACCCGCGATACCGCGGCATCGGACGAGAACGGGGAACAGGCACGTGAAGCAACTGAGGCTGGGAGTCCTCGCGGGCATCTTCCTGGTCGCCGGAGTCCTGTCCTGGGCCGGCGCCCGGCTGTGGAACACGTACGGGACCCTGCCGGGCATCCCGCTGGCCGCGCCCATCGTGCTGGCCGTCATCGCGGCGGTCCTGCTGGCCACCGCCCTGTCCCTGCGCGCCCGCCTGAAGGCCCAGCGGGAGCGCCGCCCGGGCGCCAAGGGGGTCGAACCCCTGATGGCCGCCCGCGCGGTGGTCTTCGGCCAGGCCAGCGCGCTGGTCGCGGCGCTGGTGGCCGGCATGTACGGCGGGACGGGCCTGTTCCTGTTCCTCGCGGACCTCACCCAGGTCCCGGCCCGCCGCGACCAGGCCGTCTACGCCGGCTTCTCGGTCCTGGCGGGCGCGGCGGTCATCGCGGCGGCCCTCTTCCTGGAACGCGTCTGCAAACTCCCCGATGACGACGACCCGGGCAAGGCCCCGGCCCACGCCTGATTTTCCAGATCCGCCTCCCCCATGGCCCGGACCACCACCGGGCCCACCCCGCCGCTGCGCTCCTCCGCCGGTGCGACCACGGCCCTCTGTTCCATCGCACCACGGACGTGCACTGCGGCCGAGGCCAGACCGGGCCGATGGCCGAGGGGTCAGCGCGCCATGATCAGGGACATCGCCTCGTTGCGGGTCGCGACGTCGCGCAGCTGGCCGCGGACGGCCGAGGTGATGGTCTTCGCGCCCGGCTTGCGGACTCCGCGCATGGTCATGCACATGTGCTCGCACTCGACGACCACGATCACACCGCGCGGCTCCAGGATTTCCATCAGGGAGTCCGCTATCTGAGTGGTGAGGCGCTCCTGCACCTGCGGGCGGCGGGCGTAGACGTCGACCAGGCGGGCCAGCTTCGACAGACCGGTGATCTTGCCGTCCGTGGACGGTATGTACCCCACGTGGGCCACGCCGTGAAACGGGACCAAATGATGTTCACACGAGCTCATGACCTCGATGTCCTTCACCAGGACCATCTCGTCGTGGCCGAGGTCGAACGTGGTCGTCAGAACCTCTTCGGGCTTCTGCCACAGGCCCGCGAATATCTCCCGGTACGCCCGCGCCACCCGCGCCGGCGTCTCCAGAAGGCCCTCGCGTTCCGGGTCCTCGCCGACCGCGATGAGAAGCTCACGGACTGCCGCCTCGGCGCGCTTCTCGTCGAACTCGCCGATCGTGCCCTCGCCGTCCAGGGTCACCGGGTCGGTCATGTGTTCCTCGTTCCTGTCCTGTGTCGCCGGCATGCGAAAGTGCCGCACCCCCCAGGCTAGAACCCGGGGGGTGCGGCATCCATTCCGGGCCCGCTGGCCCGGCCGGCTGGGTCAGACCTCGGGGCGGTCCTCCGGGGCCACCTCGATGCCCTTCTCGGTCGCGACCGGGGAAGCGGCCGTGGTGCCGTTCGCCGAGTTCGTCAGCTGGAGCTCCTTCGGGGAGAGCACCGGCGGGCGGGTCGACGGGGTACGGCGGGCGGAGCCGGTCCACGCGGGGCGGGCCGGGCGCTTGACGATGGTCGAGAAGATCTCTGCGATCTCCTCCTTGCCCAGCGTCTCCTTCTCCAGCAGTGCGAGGACCAGGTTGTCGAGGACGTCCCGGTTCTCGACCAGGATCTCCCAGGCCTCGTTGTGCGCGGTCTCGATGAGCTTCTTGACCTCTTCGTCGACCAGCGCAGCGACCTCTTCCGAGTAGTCCCGCGGGTGCGACATCTCGCGGCCCAGGAACGGCTCGGTGTTGTCCCCGCCGAACTTGATCGCGCCGAGACGCTCGGTCATGCCGTACTGCGTGACCATCGCGCGAGCGGTGGCCGTGGCCTTCTCGATGTCGTTCGCGGCGCCCGTGGTCGGGTCGTGGAAGACCAGTTCCTCGGCCGCGCGCCCGCCCAGCATGTAGGCCAGCTGGTCGAGCATCTCGTTGCGCGTGGTCGAGTACTTGTCCTCGTCGGGCAGGACCATGGTGTAGCCGAGGGCCCGGCCGCGGGACAGGATCGTGATCTTGTGCACCGGGTCGGAGTTCGGGGAAGCCGCCGCGACCAGGGCGTGGCCGCCCTCGTGGTACGCGGTGATCTTCTTCTCCCGGTCCGACATGATCCGGGTCCGCTTCTGCGGGCCGGCCACGACGCGGTCGATCGCCTCGTCCAGCATGTGGTTGTCGATCAGCTTCTTGTCCGAGCGGGCCGTGAGCAGCGCGGCCTCGTTCAGCACGTTGGAGAGATCGGCACCGGTGAAGCCGGGGGTGCGGCGGGCGACGGCCGAGAGGTCGACGTCCGGAGCGACCGGCTTGCCCTTCTGGTGGACCTTGAGGATCTCCAGGCGGCCCTGCATGTCCGGGCGGTCGACCGCGATCTGCCGGTCGAAACGGCCCGGGCGCAGGAGCGCCGGGTCGAGGATGTCGGGCCGGTTGGTGGCGGCGATCAGGATGACGCCGCCCTTCACGTCGAAGCCGTCCATCTCGACGAGCAGCTGGTTCAGGGTCTGCTCGCGCTCGTCGTGTCCGCCGCCGAGGCCCGCGCCGCGGTGCCGGCCGACGGCGTCGATCTCGTCGACGAAGACGATCGCCGGGGCGTTCGCCTTGGCCTGCTCGAAGAGGTCGCGGACCCGGGAGGCACCGACACCGACGAACATCTCGACGAAGTCGGAGCCGGAGATCGAGTAGAAGGGAACACCGGCCTCGCCCGCGACGGCACGCGCGAGGAGCGTCTTGCCGGTGCCGGGCGGGCCGTACAGCAGCACGCCCTTGGGGATCTTGGCGCCGACGGCCTGGAACTTCGCCGGCTCCTGCAGGAACTCCTTGATCTCGTGGAGCTCCTCGACCGCCTCGTCCGAGCCCGCCACGTCGGCGAAGGTCGTCTTGGGGGTGTCCTTGGTGATCAGCTTGGCCTTGGACTTCCCGAAGTTCATCACTCGGGAGCCGCCGCCCTGCATCTGGTTCATCAGGAACAGGAAGACCACGACGATCAGGACGAAGGGCAGGAGAGAGAGCAGCACGCTCAGGAACGGGCTGGTCTTGTCCGGGGAGACGGTGTACCCGTCGGGGAGCTGCTGGTCCTTGACCTTGGTGTCGAGGATCGTCGCGAGCTGGACGCCCTGGTCGCCGATGTAGTTGGCCTGGAACTTGCTGCCCTTGTTGTCGCCGAGCTGCTGGCCGTCCTTCAGCTCGATCTTGATCATCTGGCTGTCACCAGTGGTGAGCTTTGCTGTCTGCACCTGGTTCTGGTTGATCGCCTGGACGACCTCGCTGGTCTCCACTGACTTATAGCCGCCGCCGGAGCCGACGACGTTCATCAACACGACCACGGCGAGGACGGCCAGCACGATCCACATGACCGGCCCACGGAAGTATCGCTTCACGTCCATCCATACGGGGCGGTGATCGCCCCGTCCCTCCTGCCCGTAGGTAAATGCTGCTGTGAGTAAAGACTGTTCTTCGGAATGTACCCCTGTATTGTCACCCGCTGCCTTCCGGTACGGCTGACAGACCCGCCTTCGACCCTCCAACGGCGGGAACGGCCCCAGGGTTCCCTGGGGCCGTACACGGGTTCAGCCGCCGTAGACGTGCGGGGCGAGGGTGCCGACGAAGGGCAGGTTGCGGTACTTCTCCGCGTAGTCCAGGCCGTAGCCCACGACGAACTCGTTCGGAATGTCGAAGCCGATCCACTTGACGTCGATCGCGACCTTCGCGGCCTCGGGCTTGCGGAGCAGCGTGACGACCTCGAGGGAGGCCGGCTCGCGCGAGCCCAGGTTCGACAGCAGCCAGGAAAGTGTCAGACCCGAGTCGATGATGTCCTCGACGATCAGGACGTGCTTGCCCTTGATGTCCGTGTCCAGGTCCTTGAGGATCCGCACCACACCGGAGGACTGGGTTCCGGCGCCGTAGGAGGACACCGCCATCCAGTCCATGGTGAGCGGGGTGGACAAGGCGCGTGCCAGGTCCGCCATCACCATCACAGCGCCCTTGAGGACGCCGACGATGAGCAGGTCCTTGCCCGCGTACTCCGCGTCGATCTTCGCGGCCAGCTCGGCCAGCTTCGCGTCGATCTCTTCCTTGGTGATGAGCACCGACTTGAGGTCGGCACCCATGTCCTTCTCGTCCACCCGCAACATCACTTTCGTTGTGCCATCAGCCCTGCCGGATGACAAGTCTGCCACCCTGCCGCTGGGCCTCGACCCGGCCGGGCAGGTTGATGGCGCCCTGGCCGCGCCAGCCGGTGATGAGGCGGTCGACTTCCTCGATGTGGCGGGCGAAGAGCGAGCCGGCCGGGGATCCGGCGGCGACCACGGCCCGGCGCAGTACCCGGCGGCGGACGGCGGGCGGCAGCGCGTAGAGCTTCGCGCATTCGAGCCGGCCGAGTTCGTCGCGTACGGAGGTCTCGGCCTCGGCGGCCCAGGCGTCGAGCGCGTCGGCGTCGTCGCGGGAGAGCTGGGCGGTCCGGGCGAGGGCCTCGACCACTCCCTTGCCGAGGGCCTTTTCGAGGGCGGGCAGTCCCTCGTGGCGGAGCCGGGAGCGGGTGTAGGCCGGGTCCATGTTGTGCGGGTCGTCCCAGACGGGCAGGGACTGGACCATGCAGGCCTTGCGGGCGGTCTGCCGGTCGATCTGGAGGAAGGGGCGGCGGTAGCGGGCTGCCGCGCGGGCGGGGCCGCCGGGGCCGCCGGAGACCTCGGGCATGCCGGAGAGGGACCGGATGCCGGATCCGCGGGCGAGGCCCAGCAGGACGGTTTCGGCCTGGTCGTCGCGGGTGTGGCCGAGCAGCACGGCGACGGCGCCGAGGCGTTCGGCGGCGGCGTCGAGGGCCGCGTACCGCGCGTCGCGGGCGGCGGCCTCGGGTCCGCCGTCGCGGCCGACGCGCACGGCGACGGACTCCGCCGGGTCCAGGCGGAGCGCGGTCATACGGGTGACCACCTCGGCGGCGCGCAGGTCGGAGCCGGGCTGCAGTCCGTGGTCGACGGTGATGCCGCCGGCCCGGACGCCGAGTTTGGGGGCTTCGAAGGCGAGGGCGGAGGCGAGCGCCATGGAGTCGGCGCCGCCGGAGCAGGCGACGAGGACGAGCGGCTGTCGGCCGTCCGGCCGGGGGGTGAGGTCGGTGAGGACGTCGTGGAGTACGCGGCGGACCGCCAGGCGTATCGCTGCGACCGCAGGATGGGGACCCATGTCCGGTGCCCTTCGGTGGAGTTTCGGATGCCGAGTCGGGATGCTCTTCGGGCGTGTGCCCGGGATCGAGATGTCACTCAGAGTGCGTTGATGGTGACAGAACCGAGCCGTTCCCCGAGCATCGCACGCCCTTCTACGGCCCACGGTCCCTCGGACGGGTGACGCTGCTTCCCCCAGTGGGACATGTTTACGCCTGTTCTCCGGTTCCCTTGCGGTGTACGCGGGCGACCCAGTCCGCGGGCTTGGCGATCTCGCCCTTGGTGGGGAGGGTGTTGGGCGAGGTCCAGATCCGGTTGAAGCCGTCCATGCCGACCTGGTCGACGACGGCGCGGACGAAGCGCTCTCCGTCGCGGTACTGGCGGAGCTTGGCGTCGAGGCCGAGCAGCTTGCGCAGGGCGGTGTCGAGACGGCCGGCGCCGCTGGCCCGGCGCCGCTGGAACTTCTCGCGGATCTCGGCGACGGAGGGCACCACCTCGGGGCCGACCCCGTCCATGACGTAGTCGGCGTGTCCCTCCAGCAGGGACATCACGGCGGTGAGCCGGCCGAGCACCTCGCGCTGCTCGGGGGTCTGGACGAGTTCGACCAGGGAGCGGCCCTCGTCGCCGCGCTCGCCCTCGGGGCGGGCGCCGGCCAGGGACTGGGCCGCCTCGCGGAGGCGTTCGAGGACCGTCATCGGGTCCATGTCGGTGGCGCCGAGGAACGACTGGATTTCGCCCTGCAGGTGGTCGCGGAGCCACGGGACGGCCGTGAACTGGGTACGGTGCGTCTCCTCGTGCAGGCAGACCCACATCCGGAAGTCCTGCGGGTGCGCCTCCAGCTCCCGCTCGACGTGCACGATGTTGGGCGCGACCAGCAGCAGGCGGCCGCCGCCGGCCGTGGAGCCGGGCAGCTCGCGGGTGACGGGCGCGAAGGTCTCGTACTGGCCGAGCACCCGGGAGGCCAGGAAGCTGAGCAGCATGCCGAGCTCGACGCCGGTGACCTTGCCGCCGAACGCGCCGAGGACGGCGCCGCCGGGGGTCGCGCCGCGGCGTTCCTGCATCTTGCCGAGCAGCGGGCCGAGGAGTTCCCGGAAGCCCGCGACGTTGGCCTTGACCCAGCCGGCCCGGTCGACGACCAGGACGGGGGTGTCGTCCACGGCCGTGCCCTCGGGGATCATCCGGGTGAATTCGCGCACGTGCCGTTCCGCGGTCCTGGCGTACTCGCGCAGTTCCGCCACGACGGCCCGGGCCTCGTCCCGGCTGACCTCCGGGCCGGGCCGTACCAGCCGGGTCGCGGTCGTCACCGCGAGGTTCCAGTCGACCATCTCCGCACCACCGATGCTCGTCATGCGTCAACCGTACGTGGACCAGCCGTTCAGCGGAGCCCGTGCGGGGCTACGGAGTGCCGGCGACGGCTGCGGCGAGCCTGTCGAGGGCCTTCTCGGCGGAGGGCTTGTCCGGGGTGTTCGCGGCGAGGAACGCGAAGGAAAGCAGTCGGCCGGAGGGCGTGACCACGGTGCCCGCGAGGGAGTTCACCCCGGACAGGGTGCCGGTCTTGGCGCGCAGCAGGCCCGCTGCCGGGGAGCTGCCGGTGTTGCGGGTGCGCAGGGTGCCCGAGAAGCCGGCCACGGGCAGGCCGGTGAGGACGGGCCGGAGCTCGGGGCGGGCGGGGTCGGCGGCCTTGGCGAGGAGGGCGGTGAGGAGTCGGGCGGAGACCTTGTCGGCGCGGTTGAGGCCGCTGCCGTCGGCGAAGCGGCTGCCGGCGAGGTCCAGGCCGAGGCCGGCGAGCTTGGCCGCGACGGCCTTCTCGGCGCCTTCGAAGCTGGCTGGCTGCCCGGCGGCGAGGGCGGTCTGCCGGGCGAGGGCTTCGGCGATGTCGTTGTCGCTGTGGGTGAGCATCCGTTCGACGAGTGCGCCGAGCGGTGTGGAGCGGGTGGTGGCGAGGGGTGCGGCCCCGGCCGGGGCCTTGGCCTGCGCCGGGGCTCCGGTGACCTTGATGCCGCTTTCGCGGAGCAGGGAGGCGAAGGCGCGGGCGGTGTCGGCCGCGGGGGTCTTGCTCCGGTCGACCGGGCCGGCGAAGGAGTCGTCCGGGCGGCCCTCGTCGGCGGTCAGGGCGCTGACCGGCGCGATGTTGTCGTTGTCGATGCCGATCGGGTGGACGGGCGGGCCGGAGTAGAGGGTGTCGTCGTAGCCGAGGGTGACGGCGGTGGTGTTCGCGGCCTTGAGGGCCTGTGCGGTGTCGGCGGCCAGGTCGACGAGGCTGCCGCCGGAGCCGGCCGGGGCCTTCTTGCGGGCCGTGAGGGAGGGGTCGCCGCCGCCGACCAGGACGATCCGGCCCGTTCCGGGGCCGGGGACCACGGTGGTGGCGATGCGGTGTTCGGGGCCGAGGGCGGCGAGCGCGGCCGCGGCGGTGGCGATCTTGACGGTGGAGGCGGGGGTCATGGCCTCGCGCGGCTTCGCCTCGTACAGGACGGTGCCGGTGGCGGTGTCGATGACGGAGGCGGTACGGAGGTCTCCGAGCGCGGGGTCGGCCAGCAGCGGCTTCAGGGCCGCGGCGAGGGCGGCGGCGTCGGGGGCGCCCCTGTCCGGGGCGGCCGCCTCGGGGCCGGCCCCGTCGGCTGCGGCGGCGTCGCGGCCGGGCTCGGCCGGCCGGGCGCTGGCGCCGGTGGCGCCCGTACCGAGGCCGGGGAGGCCCGGCAGGACTCCCGGGGCGCTGGGCGCGGCCTGCGGAAGCGGGCGTTCGCCGTGATCTGCGCCACCCGTCCGGCTCAGGGAGGCGACCCGGTCCCGCTCGGCCTTACGCTGGCCCGAGTCCCACGGACCTGCGGCCACCACCGCGCCGGCCGACAGGATCAGGCCTGCGGCGGCCGAACCCGCGACGAGCTGCCAGGTTCTGATCAATGGCACTCGGACCAGCCCCTTTCGCGATCACACGTGTGCGTGAGGGACACTTAACCACTGCGTCTTGCCGCGAGCATGGCACCCCACCCGGCAGGGCTGGGCCGGACGCGCTATCACTCGAAGCAATCGAGCTTGCAGAAGCTGATCATGGAGGAGCAGGACGTGGAGTTCGACGTCACCATCGAGATCCCCAAGGGTTCGCGGAACAAGTACGAGGTGGACCACGAGACCGGCCGGATCCGTCTGGACCGTCGCCTGTTCACCTCCACCAGCTACCCGGCCGACTACGGCTTCGTCGAGAACACCCTCGGTGAGGACGGCGACCCGCTGGACGCGCTGGTCATCCTGGACGAGCCGACCTTCCCGGGCTGCCTGATCAAGTGCCGCGCGATCGGCATGTTCCGGATGACCGACGAGGCGGGCGGCGACGACAAGCTGCTGTGCGTGCCGGCCTCCGACCCGCGCGTCGAGCACCTGCGCGACATCCACCACGTCTCCGAGTTCGACCGCCTGGAGATCCAGCACTTCTTCGAGGTCTACAAGGACCTGGAGCCGGGCAAGTCGGTCGAGGGCGCCAACTGGGTGGGCCGCACCGAGGCCGAGGCCGAGATCGAGGCCTCCTTCAAGCGCCTGCAGGCGCAGGGCGGTCACCACTGATCCCGCCCCCGTAACGCCCCGAAGGGCACTCCCGGTCGTCCGGGGGTGCCCTTCGGCGTATCCGGGGCAGCCGCGGATGAAACGGTTCCGCATACTGATACCCGGGTGACCGGGGAGTGGAGGGCGCGTGGCGGCGGAGGCCGAGGGGGAAGAGGACAGGAAGCCCCGTTCCGACGAGGCGCACAGCGCGTTCACGCCGCCCCCGGGGACGGCCCCGGAGGTGTCGCCCGAGGACGAGCCGACCTCCGAGTTCGCCCTTCCGGCGGGCACCGAGCCGGCCGAGGCCGCGCCCGAAACGGGTTCCGCCTTCGCCACGCCCAGCACCTACAGCGCGGCCCACTCGCCGCCCGCCTACATCCCCGGGCACGGCTTCCCGCTCCACCGCATCAAGGAATCGCCCTGGCAGGACCGGATGCGGACCATGCTCCGCATGCCGGTCGACGTCCGGCCGGTGGCCGAGCCAGCCCAGAAGCCGACCGAGGCGGGCCCCGCGGTGGGCCGGGTCCTCGACCTGACCCTGCGGATCGGGGAGCTGCTGCTGGCCGGCGGCGAGGGCGCGGAGGACGTGGAGGCGGCCATGTTCGCGGTGGCCCGCAGCTACGGGCTGGACCGCTGCGAGCCGACCGTCACCTTCACCATGCTGTCGATCAGCCACCAGCCTTCCCTGGTGGACCACCCCGTGACGGCTAGCCGGACGGTCCGCCGCCGCGGCACCGACTACACCCGGCTGGCGGCCGTGTACCGGCTGGTCGACGACATCAGCGCGCACGAGGTCGAGATCACCCTGGAGGAGGCGTACCGGCGGCTGGCGGAGATCCGCCGCAACCGGCACCCCTACCCCACCTGGGTGCTGACGGCCGCCGCCGGACTGCTGGCGGGAGCGGCTTCCATCCTGGTCGGCGGCGGGGTCTTCGTGTTCTTCGCGGCCGCCCTGGGCGCGGTGCTCGGCGACCGGCTGGCCTGGTTCTGTGCGGGCCGCGGGCTGCCGGAGTTCTACCAGTTCGTGGTGGCCGCGATGCCGCCCGCCGCGATCGGCGTGGCCCTCAAGGTCGCCGAGATCGATGTCCGGGCCTCCGCCGTGATCACCGGCGGGCTGTTCGCGCTGTTGCCCGGACGCGCCCTGGTGGCGGCCGTGCAGGACGGCCTGACCGGCTACTACATCACCGCCTCGGCCCGGCTGCTGGAGGTGATGTACCTGTTCATCGGGATCATCATCGGAGTGCTGGCGGTGATCTACGTCGGCCTCCAGCTGGGGGCCGCGCCCGACCCGGACGACGTGCTCCAGATCCCGGACCGGCCGCTGATCCAGATCGCCGCCTCGATGGTGCTGGTCTTCACCTTCGCGATCCTGCTCCAGCAGGAGCGGTCCACGGTGTGGATCGTCACCCTGAACGGCGGGGTCGCCTGGGTGACCTTCGGTGCGCTGCGGGCCGCCGAGCTGGCGCCGGTGCCGTCGACCGCGGTCGCGGCCGGGCTGGTGGGCCTGTTCGGGCAGCTCTTCTCGCGCTACCGGTTCGCCTCGGCCCTGCCGTACGTCACGGCGGCGATCGGCCCGCTGCTGCCGGGCTCGGCGACGTACTACGGGCTGCTGTCCATCGCCGAGAACCGGCTGGACGCGGGCCTGGCCTCGCTGACCAACGCGGCGGCGATCGCGCTGGCCATCGCGATCGGGGTGAACCTGGGGTCGGAGACCTCGCGGCTGTTCATGCGGATGCCGGGGGCGGCGAGCGCCGCGAAGCGCCGGGCGGCCAAGCGCACCCGGGGCTTCTGAGCCCGCTCCGGGTGCGCCGGCCGGTGTGTCTCTAGCGCTTGGCGTGGCGGCCGCGGCCGCCCTGGCCGGCGGCCTGCGGGGCCGAGCCGTCGGCGGGGTCGATGCCCTCGGCGGCCGCGGCCTTCGCCTCCTTGCGGGCCTTCATGACCTCGATGGCCACCGGGATGACCGAGACCAGGACGATGCCGACCAGGATGGGCTCGACATTGGTCTTGATGAACTCGATCTGGCCGAGCCAGTAGCCCGCCACCGTCACACCGGCGCCCCAGCCGATGCCGCCGATGATGTTGTACGTCAGGAACGTGCGGTACTTCATGGAGCCGGCGCCCGCGACCATCGGCGCGAAGGTCCGGATGATCGGGACGAACCGGGCGAGCACGATGGCCTTGGGGCCGTGCTTGTCCATGAACTCGTGCGCCTTGTCGAGGTTCTCCCGCTTGAAGAGCTTCGAGTTCGGCCGGTTGAACAGCTTCGGCCCGAAGAACTTGCCGATCATGTAGCCGACCTGGTCGCCGATGATCGCGGCGGCCACGATCAGGGTGCAGACCAGCCACAGCGGCTGGGTGATGTACTGCCCGTCCGCGACGAGCAGACCTGCCGTGAACAGCAGGGAGTCACCCGGGAGGAAGGCGAACAGCCCCGACTCCGCGAAGACGATGATGAGGATGCCGGGCAGCCCGAAGTGCGAAATCAGGTAGTCCGGCGACAGCCACTCCGGGGCGAGGGCGAGGGTGTTCACGAGATCCGGGCTCCTGGATTCGGGGTGGGGGCGGTGCGGTGGGCAGTCGTGCCCTCAATTATCAACGCACACCGCCACCCCCCGGTTCCACTCACCCCTTGCGAAGGGCGTTCGCCAGGATCGCGTCCCGCAGGTGCTCGGCCATACCCGGGTGCACCGCCTCGTAGGTCGCCCTGAAGCGCTCGTCCGCGACGTACATCTCACCCAGGCACTGCTGCATCTCGTACCCGCAGTCGTAGAACCAGGCGTCGATGTGCTGCCGGTGCTCCTCGGCCAGGTCCATGGCCCGCTCGCCGTCGGCGGGTTCACCCTCGGCCAGCAGGGCCGCGTAGCGGGCGTTCCAGTCGGCGTACGCGTCCTGCATCCGCTTCCAGTCGTCCTTGGTGTACGACGCGGCCCGGCGCTGCGACTCCGCATACGCCTCCGTGCCGCCCCACCGCCGTTCGGCCTCCTCCGCGTACTGCTCGGGGTCGTTCTCGCCGAAGACCTCGAACCGCTCCTCGGGCGTGAGGTTGATGCCCATCTTCTGTGCCTCCATGGCGCGCTCAACGGCCTCGGCCATCTGCTGGAGCCTGGTGATCCGGTCGGACAGCAGGGCGTGCTGCCTGCGCAGGTGCTCCTTCGGGTCCGAATCCGGGTCGTCCAGCAGGACCGAGACCTCGTCGAGGGGGAAACCGAGCTCCCGGTAGAACAGGATCCGCTGCAGCCGGTCCAGATCGGCGTCGTCGTACCGCCGGTGGCCCGCGCGGCTGCGGCCGCTCGGGGAGAGCAGGCCGATCTCGTCGTAGTGGTGCAGGGTGCGCACCGTGATTCCGGCGAAACCGGCGACCTGGCCCACGGAGTAGCCCATCGTTTCCGCTCCTCTGATCGGGTACGCACCTCACTGTGAGCCCTCACGCGACGTGAGGTGCAAGCCCGCACGCCTCCGCGATAGGGGCGAATTGCCCCTTTACGTTAAGCGGATGACGCCTGCCGCCCGCGCTCTGCTCCCTCTGATCCTCCCCGCGCTGGCTGTAGGAGTCGGCTCCGCCCTGCTGCTGGTGGGCGTGACGGTGGCCGCGGACCAGCTGGAGAAGGTGCTGTGGGAGGTCCTGCCGGACGCGGTCGGGCTCGGCCGCTACTCGGTGGCCTGGATGCTGATCGTGCTGACCGGGATCGGCGTCCTGTCCGGCTTGGTGGTGTGGAAGGTGTACGGGCATGCCGGCCCGGACCCGGCCACCAGCGGGCTGGTGGAGGCGCCGATGGACCCCCGGTGGGTTCCGGGGCTGCTGCTCGCCGGCGGGCTGACCCTGGCCGGCGGGGTGAGCCTCGGCCCGGAGAACCCCATCGTCGCCTCGAACGTCGCCCTCGCCTTCTGGCTCGGGAGCCGGTTCGCCCCGGCCCGGCCGGGCACCCTGTGGGTCGGGCTGGGCGTGGCGGGGACGGTCGGGGCGCTGTTCGGCACGCCGGTGGCGGCGGCCCTGGTGCTGACGGAGACGATGGCGGCGAGCCGCGCGGACACGGACCCGGCCCCGCTGTGGGACCGGCTGTTCGCACCGCTGATCGCTGCGGGTGCGGGCAGCCTCACCTCTTCGCTGCTCGCGCACGAGTCCTTCCGGACGACCCTGCCCGACTTCGGCAGCCCGGGCTGGGGCGACCTGCTCGCCGCGATGGTGGTCGCCTCGGCGGCCGCGCTGCTGGGACTGGCCGGCGTCTACGCCTTCCCGTACGTGCACCGGGTGTTCCACGCCCTCCCGAACCCGGTGCTGGCACTGACCGCCGGAGGGGTGGTGCTCGGGCTGCTGGGGGCCCTCGGCGGCCGGCTCACCCTCTTCAAGGGCCTGGACCAGATGCGCGAGCTGACCTCGGACCCCGGCGCGTACGCGTGGGGCGCGCTGCTGTTGATGTGCCTGGTCAAGCTGGTGGCGCTGGTGGTGGCGGCCTCGGCCGGGTTCCGGGGCGGCCGGATCTTCCCGGCGGTCTTCATCGGGGTCGCCCTGGGGCTGACGGCGCACGCCCTGGTGCCCGCCGTACACCCGATGGTGGGGACCACCTGCGGGGTGCTGGGCGTCCTGCTGGCCACCACCCGGCAGGGCTGGCTGAGCCTGTTCACCGCGGCCGTGCTGGCCCCCACGACGGGGGTGCTGCCGCTCCTGTGCGTGGCGGTGCTGCCGGCCTGGCTACTGGTGACCGGCCGCCCCCAGATGCAGCTGACCGAGGACGGCCGGTCGGTGCGCTGACGCGCTCTCTTCGCAGGCGGGGGGCTAGCGGCTCAGTCCGCGAAAGCGGCCCACCGCCAACGGGAAGAACACCGCCAGCAGCAGCACCGGCCAGAGGACCGCCAGCAGGGCCGCGTGGTCCGAGGCCCAGGAGGCGGATGCGGCCGCCGGGTTGCCGAACAGCTCGCGGACCGCCGTGGCGGTCGCCGACATCGGGTTCCACTCGACCACCGTGCCCAGCCAGCCCGGCATCGACTCCGGGGTCGCGAACGCGTTGGACAGGAAGCCCACCGGCCAGACCAGGATCTGCACCGCCTGCACCAGTTCCGGCTTGCCCGCGACCATGCCGAGCCAGATGCCGATCCACAGCATGGCGAACCGGAACAGCAGGAGCAGGCCGAAGGCGGCGAGGGCCGCCGGGAACGAGCCGTGCCAGCGCCAGCCCAGCGCGAGCCCGACCCCGGCCAGCACCGCCAGCCCCAGGGCCGACTGGATCATGTCCGCCGTGCTCCGGCCGACCAGCACCGCCGACGAGGACATCGGCATGGACCGGAAGCGGTCGATCACTCCCTTGTCCAGGTCCCGGGTCACCGCGGTCATGGTGGCCTCCAGCCCGAAGGCCATGGTCAGCGCCAGCATGCCGGGCACCAGGAACTCGACGTACTCGCCGTCGATGCCCCGCCCGCCGCCGACCAGGAAGCCGAACATCAGCAGCATCATCACCGGGAACACCAGCCCGACGAGCACCTGCACCGGCTGCCGTCCCCAGTGCGCGAGCTCGCGCCGGGTCATCGTCCAGGAATCCTGCACCGCCCAGGCCGTGCTCATGCGGTCACCTCCACGGAGTCGTCGGAGCGGTCGGTCAGCCGCAGGAACACCTCGTCCAGCGTCGGCCGGCGGAGCGCGATGTCCGCCGCCTCCACCCCGGCCTCGTCCAGCGCCCGGACGGCCGCCGCCAGATCGGCGGCGCCGGCCGCGGGCAGGCTGAGCCGCAGCTCCTCCTCGCGGACCGCGGCTCCCGGCAGGGCCCGGGCCGCGGCCGCCAGGGCCGCTGCGTCCGCCAGGGCCAGCTCCACCCGGGTGCCGCCCACTAGGGCCTTGAGCTCGTCGGCGGTGCCCTCGGCGGCGACCCGCCCGCCGTCGACCAGCGCGATCCGGTCGGCCAGCTGGTCGGCCTCCTCCAGGTACTGGGTGGTGAGCAGGACGGTCGTCCCGCCGCCCACCAGCGAGCGGACCGCGCTCCACACCTCGGCCCGGCCGCGCGGGTCGAGGCCGGTGGTGGGCTCGTCCAGGAACAGCACCGCGGGTTCGGTGATGAGCGAGGCCGCCAGGTCCAGCCGGCGGCGCATGCCGCCGCTGTACTGCTTGACCGGCTTGCGGCCGGTGTCCGCGAGCGCGAAGCGGTCCAGGAGTTCGTCCGCCCGCACGCCGGCCCGGCGCGCGCCCAGGTGGTGGAGCCGGCCGAACATCTCCAGGTTCTGCCGACCGTCCAGTTCCTCGTCCAGCGCCGCGTGCTGGCCCAGCAGGCCGATCCGGGCGCGGACGGCCGCCGCCTCGGTGCGCACGTCGTGCCCGGCGACCCGGACCACGCCCTCGTCGTGCCGCAGCAGGGTGCTCATCACCCGGACGGCCGTGGTCTTGCCGGCTCCGTTGGGGCCGAGGACGGCATGCACGGTCCCGGGCTTCACCTCCAGGTCCAGGCCGGCCAGGGCCGGCTTCTCTCCGTACCGCTTGTGAACGCCTTCGAGCACGATCAGCAGAACCACTCCCTGAAGAGATACCGAGCTAGTCAAATTTGATTAGCCGGGTCGGCCAAGGTATCCCCGGCACCCGGGCTAGTCAAACTTGATTAAGCGAAGGGGTTTTCCTGGCCCTCGGCCAGCACGCCCACGAAGGGGTCCCCGCCCTCACCGGCGAAGGAGTACGCGCCGCCTTCGATCCGGGCGATCAGCCCCCGGGTCCACTCAGCCTCCACCTCGGCCGAGTGGACCCACATGTGCATGATCTCGCCGATGTGCCCGAGCTGTTCCGGGCCGCCCTCCGGCGTGTAGTACTCGGTCACCGCCGTACGCCACTCCGCCAGCCCGTCCAGCCGCCGCCGGAGCAGCTCCAGCACCTCCGCGCGGGGCAGGTCGACCATGAAGCCGAGCGCCGCCGACAGCGCGTCGCGCTTCTGGTCGTACGCCGAGAGGGCTTCGCGCAGCAGCCGGAAGTACTCCTCGCGGCCGGCCTCCGTCATCTCGTACTCGGTACGCGGCGGGCCGCCGGCCGCGCTCGGGGCCACTTCGTGCGCGAGCAGCACTCCCTGCTTGGCCATCTGCTTGAGCGCGTGGTAGATCGAGCCGGGCTTGGCGTTCGACCACTCGTGCGCGCCCCAGTACTCCAGGTCGTTGCGCACCTGGTAGCCGTGGGCCCGCCCGTGCTGGCGGACCGCCCCGAGGACGAGAAGCCGGATCGCTGACATGGGGCCCAGGCTATCCAGCCGGGCCGGGCGGGAACGGCGGGGCCGGGCAGGTCCGGCGGGGCGGGAACGGCCGGGCGGTCAGCCCATGGCCTTGGTGCCGTCCAGGGACTCCCGGATGATGTCCGCGTGCCCGGCGTGCCGGGCGTACTCCTCCACCAGGTGCAGCAGCAGCCACCGCATCGAGACCTTCCCGTCCTTCGGGAACCAGGGGGCCTCGGGCAGCGGGAAGGTGTCGTCCAGGCTGGGGACGGCCGCGATGAAGGCCTCCAGCTCGGCCCTGACCTCTTCCCAGAAGGCGAGCGCGGACGGGATGTTCTCGTCGTCCGTCAGCCGGAAGCCGTCCCTCCAGGCCCCGTTGGAGCGGAACCGCTCATTGGGCCGCTGCTGGGCCATCCGCAGCCAGTGGAACTCGGCCTCGGCCGCGTGCTTGACCAGCCCGGACAGCGAGAGTTCGCTGGCGCTCGGACGGCTCGCCGCCTGCTCCTCGGTGAGCCCGTCCAGGGCCTCGCGGATCGCGGTCCGCTGGGCCTCTACGAAGGCCAGGAGCGTGCCGCGCTCGTCGCCGATGACCTCGGTGGAAAGCTGAGCCATGATCAACCGCCTCTTCCGTGGATGTCGCGATGTCTCCCCGCCGACGCCCCGCGCCGACAAGAAACACGCTACGGAGGCTTGCGGTCAGTTCCTGTCCTAGAAGGGGAAGGAACTCCGGCCGTGTTGCACCGAGATCCACTTCTGGGTGGTGAAGGCCTCGACGGTGGCCCGGCCGTTGAGCCGGCCCAGTCCGGAGTCCTTCTCCCCGCCGAAGGCGGCGAGCGGCTCGTCCCCGATGGTGGAGTCGTTGACGTGGATCATGCCGGTCTCGATCCGCTCGGCGAACCGCACGCCGCGCTCGACGTCCCGGGTGTGCACCGCGCCGCTCAGTCCGTACGGGGTCTCGTTGGCCAGCCGTACGGCCTCCTCCTCCCCGTCGAACACCACCAGCAGGGCCACCGGGCCGAAGATCTCCTGGCCGAGCAGCGGCGAGCCCTCGGGGATCCCGGCCAGCACGGTGGGCTCGACGAGGTTGCCGCGCGTAGACCCCCGGACCAGCGCCTGCGCGCCCTCCTCGACCGCCCGGTCCACGAGGGCGGTCAGGGCGTCGGCCTGGAAGGAGTTGATCAGCGGGCCGATGTGGGTGTCGGCGTCGTGCGGGTCGCCGGTGCGCAGGGCCTTCACCCGGGCGGTGAACTTCTCGGTGAACTCCTCGGCCACGGACCGGTCGACGAGGATCCGGTTGGCCGCCATGCAGACCTGGCCCTGGTAGACGAACCGGCTGAAGACCGCCGCGTCGACCGCGTAGTCGATGTCGGCGTCGTCGAGGACCACCAGGGCGCTGTTGCCGCTGAGTTCCAGCACCGTCCGCTTGAAGTGGCGGGCGGCGACCGAGCCCACGTGCCGGCCGACCCGGTCGGAGCCCGCGAAGGAGATCACCTTCGGGACCGGGTGGGTGAGCAGCGCGTCGCCTATCTCGGCTATGTCGGTGACCAGGACGTTCAGCAGGCCGGCCGGGAGCCCGGCGTCCTCGAAGATCTTGGCGATCACCCCGCCGCCGACCACCGGGGCGTTCTGGTTCGGCTTGATCACGACGGCGTTGCCGAGGGCCAGGGCGGGTGCGACCGACTTCATGGTCACCAGGAAGGGGAAGTTGAAGGGGCTGATCACCGCGACCACGCCGACCGGGAGGCGCTGGACCCGGTTCTCCTTGCCCTCGACCGGGGAGGGCAGGATCTCCCCCTCGGGGCGGACGGCCAGCTGGATGGCCTCGCGGATGAACTCCTTGGCGAGGTGGACCTCGTACTCGGCCTTGGGGCGGGTCCCGCCGAGCTCGTCGATCATCGCCTCGACGATGTCCTTCTCGCGCTCCTCGGTGATTCTCAGGGCGCGTTCGAGGACGGTGCGTCTGGTGTAAGGGCTGGTCCGCGCCCACTCGGCCTGCGCCCGCTCGGCGGCACGGTAGGCACGGTCGACCTGCTCGACGGTGGCCACGGTGATGGCAGCGAGCTTCTCACCGTTGTACGGGTTGACGTCGATGATGTCCCACGACCCGGTGCCGGCCAGCCATTCGCCGTCGATGTACTGGTGGGCCAGGTCCTCGAATATGGCCATGCCATCCCTTACTGCAGGCGCGCACCCGGGCGCTGCACCGGAGACTGATCAGACGTCATACTACGTGCGAATCAAGACAGTTGGAGAAGACCACGGAGAACGTCCCGGGTCTGGCCGGGGTCCGGGCAGTCCTGCTGGAGCCGCTCCATCGCCCGGTCGTACTGCGCCACTTCCTCGTCCTTGTCCAGGTAGAGGGCGCTGGTGAGCTGTTCCAGATAGACGATGTCCTGGAGGTCGGACTCGGGGAAGCGGAGCAGGGTGAAGGCTCCGCTCTCGCCGGCGTGACCGCCGAAGGAGAAGGGCATCACCTGCAGCCGCACGTTGGGCCGCTGCGAGATCTCGATGAGGTGCTCCAACTGGCCCCGCATGACGGCGCGGTCGCCGTAGGGGCGGCGCAGCGCGGCCTCGTCGAGGACGGCGTGGAAGAGCGGGGCGTTCTCGGAGACCAGGACCTTCTGGCGTTCCAGGCGGAGGGCGACCCGGCGGTCGATCTCGGCCGCGGTGGCCTCGGGCATGCCGCGGCTGACCACGGCGTGCGCATACGCCTCGGTCTGCAACAGGCCGTGGATGAACTGGACTTCGTAGATCCGGATGAGCGAGGCGGCGCCCTCCAGGCCGATGTAGGTCTGGAACCAGCCCGGCAGCACGTCGCCGTAACTGTGCCACCAGCCCGCCGCGTTGGCCTCGCGGACCAGTCCGAGGAGGGACTCCCGCTCGGTGCCGTCCGTGACTCCGTAGAGCGTGAGGAGGTCCTCGACGTCCCTGGCCTTGAAGCTCACCCTTCCCAACTCCAAGCGGCTGATCTTCGATTCGGATGCGCGGATCGAGTAACCGGCCGCCTCACGGGTGATCCCGCGGGATTCTCGGAGCCGCCTGAGCTGCGAGCCCAGGAGGATGCGGCGCACCACAGAACCGCTCGCTTCTGCGGTCACTTGTCCTGCCCTCCCCATCGCTATGAGCGCGTCGCGGGGCCCCCGTACCCCAGGGCCCGCAGTCTGCCACCAAAACGCATCGGGCCGTACTCGTTCTGTAACGGAATACGGGCTCCCGGAAAAGAAGTCCGTAAGTATGCGTAGGAAGAAATGAGCAAGAACCGTCACGGGAGTGGACAGGTCCGGCGCGTGCACGTGCATCTGCCCTTGCATCCGGCAGCGCCATTCGGAACCATGGTGCCGCGCCTGCGTGCTCTTTCGCGCCGACGCCCGACCCACCCCGCAGTTTTTTCATGGACACAGCCGCCGCTCCGTCCGCGAATCCCGGGAGTGCCTCGCATGGGGATGAATGGATCGACCATGCTCGAGCCGTTACGGCAGGGGCTGCCCCCGGTCGACCCCACGGCCGTCTCCGGGTCCGCCTCCTGCGCCCTCCCGGCCCGGTACGAAGCGGTGCGCGGCGCCCGCTCGTTCACCCGGTCGACGCTCGGCCAGTGGGGGCTGGAGGACCGCTTCGACGACGTGTCCCTGGTGGTCTCCGAACTCGTCACCAACGCCCTGCGGCACGCCCTGCCGAAGGACGCGCGCGGCGGGGAGCAGGACCCGCCGGTCCGGCTGCACCTGATGCGGTGGAGCACCCGGCTGGTGTGCGCGGTGCGCGATCCCAGCGAGGACAGCCCCGGGGGCTGCTTCTCACCGGAGAAGACGGACGAGAACAGCGACGCGGAATCGGGGCGCGGGCTGTTCCTGGTGGACTCGTACAGCGACAGCTGGGGCTGGCACCCGCTCGCGGGCCGGCTGACCGGCAAGGTGGTCTGGGCGCTGTTCCTGCTCCAGGACTGACCCGCGCCCGGAGGAGTCGGAGCAATCTGACGAAAATGGACGCAATCCGTCCCGATCAGACCCGATCAGGCGCCGAACACAACCCACGCCACACACCACTGGCCGGGACCGATCACAGCGATCGGTCCCGGCCAGTGCACGTGCATGGCTTGATCATCCGATCGATGGATCAGCTGATCAGATGGTCGAATTCCCCGTCCTTTGCGCCGAGCAGCAGGGCCTCTATCTCGGCCGGTGTGTACACGAGGGCCGGCCCGTCCGGGAAGCGCGAGTTGCGCACGGCCACGTCACCGCCCGGCAGCTTGGCGAACTCCACGCAGGAACCCTGCGAGTTGCTGTGCCTGCTCTTCTGCCAGGTCACCCCGTCTAGCTCTGCAGCTGCCATCCCGTTGTACGCGTGGTCCACAGGAAGCCCCCGATAGTGCAGATGTCAACTGCACCGGATCATAGCTCTGTTCATACGCGTCTGCATGGGCAGATGCACGTGCACGCGGGGTGGTTCCTTGATCACGCAGAGGCGGGTCCGTAGGGCAGCAGGGCCATTTCACGGGCGTTCTTGATGGCCCGGGCCAGGTCACGCTGCTGCTGCACGCTCACCCGGGTGACGCGGCGGCTGCGTATCTTCCCGCGGTCCGAGATGAACTTACGGAGCAGATCGGTCTCTTTGTAGTCGATGTACGTAATTCCGGCTGCGTCCAGCGGATTGGGCCGCGACGCCCTGGTCGGGCGCACTTCTCGTCGGCGGGCCATGTTCGGTTCTCCTTGAGCTTCCGAGCGGGGTGGTTCAGGCGACGTGGTCGAGCAGGGCGTCGAAGGCCCGCGGCAGCCGGGCCCAGCCCTCGGGGCCAGCGGCGTACTCGGCGTCGTCGAGCAGGCAGGACTCCAGCAGCCCGGCCAGCGCCTCCCGGTCCAGGCCGGGCGAGGTGAAGACCAGGTGCTGGCAGCGGTCCCCGTGTTCGGGGTGCCAGTCGAGGGCGGCGGCCGCCCGCCGCACCGGCGGGACCATCTCCCACGCGGCATCGGGCAGCGAGGCCAGCCAGGGGCCGGCGCCCTCCACGCAGAGCGCGCCGCCCGCCGCGTCCCAGGCGAGCAGGGTCTCGGGCCGGTCGGCCAGCCAGAAGCGGCCCCGACTGCGGGCTGCCGCGCAGGTCAGATCCTCCAGGGCGGAGTAGAGGCGGCCGGGGTGGAAGGGCCGGGTCCGGTGCCACACGAAGGTGGCCACTCCGCACTCGTCGGCCTCCTGCGGCAGCAGGGCGCAGGCCGGGTGCTGCCGGTCGGCGGCCGCCGCCACGTCGAACTCCCCTTCCAGGGCCGCCCGTACGAGCTCGGGCGAGCCGGCCGGCAGCCGCCGGGCGGTCGGGTGCAGCTGGGTGAGCAGCGCGGCGTCCTCTTCGTCCGCCTCCTCGCTGTCGACGAGGGCGAGCACCGGCGCGTACTCGAGCTGCCGGGCCCAGGTGTCGGCGATGGTCCGCCCGTCGGTGGCGGCGGCCGCCAGGCCCGCCTCGGCGAGGTCGTCGCCGTTGCCGAGGCAGTCGAGCAGCAGGGCGGGGTCGACGGCGGTCACCACATTGGTCAGCCGGAGGAAGTCCGCGCCGTGCGCGGCGACCACCTCGGCCATCGCCTTGGGTTCGACCGAGTCCCAGAGCTCGACGACGGCGAGCCGGCAGAGATCGCCGCCGGCCGCCAGCCGTTCGAGCTCCGGGACCAGGTCGTCGCGCAGCGCACAGCACGCGCAGTCGTTGACGAGCGGGGCCTCTCCGGTTCCCTGCACGCCGGACGCGTCGCGGACCGTGCGCCGCACGGTGCCCTCGGCGGCGGTGGAGAGGTCGTGGTGCAGTGCGACGCTGCCCGGCACCGCGCGGAGCAGCGTCTCCACGACCTCCTTCCGCGCGTCCGAGTGCAGCCCGCCGACGATCACGACGGGCAGTCTCACTTCCGGCTCCCGTACCGGCGCTCGAAGCGCTCGACGCGGCCGGCGGTGTCGAGGACCCGCGCGGTGCCGGTGTAGAAGGGGTGGCTCGCCGAGGAGATCTCGACGTCGATGACGGGGTAGGTGTTGCCGTCCTCCCAGATCACGGTCTTGTCGCTGGTGGCGGTGGACCGGGTGAGGAAGGCGAAGTCGGCGGCCTTGTCGCGGAAGACGACGGGCGCGTAGGCGGGGTGGATTCCGTTCTTCATGTGCTGGTTCAGCGCTCCTCGCGGAAGTCGACGTGGCGGCCGGCGACCGGGTCGTACTTGCGGAGGACCAGCCGGTCGGGGTCGTTCCGGCGGTTCTTGCGGGTGACGTAGGTGTAGCCGGTGCCCGCCGTGGAGCGGAGCTTGATGATCGGGCGTAGTTCGTTGCGGGCCATGCCGCTAGAGTAGATGAAAATGGTTCCCATCTTCAAGAGGAGGCCCCGCCCCATGCCCGAGCCCCGGCCCGCCGAGCCCCGGGCGGCGCTCACACGCAAGGCCCGCCGCGCAACGACCCTCGCCCGCTACACGGCCCGCCGAGCCCTCCTCAGGGCCTTGACCGGCCCTCCGCGCCACGTGAGACGCCCGCCGGGGTGAGGGGCGGGGCCCTGGGGGCGCCAGCTGGGACGCAGCCCTGGCTGGAGGCTCGGGGCGAGCACTGCCCGCAGGCGGCTGGGCCCGGGCGGAGCCCCACCCCCAGCCCCGCCGGCCTTTGAGGCGCGGGGTCCGGGGCGGAGCCCCACCCCCAGCCCCACCGGCCTTTGAGGCACGGGGCCTGGGGCGCAGCCCCACCCCCAGCCCCACCGGCCTTTGAGGCACGGGGCG